>CAYWSQ010000444.1:0-1503 GCA_964460925.1 uncultured Flavisolibacter sp. | reverse complement strand
GAAAATCCACTGTTGCCAAAATTTTTGAGTTGCTGGGTATTCCTGTGTACTACGCAGATGCCGTATCTAAAAACCTGTATAATACAGATCCTGAACTGATGGCATCCATCAAAAAACATTTTGGAGAAGACCTTTATGAAGAAGGAATGATCAATAAATCAAAACTGGCAGCCCTTGTTTTTAGTGCCCCCCAGAAACTGGAGTTACTCAACCAGCTTGTTCACCCCCCTACCATCCGTGCGGCGGAAGCATGGATGATGAAGCAATCGACTGCATACGCCATCAAGGAAGCGGCGCTGATCTTTGAAAGTGGTTCGGCATCCGGGCTGGATTACGTGATCGGTGTCCAGGCTCCCCTCTCACTCCGGGTAAAAAGGGTGATGGACCGTGACCACGTGTCAAGGGAAGATGTGTACAGCCGCATCAACCGGCAAATGGATGAGAATATTAAAATGAAACTTTGTGATTTTATCATCATCAATGATGAACAGCACATGCTGATCCCGCAGGTGCTGGAGCTGCATGCAAAATTGATTGGACTGGCTGAAAGAAAGAACAATTAAACGCAAAGGGCGCTAAGGACCACCATTTGATAAGCTATAAATTTCAAACGCAAAGAAGCCGCAAAGTAACTTCGGATTGTCTTTGCGTTCCCTTTGCGTTTCCTTTGCGCCCTCTGCGGTTAAATATTAAAGTTGAAGGAATTCAAATCAATTTTGCCAGCGAAGTTTTGATGCGCTCCATCCCTTTTTCAATATTGGACATATTGTTGGCGAAAGAAATTCTTATACAACGGTCATCGCCAAATGCAGAACCGGTAACCGTGCTTACATGACCCTTATTCAATAGATACATGCAAAGATCATCAGCGTTTTTGATCACTTCCTCTCCGTCAGTTTTTCCGAAATAATAATCTACACAAGGGAAAGCATAGAAGGCGCCATCTGGTTCGGCGAATTCAAAACCCCTGATCTCTTTCATCAGTTCATTCATGCGGGCACGTCGTCTTGAAAATTCTTTAATCATTTCCTTAGTGGCATCCAATGGACCCGTGAGGGCAACGATAGCTGCTCTTTGTGTAACGGCGTTGGTCCCACTGGTAAATTGTCCCTGCAGTTTTTCACAGGCCTTCGCGATTTCAGTGCTGGCAGCCAGGTAGCCCAGCCTCCAGCCGGTCATGGCAAATCCCTTGCTCAGTCCATTGATCACAACCGTTCTATCCTTCATGCCTGGTATGGCTGCGATACTTTCATGCTGCCCGGCGTAATTGATGTATTCATAAATCTCGTCGGAGATCACGATCACCTGGGGATTTTTATTGAAGACCGCAGCCAGTCCTTCCAGTTCTTTTTTGGAATAAACCGCGCCGCTGGGATTGCAGGGTGAAGAAAATATAAAGAGTTTTGTTTTTGGAGTGATGGCTGCTTCCAGTTGCTGCGGTGTGATCTTATACTCCTGCTCCAGGGTAGTGGGCATAAGCTTCACTATTCCCTGCGCCAGTTG
>CAYWSQ010000443.1:0-1562 GCA_964460925.1 uncultured Flavisolibacter sp. | reverse complement strand
CCACCTTATATACGACAGGAAGAATATTATCCTGAATATGGTATTCATCCTGCTGTCTGCATATGTGCTGATCGTACTTAAGGTATACATACTGGTATCCTACATTCCATTCTTTCTTATGTTCATGATGCTCAGGAACATCACCTTCCTGAAAAGCGTAGTGGCAAAGCTGGGGCTCATTGCAATGTTCATTGTTGTTTCGGTTTTTGGATTCATCGAACTTTCTCAAAATACGGAACAGGCACTGGGAAGTTTTGCCTCCCAGGGATTAACGAAAAGCATTGCCACTTACCAGCACAATTATGAAGTGCAGCAATCTGATGGTTCATCAAGCTTTTCATTGGGAGTAGAATTTGATGGAAGTTTATCGAGCCTTGCCAGGCTGGCGCCCGCGGCAATTATTGCAACATTATACAGGCCTTTCATATGGGAGTCGAGAAAACTTTCTACGCTTATGTCTTCCCTGGAAAGCCTTGCCCTGATGATTTTTACAATTATTGTGATATACCGTGTCGGTCTGCTTTCTTTTTTCAAGTCGGTAATCTCACAACCGATAATCACCTATTGCCTGTTCTTTAGCCTGATTTTCGCGTTATTTGTCGGGGCAACCACGCTTAATTTTGGAAGTCTTGTGAGATACAAAATACCTGCGATGCCTTTTTATGTGTGCGGGTTATTCCTTGTTTTGTACCTGAATGGAAAACTATCACCTGCAAAGCCTGTAAAAATGTACCCTGGCCCTCAGGCCGCTGCAGAAGCATTATGAGTATGCTTTGGAGAACCCTGGAAAACATTCCACCAGGCATCCTTAAGTTGAGTTGCCCGCCCAGTTGAGGTCTTTTTCCTGTTTAATTTCTGAAGGATCAGCGCAGGTGTGGCTGTGAAGTTATTTGTAAAGGCATCTGCAACCGGTCTTATAATGGAGGTTAGTTTCCTTAACCTGTCGGTTTTCTGGAACACCATAATTATACCGGCAAATGCTGCTATGAAACAGATATAATTTACCAGTGCTATCAGCCTGTTATTAAATTTTGCAAGGTGTATGTGATACCTGTTCCTGACATAATAATACATCTTCCATGATGACCTGAAATTCCAATCGTGACGGAAGTTGAATGCAGCGGGCGGATGGTAGTGGATGGCATCTGAAACTGTAAAAACGGGGATCCTGTTCTGGCGGACTATGCGGTAATAATATTCCGTTTCGTCGCCCCATAAAAAGTAAGCTGGATTTGGCACACCTACTCTTTCAACGATTGCCCTGTGAATCAGGGTCCCATTAAAAGGATGCCCGGCATTTTGAATTACTTTTTCCTTAACCGAATGAATATTTGTATAGCCGCCGGTCTTCCATACGAAGGATTCACGATCCTCTTTGCTAATCACTGCACAATTTATCAGGCTCCTTTCCCCGTTATCGTGCGCAAGCAGGTTCTTTAACGCGTCGGGTGCCGGATACCCATCATCATCCATACACCATATCCAGGTAAAATTATTCTTGCAGGCCCATTGAATCCCTGTGCAGAAACCTCCACCAGAGCCGAGATTTTCCTGGGTGATGA
>CAYWSQ010000442.1:0-1563 GCA_964460925.1 uncultured Flavisolibacter sp. | reverse complement strand
ATCGATCTGTTTTAGTCCCATAACCTTTCTGATGATTTAGGTGGTGGCGAACTTAAATATACAATATAACATCGTTTTCTTTTTATCCCGGGAATCACTTCCTTATTTCAGGAGCTTCGAACCTGTTTCCCCGTACCGTTCCATGTACTACCAAAACCCTTGAAAATAAAGACTTTTAGGCCCTTTTTGATACCCCCCAATATTTCTTTGTGATTAGTTCAAAAAGTATATTTTTGCACCTGTATTAACTAAAATATACTATCATGTCAGACATTTCAACAAGAGTAAAAAAGATCATTGTTGACAAATTAGGTGTTGATGAGGCGGAAGTTACCCCAGAGGCTTCTTTTACAAACGATTTAGGTGCCGATAGTCTCGACACCGTTGAATTGATCATGGAATTCGAAAAAGAATTTAATATCTCTATTCCTGACGAACAGGCTGAAACCATTACCACTGTTGGCCAGGCTGTTTCATACCTGGAAGAAAACGCTAAGTAATCTTTTAATTTTCACAGGCAGATTGTATGGATCTAAAGAGGGTTGTTGTAACGGGATTAGGTGCCGTTACCCCATTAGGTAAAACTGTTTCAGAATACTGGCAGGGGCTTACCGACGGGGTAAGTGGCTGCGATTTTATTCAGCAATTTGATGTCTCTAAATTCAAGACACGATTTGCCTGTGAGGTTAAAAACTTTGAACCTACCGAATACCTCGACCGCAAGGAAGCCAGAAAGATAGACCGTTACTGCCAGTTTGCACTTATAGCCAGCGACCAGGCTGTGCAGGATGCAGGCATCACCAGGGAAAATGTAAACCCCGACCGAGTGGGGGTGATCTTCGCCAGCGGTATTGGCGGGCTGATCACTTTCCAGGAAGAGGTGATGAACTTTGCAGCAGGAGACGGTACCCCCCGCTTTAATCCTTTTTTTATTCCTAAGATGATCCTCGACATTGCTGCAGGACAGATTTCCATGCGGCATGGTTTCCGGGGACCCAACTTCGCTGTTGTGAGTGCCTGCGCATCTTCCACCAACGCAATCATTGACGCTTTTGATAACATCCGCCTCGGTAAGGCAGATGTGGTCATAACCGGAGGCAGCGAGGCTGTTATCAGTGCTGCCGGCGTTGGAGGTTTCAATGCAATGAAGGCACTAAGCGAAAGAAATGATGACCCCAAAACAGCCAGCCGTCCTTTTGATAAGGACAGGGATGGTTTCGTAATGGGTGAAGGAGCCGGCGTTCTGGTGCTGGAAAGCCTGGAGCACGCCCTTGCACGCGGAGCAAAGATTTATTGCGAAGTGGCAGGTGGTGGTGCAACTGCTGATGCACACCATATTACCGCCCCTCATCCCGAAGGCCTTGGAGCAAGAAATGTAATGCAGACTGCCCTGCGGGATGCTGGCCTGAAACCGGATGATATTGACTACATCAATGTGCACGGAACTTCCACCCCTCTTGGCGACATCGCGGAAACCAAGGCAATACTGGAAGTTTTCGGCGATCATGCCTATAACCTGAACATCAGTTCCACAAAGAGTATGACCGGGCACTGCCTGGGCGC
>CAYWSQ010000441.1:0-1602 GCA_964460925.1 uncultured Flavisolibacter sp. | reverse complement strand
CTTCCACAGCCACCATTGATGGTGACAGCGGGCTGGGACTGGTAGTAGCCCCGCGAGCCATGCAGGTTGCCATTGATAAAGCCAAACAGGTAGGAACGGGCTGGGTGAGTGTGCAGAACAGCAACCATTTCGGCATTGCGGGTTATCATGCCATGATGGCCCTGGAATATGACATGATCGGCATCTGCATGACCAATGCAAGTCCGCTTGTGGCCCCTACTTTTTCTATTGAAAGATTACTGGGCACCAACCCGATTTGCGTGGCAGTGCCCGCCGGTAAGGAACCTGCTTTTGTTGCAGACCTGGCCACCACCACCGCTGCTAACGGCAAACTCGAGATCCTGCAACGTAAAGGGGGAGTGGCTCCCATTGGCTGGATACAGGATAAACAGGGTAAATCTTCCACCGATCCACATGAACTCAAAGCAGGCGGTGCCCTGCTTCCACTGGGTGGTGACCGTGATCATGGTAGTCATAAAGGATACGCGCTGGGTGCTGTAGTGGATATTTTTTCCGCGGTGTTGAGCGGCGCCAATTATGGACCCTGGGTTCCGCCTTTTCCTGCCTATGTGCCCATGCCTACAGGTATGCCCGGTAAAGGGATCGGGCATTTTTTCGGAGCCATGAGGGTGGATGCATTCCGCCCGGCAGAAGATTTCAAACAGCATATGGACCAGTGGATAGAAAGGTTCCGTTCCGCCAAAACCGCGGAAGGGTTTGAAAAAGTAATTATCCCAGGTGATCCTGAAAGAGAAATGGAAACTGAAAGAAGAAGCAATGGCATTCCACTCCTTGGACCCGTGGTGGATGATCTTCACTTCCTTGCAGAGAAGTTTGAAGTTGAATTGCCATCGGCCAATATCTGATTGCCATTGGCGGTTTGTCTGAGACAATTCTTTGCGCCTCCTTTGCGCAGTGTCAACCTTATCTTTAGCGAATGTTGGGGGCTCTGCGTTCTTTGCGGTTCAACCAGTTGTTTAACCGCTAATGACGCAAAGTACGCAAAGGAGACGCAAAGGGAAATTCACTGCTGATTCAAATCATTCAAGCAATAAATTTGCACTCCAATTCATAAACACATGCAGGATACAAAAAGCCAGGGCGCTATTACACCAGGAACATTCAAGATCATGAAATTTGGAGGCACTTCGGTTGGCAAGCCTTACCGCATGCATGAAGTAGCGAGGCTCGTAACGGCAGACAATGAGAAGAAAATCGTGGTGCTGAGTGCAGTATCAGGAACTACTAATGCACTGGTTGCCATTGGCAATGACCTCTCGGCGGGTAACAAAGAAGCGGCCCGCCAAAAGATCGGAGAACTGGAAGGCCAGTACCGGCAGTTCATCATGGAACTGGTAAAAAAGCCGCAGTCCATCACCCAGGCTGAAAATATCCTGAAAGAACATTTCGAATTTCTACACATCATTCTTCGCATATCCTTCAGCGATGCATTGAACAAGGATATATTAGCGCAGGGTGAATTGCTCTCTACCAAACTTTTTTCCGTTTACCTGGAAGAGCAGAACATTTCACATGAACTGATCCCGGCACTGGAGTTCATGAGCATTGATGCCTATGATGAACCCCAGGTGGAAGTGATAC
>CAYWSQ010000440.1:0-1615 GCA_964460925.1 uncultured Flavisolibacter sp. | reverse complement strand
ATTCGTATCTGGTTAACCTTTTTTGGTCATCATATTTATAGATCTTGTCATTAAAATTATAGCGGGTGGACTTTACCAGTCTGCACGGATTTGTTGAAGGGTCCTGGGGATCGTTTTCATTTGAGGTGTTTTCTTTTTTACATCCTGCGGAGAGGACCAGGTAAAAAATGGAAGCCAGCAGTGCAATCTTTTTCATAATCTGGTATTTGAGCTTGAAAAGAATACAAATCAAGTTCAATTCATATTTAGAGTAAATAGCGAATAAGGGTGAATTCTAATAGCTCCAGGATTCTGTAATGATCCGGCAGGAAATGCTGATCAGTTATACACTACAATTGAAAAAGCTGAATGAATAAGCTCTTCCAGGATGCTGTTATAGAAATAGATATTAATAGTGTTGGAGAATGTCTGGACGGATACAGTATTACCATTGGTATTATGAGGGGTTACATTCACAACGGCATTGGAAAGATCTGCTCCTCCGGATATGGATATCCTGTATTCAACAAAATCGCCACCTGCTATGATGCTGCATGAAATATTGGATGTGCCATTCTGTTTTCCGCCATTGGAGTTAAACTTGGCATAGGCAACAGGAAGCATATTTTTATTATCATTATTCAGCAACTGCCCGGTACTGATCTTGGCGGAACCTGTTACGTGCAATTTTTGTTCGGGAGTAGCCGTACCCACACCAATGCGGTTGGTGGCATCATCCACAAAAAGTTCATTATTGAGGCGAAGCAGCCTGCCAGGTGCAAGAATACTTAAGTAGGTGTCAGTTGCCTGGATAGAAGCCACCTGGGTAGTGTTCCGGTTAAAATGAAGTGTTGGAAAATTACTGCTCTGTAACCTAAGCACATTATTTTCGGATCCGCTGTTAATATGGAGCCTGGAGGAAGGAGTTGAAGTTCCGATACCGGTCATACCATCGTTCTGAACCACCAGCCGGTTGGCACTTCCTGCATAAACAATGAACCTGCCTTCCGTATTGTTTCCATCAGTGGCTATTAAAATATCATCGCCGTTAAGACGCATGAGCGCTTTGATGGTATTATTGCTGGAACGGAATCTCAGGTAGGCATTATCATTCCTTATGTTCATACCGAGGTTGGAGGTTATGGTTTGTCCGAAAACCGCAGTTGATCCGGACAGGTCACCCGACAACAGTGAGCTGCCTGAAACATACAGGGCACCAAGAGAACTTAATCCACCTGCCTGGACCACTCCATCTGCGTCTATTCTTCCTGTGCCGACTATGTTGCCGGCTACATGTAATTTCTGGGTAGGGTTGACAACCCCTATACCTACATTCCCGGAATTATTATTGTACTGGTGGGTACCAATGGTGGTCCATGTACCTGATCCTGAAGCGGAATTCATTTCCTGCCATGCTGTTCCATTATAAAACCAGAAAGTATTGGTAGTGATGTCATACACCATCAGGCCCCGGGCTGGCGTTATGATAGCGGTACGTTGCAGGGATGTCATCCTGGGTACGAGGATACCGCGTGAAGTACTTTTGATATCCAGCATGGCACTCGCATTGGGTAATGTGCCGTCTGAATTGATAGCAACACCTTGTTGCGAGAAGGAGGCTATATAAAGTTTTGTG
>CAYWSQ010000439.1:0-1639 GCA_964460925.1 uncultured Flavisolibacter sp. | reverse complement strand
CTACAACTCCGGTAAAATAATTGTCCTGCTCTTCGGATGAAACAGGTTTTTTTTGCCGTAAGATTTCGATCTGCTCATTTCTCCATGTTCGTATTGATTCCCGGTCATCGTATCGCACTGGGATCACTTTATAGTTTCCCTGGTTCCATTCCGATCCTGATAAACATTTATAGGTTCTCATTTACCGCAAAATGTTAGAATTTCTTTTATAACAAGATCCTGTTCTTCGTTTGTAAGCGTTGGGAACATTGGCAGGCTGAGGCCCTCGCTGTAATAATGTTCGGCCTCCGGGTAATCGCCCTCCCTGAAACCGAGCGACTGGTAATAAGGCAGGGTATGCACCGGTATATAATGCACCTGGCAAAAGATATTCTTCGATCTCAGGTGATCGTACAGTGCTTTCCTGTTCCTGGTCCGGATGATAAAAAGATGGTATGCATGACCGGGATCTTCTGCCGGCATTTCAATTTTACCATTGAAAGCTTTTCTGTAACGCGAAGCAATCTCCCTTCTTTTTTCAAGTCCTTCATCTGCGCGGGAAAGTTGCGATAACCCCAATGCGCATAATACATCTGGTATACGGTAATTGAACCCAAGCATCTGCATTTCGTAGTACCACCCACCGTCATTTTTCTTCATCAGGGCTGGATCCTTTGTAATACCGTGTGTGCGCAGCTGAAGTAGTTTTTTATACAGTTCCTCGTTATCAGTAGTTATCATTCCTCCTTCGCCGCAGGCAATATGTTTTACAGGATGGAATGAAAATATAGCCAGGTCAGCAAATTTTCCATTACCGCAAAATTGCTTTTGACCGGCACTGTCTGTAAAATATCCGCCCGGCGCATGGCAGGCATCTTCAATGATCCACATCCCATTGTCGTCTGCCACCTTTCTAAGCTCTTCAAGGTTCACTGCGCTGCCAGCAAAATCAACGGGGATGATTCCTTTAAAAAATCCGGAGGGTTTGGATGCGATCAATTCTTTAACCTTCCTAATATCTATAAGAAGGGTATCCTTTTCAATATCAGCAAAGTAAACATTACCATTACAGTACCGCACACAGTTTGCAGATGCCGCAAACGTGATTGGTGTGGTTATCACGTTGGTGTGCTCATCTACATCCAGGGCAAGGGTACAAAGGTGTAATGCCGCAGTACCATTCGCTACAGCAACTGCATATTTTGCACCGGTATACTTTGCAAATGCGTTTTCAAACGCTGAAACCAGTGGACCCTGGGTCCAGAGGTCACTTTTAAGACAGGAAACAACAGCATCAATATCCTCCTGGCTAAGGTGCTGTTTTCCGTATGGGATCGGTCTTTCCATTAATTAAACAACAAAATCTTTATCAACGTGAGTTACGATAAGTTCCCTGAGTTGTTCTGCAGATACCCAGTCGGTATTCTTGCCTGAACTGTAATTAAAGCCTTCAGGAACTTTCCTGGCATTGAACGTTTTTAAAAAATCGCTCAGTTCCCACACCGGCTGCTGGGGAAGTATTACGTAGTAGTCACCCAGGTCATAAGTGGTGAATGAATCCGAACTGGTGATCATTTCTTCATGAACTTTTTCACCAGGCCTTATTCCCACGATCTCATGCTTGCATTCGGGCCCGATGGCCTTCGCTACTTCGGTGATC
>CAYWSQ010000438.1:0-1644 GCA_964460925.1 uncultured Flavisolibacter sp. | reverse complement strand
AAACATATAAAATAGTTTGAAAAAGGCTTGGAAATTAACGGTATAACTTCCCGGCCAAATCTTTCGGCAGTTGAACCAATTGGATTATATAACACTGAGCTTTAGCCGGGAAGGCGGTAAGGCGGTAAGTAATGACTCCGAATCAGGCAGGTTCAGCGTTTCTAACATTTATCTTTAACCGAAGTAAATTCAATATGAATAAATATTTCCTGATACTAATCATGCTGTTTTATTCTAAAAATCTTTTCGCCCAGGACAGCGCCCAACTTAAAAATATATTTGAGAGGATCACTTCCGAAGTACAGTCATTCAAAATAGATACAACAGCCATCAAGGAAGACCGTTTCACAAAAAAGGTAAAAGAATTAAGAGCCCTGAAAGGCGGTTTCAATATCAATGAAGCCATCGAATTCAAAATTGCTGAAGAAGCAAAAGAAGGCAAGACCTCCCAGGCCGAGCTCGATCTGTTAAGAGCATCCTTCTCCGATGGAAAAGCAAAGCAATGGCTGGATAATGCCGTAATACATATCTACCGCCAGCATTTTACCAACAAGGAAATGAAGCAGCTGGTAAAATTCTATAAAACTTCGGCCGGCCAAAAACTAGCTAATGATTTTCCCCTCATCATGATGAAAAGCCTTGCAGCCGCGCAGGTGATCCATGATTGGATAGTGAAAAACAATCAAAAAGTTCAAAGTTGAAAGTTCAAAGTCGGTGAACTAAAGAATAGAGTTTCTCTCGTAAGCCAAAAGTTAGAAAACAAATGTTCTATTGGATGAATAAGTTCATTTAAAAGAGTGAGTATTTACTTACCGTCTTACCGCCTTCCCGGCCTTGTATTTATTCACTGAGAATAGCCGGTAAGGCAGGAAGACGGTAAGTAGATGCATTAAAGAAATGAGAGTTCTACCTTTTTCAGATTTAGTAGTACACTTAATTCTATAGTTCACCGATTTTGAACTTTGAACTCAAGGCTTTGAACTGCCACCTACTTGCTTTCCTTCAGCACCATATCAATCGTAATGGCCGTTACTACAATATTCATTTTATTTTTGTCCTCCGCGTATTCAGGGACAATGCTTACGTGATATTTATCCGCTGAAGTAAAAAATTCCTTCGCTACCCCTCCCCATTTTTTATTTATAGTCCCGATCTGTGTGCCGTTATTGTCGGTGATATTAAAAACCCAGGCCTTCCAGTCACCATTGATTTCCGCGATCTGGCTTTCATTTTGGTCAAAGATCTGGAAGCGCGGTTTCAAAAAACGGAACTTCTGGCGGATGTAGCCAGAAACAGAACCATTACCATCCTTGATGGTGATCTTCGACATCCAGAAGGTCCAGCCGCGGTCAATGCTGGCCAGCAGCTTACCATTATTATCAGATACTTCCAGGTGAAAAGGAAACATGGCCTTGCTCAAAAACAGGCGCAGCACCTTATGCCATCCGGAAACATGCTGGGTCACGGAGCCCACATGCAATCCCATGGGATCATAAACCTTGTATTCATTATGGAATTTGAAGAACTGGACTTTTTCATCAATGAAGTATTCATTGCTTTCAAAGAATTCAGGAAAGAAAACAGACATGAGTTGAGTTTTGGTTGGCGCAAAGAAAGGGAGAAATATTAGGAATGCCAGTCAGC
>CAYWSQ010000437.1:0-1647 GCA_964460925.1 uncultured Flavisolibacter sp. | reverse complement strand
CAGGCAAAACAAAACCCTGAATACAATCCTTCCAAAGCCATGGACAGCAAAAAGGAAGTGGAACAGTCAAAGGATCCTAAAACCGACCAGGATTTTCCCGGTTACCCCCACTACCCGGCACGTGAGGACATCATGGACCAGCGTACGGGAACGCATAAGGTAAATGTGGATGTGGAAAATCTTCCCAGTGGCCGGAATGCTACAGGGGTGAACCAGCGTTTTGTAAAACCAGGAGAACAGGCCGGTAAGAATGCTCCCGGGAATACAGATGCTGATGATGAGCTTGGTTTGCAAATGGGAACGGAAGCAGATGTTGATGAGGATGACCTGGAAATTCTGAATGCAACCAATGCTGAGATCGGCACTCCGCAGAATGTATCGAATGAAGACCTGAATACCGACCTGGATGTTCCCGGCAGCGAACTGGATGATGAGAATGAAAGTATAGGTGAAGAGGACGAGGAAAATAATTATTACAGCCTTGGAGGCGACCGGCACGAATCACAGGAAGAAGATCCTTATTCCGGTCCTGTGAGGGAATCCTGATATGAAAAGATTAAGCGCATTATCATTGTTGATGACTGCCTGGTTCGCCTGGAGTTGCGATCCTATGCGAAGGATCAATATGAAGAACCGGACAGATGAAAAAGCGGAGATCATCTGGCATATTATGGAGGACAGTATTTTGAGCAGTCCTTTATACATCAGCAATTCACAGGAGGTCCGGTTTGAACTGCTTCCGGGTGGCAGGTCACGCGATATTAAAATGTCATTTGGCATAGGCCGATGGTCGCCCGGCTATCTCACCTCCGTAATCGACGACCTTGATTCCGTTGAAATCAAGTGGAACAACAAGACCGCGGTACTGAGGTCGCATGAAGAAATGTACGAGTATCTTTCGGCGCGCAGGCGCACTCCCGATAAGAGCAAGATCCATATCATTTTCAGGAAAGACTGACAGCAAACGCTTCCGGCTATTCAGCATTTTCAATTAACTTTAAACGGCATCCCATTTCCGAACCAACCTGGCCGTTCTGAAAGAACGGAAGTGTAAACCGATTGTTTTAGTGGAAACCAGATCAATTACCACCTCTCCCCTTCTTGACCTCAAACACCTGCCTGCTTTTGCAGCCTATATTCTTGAGCACCGCCTTGAAGATTATGTTGTTAAACTGCTGGAAAGTTCCAGGCTCTTTGATCTTCCCTTGCTGAAACATGTATCTCACCTTAATGAACAGGAACTGATAGAACTGGGAAAAACCACCTCGGTTGAACTTCTTGATTTCCTTGCACGCAACAAAGCCCGTGAACAGATTGAACATAGTGTAAAAACATGGATAGACAACCAGCTTCCTGTTGTGGGCCGTATGGAGATCTCGGCGGAAGATATCAACCTGCTCACTTATATCAGGAAAAAGGTTTTGATTGACATGGCACCGGAATACTCCAGGGATATATATCAACTCCTGGAACTGGTTAAGGAGATCGACCTTTTCAATATGTATTCCGAAATGGCTTCCACCAATGCCTACATCAAACTGCTCAAGGAAAATATTGATGAAAAGGCACACATGGTGGAGAAAGTAAATGCTACTATTCCTGGTGCCGTGTATGTATTTGATCTGCTTGAAAAAAAAGGCATCTATT
>CAYWSQ010000436.1:0-1656 GCA_964460925.1 uncultured Flavisolibacter sp. | reverse complement strand
ATATCGGATGCCGAACTTATTTCCCGCTTATCGCCATTGAATAAATGATATGGTGAACCGTAAACTGTCTGTGTAAAGAAAAGATGCTGGCCGGGCAATGGATCAAGTTCCTCCCTGATCCGGGTTCGGTCTTCCTCGCTAATGGATGAAGGGCATTTAGTGACCACGATGATCTGCGCCCGCCCGGCACTGGAGACCACATCGCGCAGGTCGCCTGTAGGCATCATATGATCCCTTGTATACAAATTCCTGTATTCTGTAAGTAAAATATTCAGACCGGCATTTACCGCGCGGTGTTGAAAGGCATCGTCAAGTATGATCACCTGGGTTTCCGGACGTGCATGAAGAATCTGGGGAATGGCCACCAGCCGTTCTTCCCCTACAGCCACCGTTATGCCGGGAAACTTGCGGTGGAACTGCATGGGTTCATCTCCAATCTCAAGTGCCGTGGTCCGTTCAGTGGCTATCGCGAATCCCCGTGTCTTTCTTTTATAACCGCGGCTTAGCGTTGCCGTTACCCAACGTCTGGCCAGGTCCTCTACCAGGTATTCGGTCATGGGTGTTTTGCCCGTTCCTCCAACGGCAAGGTTGCCAACGCAAACCAGGGGAAAGTTGAACGACGCAGATTTGATCACTTTCCAGTCGTATAATTTATTGCGTAACCATATCACCGCGCCATACAGCAATGAAACCGGGAACAGCAGGTATCTGAAACTTTTTAGCAAATTCAGGATTTAAAAATGTAAGATTGATAAGGTGTAATGCAGATATCCATTTCCACATCGTGTTCATTTATGTCGCTGATCATTTCTTCAGCCTCGTAAAAACTGAACCCTATACGTAAAACGTCTTTAGTGCACCTTTTCAGGTAACGGTCGTAATATCCTTTGCCATAGCCAACCCTGAAGCCTCTCGTATCATAGGCCAGCAGCGGGATGAAGATCATACCGATACTTTCAGGGTGCACTTCTTCCCCGC
The DNA here is from genome assembly GCA_964460925.1 of uncultured Flavisolibacter sp. Taxonomy (GTDB): domain Bacteria; phylum Bacteroidota; class Bacteroidia; order Chitinophagales; family Chitinophagaceae; genus Flavisolibacter. The sequence goes on along the minus strand of CAYWSQ010000436.1, from coordinate 678 downwards.
CAACAGGTTCATCAATCCCATACCGGTTAGCAACAAAATCAGATCCTTCATCAGCCAGCACTGCATCCATGATTCCCTCATCATTCACCACGGGATAGGTAAAACTCACCGCAGGATTTCTGAAGGAACAGTATCTTTCCACCAGCACGGGATCATACTCAGCCAGCTTATGCGAGGGACAATAGGTCATTAGCACATCAGGTATATTGAGCTGTAGTTTCTGAAATTCGATCAGTACAAGATCTTCCAGCCTGTCTTTCTCCAGAACAGTCAATTCCGAACGTAACGACCTGTATTTTTCCCTGAGCTCTTTTTTATTCATTATTCGTTTACAAAGATCGAAAACAGTGTTGTACCATAATTCCGCTCGCTTTTGAATAGCGGGAAATCCTGGTAGCGATTCCGTGGCGTATGTTCCAGGATGAACCAGCCGCCTTTTTTCAACAATTCCTTCGACACCACCAACCTGGGCAGTTCGTCTATGGTGCCCAGCGCATACGGCGGTCCTGCAAATATCAGGTCATATTTTCCCTGCGCGGAATTAAGAAAATTAAATACATCTGATTTCAAAACCCTGAAGTTTTCAATGCCCAGGGCTTTTGAAGTATTCAATATGAAATTATACATGGAAGTATCTTTCTCCACAATAGTGCATGATGCCGCTCCCCTGCTCGCCAG
>CAYWSQ010000435.1:0-1658 GCA_964460925.1 uncultured Flavisolibacter sp. | reverse complement strand
GTCTCATCTTCTTATTTTTGACACAACCCTCAGTATGGGCTGATATAATAATATGCTCCGCTGGAACGGACCAAAGAATCAAAGAACTAACGAACCATCTAACTATTATGAACATACTCGAACTCCATAATCTCAAAAAATATTTCGCTACCCAGAAGGCTGTTGACGACATCAGCATGAACGTGGGTAAGGGTGATATTTTCGGGTTGCTGGGCCCCAACGGTGCAGGCAAGACTACCCTGTTGCGCATGATCACCGGGATCTTTTACCCTGATAGCGGCAACATCATCTTCAACGGGCATAAGTTCGATGCCCTTCGCCACCCCGAGGAGATCGGCTACATGCCCGAAGAACGCGGACTCTACCGCAAAATGAAGATCGGCGAACAGGTCCTTTACCTTGCCCGGCTGAAAGGCCTGAGCAAAAACGACGCGATGGACCAGGTGAAACACTGGTTCCGGAAATTTGAAATGGAAAGCTGGTGGAATAAGAAAGTGGAAGACCTTAGCAAAGGGATGAGCCAGAAGCTTCAGTTTGTGACCACTGTAATGCACAGGCCGAAACTGATCATTCTGGATGAGCCCTTCAGTGGTCTTGATCCTGTGAACGCCAACCTGATAAAAGATGAGATCTTCGGCCTCGCAAAAGATGGCGCCACAATAATATTCAGTACACACCGGATGGAACAGGTAGAAGAGATCTGCAATCACATCGTACTGGTAAACAAAGGCAAAAAGATTCTCGACGGTACTGTGAGCCAGGTAAAGAATGATTTCAAGGAAAATATCTTCAGCCTCCAGGTGGAAAGACCTCCTGTTTCCGCTGTCAGCGACCAGTTCACGGTTGTAAGGCAGTCAGGAAATAATTATACCCTGAAGCTTTCACCCACTGCACAAACAGATGAGGTGCTTTCATGGTTCATCAGTAAAGGAGCCGGCGTGAAAAGTTTCCATGAAATAATGCCATCATTGAATGAAATATTTATAAGGCTTGTTGAGAACACTGCAACAGCACGACAATTTCAAAAAGTACCTGAAAATTTATGAGCAAGACCGGATTAATCATAGGAAGAGAATACTTTACCCGTGTAAAGAAGAAATCATTCTTACTCACCACCATACTCGTACCTGTAGTGATCATAGGTTTTTATGCCGCTATCATTGCGATATCTATAAAAGGTGGAACAGAAAAGAAGAATTTTGCTGTTATTGACGAGGGCCGTCTTTTTACATCGCCACCCTCCGCCAGCGAGCAGCTGAAACTTACAATGATCACTGGTGAGAGTGAACAATCCTTTGTAAGCAAATACAAGGCTCAGGGATATGATGGCTTTCTTTACGTGCCTTCATTCAACCTTGACACTCCCGGCCGTTTCGTGGTACACAGCCAGTCGTCGCTGAACATGGCCACCAACTCCGCACTAAGGAGCGCGGTAAATGATGCCATAGAGAAAAAACGGATGGAGAAACGTGGAATTGACCCGGCAGCATATGCGGCCATCAGCGCGGACGTAGATATTGAGAACACCATTGATACAAAGGACGGTGGAAAGAAGAGTGTGGCTGCCGTGGCTTACGGAGTATCCTTCGCGTGCGGTATACTTATATATATGATGATGATCATTTACGGCACCCAGGTAATGCGTGGGGTAATGGAGG
>CAYWSQ010000434.1:0-1672 GCA_964460925.1 uncultured Flavisolibacter sp. | reverse complement strand
GAAGAATTGAAAGAAGTAAACCGTGCGGATATAGTAGGGGCGCCCGAACGCGAGATCCAGATCAATGTGGACCAGGCTAAGATGCATGCTGCCAGGCTCACCTTCATGGATATTGAGAATGCGGTAAATTTTGAAAACCGCGACATCAGCGGTGGACTGGTTGATGTGGGTGATATGAAAAGAACGATCCGTGTAAAGGGGCAGTTTACCAGTTCACTTGACCTGAATAATATCATCGTAAAAGGCCCGGAGGGTGCTTCCATTTATCTAAGGGATATCGCTGACCTGAAGGATACGGTAAAAGAAACAGAAAGTTTCGCACGCCTTGATGGCAAGAATGTGATCACGCTGAACATTGTAAAGCGTGCAGGAGAAAACCTTATCAACACAGCGGCGGGAGTGAAGGAGATCATTGCTGATATGCAGGAAAGCGGAGAGATACCACCTGCCGACCAATTGAAGGTGGTGATCACCGGTGACCAGAGCAAGCAGACCGCTACTTCTTTCAATGAGCTGGTCAATACCATCATCATTGGTTTTATACTGGTATTGCTGATCCTCATGTTTTTCATGGGTGTGACTAATGCCTTCTTCGTTGCGCTGAGTGTGCCTTTATCGGTATTCGTGGCCTTCATGTTCTTACCACTTGGAGAAATTATCACGGGAGGTGCAATCACGCTCAATTTCATTGTGCTCTTTGCTTTGTTATTTGGATTGGGAATTATTGTGGATGATGCTATCGTGGTGATTGAAAATACCCACCGGATTTATAATAATGGAAAGGTGCCTATTGTAAGAGCGGCCAAAGAAGCTGCCGGTGAAGTTTTTATACCTGTTCTGGCGGGTACCGCTACTACACTCGCACCGTTTTTCCCGCTCCTTTTATGGAAGGGGCTCATTGGCAAATTCATGATCTACCTGCCGGTGATGCTGATCCTTACACTCGCTGCATCATTGATCGTGGCTTTCATCATTAACCCTGTATTCGCGGTCAGCTTTATGCGCCCGGAAGGAAAAGAGTACGAGAAACCCAAAAATGCAATTTTCAAGATGCCTGTGTTTTGGGTGCTGGTTGTATTTGGTATATTATTTCATTTGCCGGGATGGCATGGCATTGCCAATTTTTTCCTCTTCATGGCCTTGCTGATGATCTTCCATAGTTATGTGTTGAAAGATGTGATCTATGCCTTCCAGCACAGGATCCTGCCTGGATTGATGCGCCGTTATGAAAGGCTGTTAAGATGGTTGCTGCATGGAAAAAGACCTGCCTGGATGTTTGCTTCACTTTTTGGATTGTTCATCATATCCATTCTTGCATTGATGGTGAGGAATCCAGCTACACCTTTCTTTCCTTCAGGTGATCCTAATATTGTATTTGTTTACCTCAAAATGCCTGTTGGAACCAGCGCGGAAACAACCGATTCAACTTTAAGAATACTGGAAGGACGCGTTACTAAAGTACTTGAGAAAGAAATGCCAGGTCAGCCTGGTGGCATCGTGGAAAGTATGATCTCCAATGTTGCCGTCAGCGCTAACAACCCGAGAGATAATAACCGCAGCACACAGTCTAACCTTGGAAGAATACAGGTTTCTTTTCTCTCTTACGAAGAAAGGCATGGAAAGAAAACAGCACCACTGATGGCCGAGATCAGGAAGGTGGTGCAGGGCATCC
>CAYWSQ010000433.1:0-1688 GCA_964460925.1 uncultured Flavisolibacter sp. | reverse complement strand
TATGACCAAGTATGCAATACCTGATGCCGATCGATTGCAGCATGGCGGCAGACACTTCACCTGTAAATGCCCCGCTGGTTTTATCATTACAGTTTTGCGCAGCGATCTCAAAACCTGCTTCATCGGCCACTTCACTTTTCCCCATGATCAGGTAAGGAAAAGGAAGAGCAAAAATAGCCTGCTGGTGAGGCTCAAGCTGGATTTTTGCTTCAAGGATTTCATCCAGTAATTTTTCCCCGTCCTGGTAACTCAGGTTCATCTTCCAGTTGGCCGCAGCAATTTGTTTTCGCATAATGAATAACGTTAGATTTATTTAATGATGTAATTATAATTCCCGGTGAGAAAATACATGAAAGTCCCTTATGAAAATCGGAAACAGCCAAAGCAGGACCAAAAGATCAACCGGTTTTCTCAATATTTTTCAAATATATGTTTCAAAAAAAACTTTTCAGCCGGTCCCGGCTCTTTGCCCTTGAACGACATCCAGTTCGCGATATCTTTAATCGCTTTTTCAAATTCATAACGCTGAACTCCATCGCTGCCCCAGGAAAAAGAAGGAATGTATTTTGGCGTGAGCCCGTTCCCGAATACATGCGCGCAGACGCCTGTTACGGTGCCAGTATTGATGGAAGTATTGATGGCAGTCCTGGTAAAGTCACCCATCATGACACCGCATTTATTTCCAGCGTTCACAGCTCCATTGAGCGTCCAGATCATTATGGGTGAACCATTATTTTTCAGATTGGAACAGGAAGTGCCTGCCCCCATATTACACCACTCGCCAATTACCGAATCGCCGATATAACCATCATGGGCTTTATTGGAGAAAGCAAAAAATACTGAATTCTTGATCTCACCTCCCGCTACACAGGCGGGACCGATTGTAGTGGCGCCGTAAATGCGGGCTCCCATTTTTACAGTGGCATCCTCACCTATCGAAACAGGCCCACGTATCATGCTGCCTTCCATGATTTTCGCATTGCGGCCAATATACACCGGGCCATCGGTGGCGTTGATGATACAATGTTCCATCTGCACGCCTTTTTCAAGAAAAATATTGCCAGGTTGAGTGTGTTTATTGGATGAAGATATTTTCTGGGAGCGCCTGCCTTTTGTAACCATTTCAAAATCCTGTTTCAGGGCCCAGTCATTGAACTGGAATATTTCCCAAGGATAGGTGATCTCCCTGAATTCACCTTTGTATTCGATGGCTTTTTTAACCCTGATCTTATTGCTGTCAACTATCTCTTTCTTGGATATGCAATAGACCAGGGCTTCCCGGTTGGGAACAGAAATGAATTCACCCGGCTTCAGTTTCTTTACCTGCCGCACCAGTTTTTCGGATGGAATGATATTGCCATGTACCAGGTAAACGGGGCCATCTTCCACTGCTTCACCAATTTCAAGGGTGCGGGGGCCGGATTTATAACTTCCCTCTTCCTTGTCAAAGGACTGGAGGCCCAGGCTTTGCTCCCATTTCTCGCGAATGGTCAGGATCCCGATCCTGATATCCTGGATATGGCGGGTCAGGGTAAAGGGGAAAAGGTTTTCTGGCTGGCAGAATTCTTCGGTAAAAATGATCTTCTTCATAAGCCTGGCTGAGTGATAAAAATAAAAAATCCCGGCGGTATGGCCGGGATGGAAGATATTATACCAATACTGGTTATTTCTTAGCGTATTTCTTTTTG
>CAYWSQ010000432.1:0-1691 GCA_964460925.1 uncultured Flavisolibacter sp. | reverse complement strand
CTTTCCTTCGCTGGTCTCCATAATGAATGCAGGAGAAGATGGATCCCACGCAGTATAACCTCTTGCTTCAAAAGTTGCCCTCAGGCCCCCGCTTGGGAAAGATGATGCATCCGGTTCCTGCTGGATCAATGCAGCGCCTTCAAATTCTTCAATAGGTGAACCATCACTTTTCAGGGTGAAGAAGGAATCATGTTTTTCAGCAGAAAGTCCGGTCAAAGGCTGGAACCAGTGGGTGAAATGGGTCACCCCTTTGCTTTCCGCCCAGGCACGCATTCCCGTGGCGATCTGGTTGCCCATGGCGCGGTCGATCTTCTTGCCACTTTTTGTGGAAGCGATCAGGCTTTTATAGGCCTCGTCGCTCAGGTAATGCCTCGCCGTCTGCAGGGTGAATACGTTCTCGTTGAATATTCCGGTGACCCTTGGGGTGCAGTTGAGATCCAGTTCCTCCTTGTTTTTTGTGAGGGCGTCGATGGCATTAAAGCGCAGGGAATTCATCTTTTTTTGAGTTTAGAGCCCAAAAAAACATATATTATCCTGAATAATCTGAAAAAATTTTGCAGGAATTGTTGAAAAATGGCTGGAAGTCCCTAAAATAAGTTATATATAATTATATGTAATATGTTTTTAGGACCATGGAATGCGGATAATGCGGATTAAAACGGATTATCACAGATCTTTTTCGCGAGAATCTGCATTTTCAGCGTCATCCGCGTTCCGGGATCCTAATAATATAGGAATAATGAGAAGGGACAAATACAAACTCCTGTACCTAACCAGGGTGCCGGCATTCGGCACAATATAACCCGCCATGATGATCATTATCACTGCCAGGCAAAGGCAAAAGAGCGTTAGTCGGTTATGCTTTATAAGTTTAAAACGACTTAAAAGAACAACAAAGACATAAATAAGGAGTATGTAAAGTTCAATTGCAGCAAAATTCAGGAAAAGGCTTTTGAACTCGCCCGGGTAGGGTCTGAGAAATCCATGTGATAATGCTTCAGGAAAGTTCTTTATAAATCCTGAAGGTCCGGGTTCGAGCCGTGTGAGTTCGATCTGCGAATTTGCTACCGGTAAATTTAAAAACGCATCCTGCCTCGCAGCCAGCATTTTAAATGGATCCAGCGGTGTGAAGGAAAGCAGCAGCACTCCTGCAGCGGCAACAGGAATGAGGGTCCACCCAGGCCATTTCAGCTTCTTCGTTACAAACAATAATATAAGCAACCCGGTGATGATCAGCGCCAGGTAGTTTCGCAGCAGGAACATCAACAGCAAAGAAAGGATTACGATCCACAGCTTTTTACCCACCCTTTCATACTCCGAATAGCCATAGATGATAAGGCCGGTAAGTGTAAATACAATACAATCCTTGTGTATGCCCGATGAAAAATATAGGGTGGTGGGAATGAGAAAACATGCCGCGATCAACAGGAGGTTCTTTCCTTCAGTATATTTTCTAAACGTTCTGTATAGCGCCACATGTCCAAAGAAACCTATAAAGCTGAAGAAGAGGCTGTTCAGGTAATAATTTTCCCTGCCCAAAAAATTCAGAATGCCGAGGGTCTTAATCACCAGGTTGCTCTCGAGATCATTCCAGTAGCTGTTGGTGGCGCCAAAGAAATTTCCATAGTGCCCGTACGGACTTACAAACAGGCTGCGGATGAATTCACCGGGGGAATCTTTAAAGAGATGAA
>CAYWSQ010000431.1:0-1708 GCA_964460925.1 uncultured Flavisolibacter sp. | reverse complement strand
AAAAATGGCCATTATATCTTTCTACGAAGAACACTATCCTTAAAAAATATGATGGTCGCTTTAAAGATATCTTCGAGGAAGTGTACCAGAAAGAATTCAAAGCTAAGTTCACAGAAGCGGGCATAACCTACGAGCACAGGCTTATTGATGATATGGTTGCCTCTGCACTCAAGTGGAACGGTAATTTTGTTTGGGCATGTAAAAATTATGATGGTGATGTGCAGAGTGATACAGTTGCACAGGGATTTGGCAGCCTGGGTTTAATGACCTCAGTACTGGTTACTCCTGATGGAAAAACTATGGAGGCGGAAGCTGCTCACGGAACCGTAACCCGTCATTACCGTGATCACCAGGCCGGTAAGCCGACAAGCACTAATCCAATTGCATCAATTTTTGCATGGACCCGTGGCCTTGCATTCCGTGGCAAGCTTGATGGAAACCAGCCTTTGATCGATTTCTGTAATAAGCTTGAGGAAGTTTGTATAGAAACCGTTGAAAGTGGTAAAATGACCAAGGATCTTGCAGTGAGCATCCATGGAAATAAAGTTAACCATGGTGAACATTATTTATATACAGAAGAATTCCTTGAGGCGATAGATGAGAATCTGAAGGAGAAAATGGGATAAAAAGAAATCCGGAGAATTTAATAGGAAAGCAGGGATTTTGTCCCTGTTTTTTTATACCCCAAAATTGCCTGCAGGGGCCCGCCCCCTGGGGTCCACCAAACCTCCTCCCCAATTTTAAGTTCGGGAAAAATCCAATACAAGACAAGTCCCCTTCTTCGCCATTTTATTATTCCAATAATTTTTGCTTAAGCTTCTTCACTCCGGCTTTATATTTCTTAAGCCAGATGTTAACCCACTTCATATTACCCCAAAAATCTTATATGGATGATCCAGCAACTGTACTGGCTGCACAGTCTGACTATAAGGAAAGTTTACTGAAAATGAATTTCGGGAAAAGGATAATGTTATCCCGGTGAATGATGAAGGACGGGTCAGCCTGCATCATTTGGGAATGCAAAAACAAAAGGCTGCATCTTTAGATACAGCCTTTACAGATTCGTTATAGATAGTGATTAATAATCCCTGTTATAACCTCCACCGTTTCCACCACGGTTGCCACCGCCGCCATAGCCGCCACGATTGCCACCGCCGCCATAGCCGCCACTTTTCTTGTAGCCGCCACCGCCACCGAATCCACCACTACGCTTTTTGTAGTCGCCTTCCTGGCGTGGTTGAGATTCGTTTACGATCAGCTTACGGCCCATAACCTCTGTTTCATTGAGGTTGGCGATCGCTGTACGGGCAGCTTCATCGTCTTCCATTTCAACAAAACCAAAGCCTTTTGAACGGCCGTTCATTTTGTCTTTAAGAATCTTACCGCTGGTAACTGTTCCGAACTGGGTGAAGAGATTTGTTAAATCCTCGTCAGTCATTGACCAACTCATATTTCCTACATAAATGTTCATTGTAAAAAAAACTTTTAATTAATAAAAAAACTATAATGATTCTGTTGCTACAATGAACTGAAAACGCCTTCAGAGAAAGATAAATCAGCCAAGAAATAAAAACATAAACCATTAAAGCCTTACAAATGTAAGCTTTTCTGATATTTGAAAATATAAAATAACATCTTCTGAAATTACGGTGAAGTTGGAGGTTGGATCCCGCAATGCTGCGAGACAAGCGTTGGAGGTTGCAGGTCT
>CAYWSQ010000430.1:0-1710 GCA_964460925.1 uncultured Flavisolibacter sp. | reverse complement strand
CCCAAGGTATTCGGCCATGACAGGATAATACTCCCGTGCCTTGTTCACATCATAGGTTGACCTTCTGAATTTCAGGGTGCTGAAAAAACTCTGGAAGGGATTGAGCGCAACATTGGCCTTAAAATTATCGCCAAACCGGAATGCATCACTCCACCTGAGCGGGTACTGGTTCACCTGGCCAAAGGCAGCAAGTCCAAAAACCAGGAAAGCAATACTCTTAAATAGTATTCTTCTTTTTTTAGAGATCTTATGATAGGTGAACAACCGGTACATCCTTCCTGTAAGCATGTAAAAACCGGATACCACTACCAGAAGGATGAACAGTATAGTAAGCAGTGGGTAGGTTTCCCACATCATTCCAAAGGAGATAGCAGCGTCTTCCAGGAAATTCAGGACAGAGGCGTTAAGTCTTTGCTGCAGGTAGTCGTAATGGTAATAATCAGAAAAATAAAAGATAAGAAAAAGGACAAAGACCACTGACCATAGCCATTTCCATGCTGTAAGCACCCGCGGATTAAGGTAAGGGTCGAATTTGGGGATGAAAGAAAGCAAAAGGGAACCCAAACCCAGTATACCGATCACACGCAGGTCGAAGCGCAAACCAAGCCAGAATACATCTCCGCGAATTGAGCCGCCCTGGTGATATGAATAAAAGAAAATGAGCCTGAATAAGGTCATAAGCAGAAGCAAAATGATCAATATCCCCAGTTGCCACTTCAGGAATGCGGGGAAGCCCTTTCTTAATATCATCCGGTTGTTATGTCGGTTTAAGGAACGAAAATAATCCAAATAACAAAGTGCATCCTATCTTTAACGGCATGAATGCGTTATTGGAGGCAGACCGCGATCTTTTTTTCCTGATCAATAACCGGTGGAGCAATTCTTTCTTCGACACTGTCATGCCGGTTATACGAACCTCACAGCTTTGGGTGCCGCTGTATTTGTTCCTGCTTGTGTTCGTGCTTGTTAATTTCAAAACCAACAGGTTCTGGTGGATCTTTTTTGTAGCCGGGCTTGCTACTATTACAGATTTCGTGAGCAGTGATATCATTAAGCCAAACTTTTTCAGGGTAAGGCCCTGCAATGAACCTGAAATTGCGGATTCGATAAGACTGCTGCTTAGTTACCGGCCGCAGAGTTCCAGCTTTACATCCTCGCATGCAGTAAATCATTTTGCCCTGGGCACATTTTTCTTTATTACACTAAAACATCATATAGGCCGTATCGCATATGTGTTCATGGCCTGGGCGCTTATTATAATCTATGCCCAGGTATATGTTGGCGTGCATTATCCACTCGATGTAATATGTGGTGCAATCATTGGTGCCTTTTTCGGATATTTGTCCGCCGCCTGGTTTAATAAAGCCTACGGCTTATCATAAAAATATCATGACTGAGGTCTTTATTCTGCTGCTGCTGATTTTAATCAATGCTTTCTTTGTAATGGCCGAGATGGCCCTTGTAAGTGTCCGGAAACCAAGGCTTGAGTCCATGAAAAACCGGGGTGATGCAAAAGCAGCATCGGCCCTGAAACTGGCAGAGAACCCGGAAAAATTCCTTTCCACAGTACAGCTTGGGATTACGCTTGTTTCCATATTAACGGGTTTGTATTCCGGGGAAAAATTCGGCAAGTACCTGACTCCTTCTTTTGAAAAGATCGAAGTGCTTGCGCCATACGCAGAAGAAATCTCCACATCGCTGATCGTGGTG
>CAYWSQ010000429.1:0-1711 GCA_964460925.1 uncultured Flavisolibacter sp. | reverse complement strand
GGTTTCAAAATCCGCTGGAAGTTCGGTCCAGTCCCATTCATACCGTTTCCCATCCTTTTCATACACATACCTGATAGCTGTACTGTCGCCATAAGAACCGGGCGGTTGTTTCATTTGTTCAGAAATATTATTGCCTTTTTTGAAAGGAAGGCAATCCACAAGGGGCAGGTAATTGAGTACATACCATTGAAGCAAAATACTGAGGGCAAGCGAAAGAACCAGCACCAGTGTTTTGGATTTATGGGAAAAGAAACTGGCCATATATTTTTTCCCGAAGAGCAAAACCAGGATCAGTGCCAGCAGTACCAGGTCTTTTGTGAAAGATGTTTTGGGTGTGATAGGCAGGCAGTCGCCAAAACATCCGCAGTTGGTGAATTTGGGAGAGCCGTCAGGATGTAAGGAGAACAGTGCGTAACCTGTAAGGAAAGTAAAGAATATGATGAGCACAAGAAGCAGCCAGAGGACCAGGTTTTTTCTCCACCCGATCAATAAGGCAACACCAGCCATGATCTCCAGCGTAATCATGATAATGGAAAGCGCAAGTGAGAAGCGGTGAAGAAAATTGAAAAGACCGGCCAGGGCTTCTTTTGCGAAAAAATTTCCTGAGGCAAGGCCTGCATTCCAGATCTCGAAAAATTCTTCCATTTTATAACTCAACCCAAGCGGGTCATTGGCTTTTACCAACCCGGAAAGGATAAATAAAACGGCAACCAAAACCTGTATGGTACGTAGGGCAATTTTCATGACTGGTATTTTTCACCGGAAAGGATTAATGCGAATACGGCATAATTGATCATGTCGAAATAATTGGCATCAAGGCCTTCGCTGATCAGGGTTTGTCCTTTATTGGAAACGATCTGCCGCATACGCTGCAGTTTCATTAGGATCAGGTCCACGAAGCTTTCCTGTGTCATATTTCTCCATGCCTCACCGTAATCATGGTTCTTGCTTTCCATGAGTTGTTTTGCTTCAAGAAAATAATGATGGTAAAGTTGTTCCACCATGCTGGTCTCCAGTTCTTCAGGATCATCTTCCGTGAGTTGTAGCTGTATAAGGCCGATGATGGAATAATTGATGATGCCGATGAATTCACTCCTGATATCATCACCCTGCTTCCCTACTTTTTGGGCCCCGATCTCCTGGATGTTCCGGATTCTTTGAGCCTTGATATACACCTGGTCGATGATGGAGATATTGCGCAACACCCTCCAGGCCGTTCCATAGTCCCTTGTTTTTTTCAGGAAGATATCTTCGCACTGCTGTAGCACCGCATCGTATTCTTCGTTAGTGTTTATCTTCATCCATTCAAAAATAGCAAACAAGGCCTAATGTACAGTTTGAATTGTAAAGGCAGGCTGCTTACCATAGATCAGCCACTGGTGATGGGTATCATCAATATGACACCGGACTCGTTTTACGAAGGCAGCCGCACGGTTGTGGATGAAGTGTTGCATCGCGCTGAAAAAATGATTGAAGAAGGTGCGGATATACTTGATATTGGCGGGCAAAGTACCCGGCCGGGCAGCAGCCCGGTGGATGCGGATGAAGAATTAAGAAGGGTCTTACCTGCAGTGACTGCCATTCATCAAAGATTTCCCGGGCAGGTTTTATCCATAGACAGTTTTTACGCCAAAGTGGTAAGGGAAACCGCTGATGCCGGTATATGCATTGTGAATGATGTAAGCGCGGGTACCATAGATGAAGCGCTGCT
>CAYWSQ010000428.1:0-1719 GCA_964460925.1 uncultured Flavisolibacter sp. | reverse complement strand
AAATTAAATCAGCTATTCGCTATTTAAGGTTAGGAAATCAATCTACTGAAGTTGAACATAAGTTTATCAATTATTGGATTGGCCTTGAATATATTTTCTCTAATTATGAAAGCCAGAATACAATAAACAGGATAAAGGAACATTTTATAAATGCCCATGCCCTGGCTTATGTAAAACGAAATACTTATAGTTTTAAAAAATATTTTACTCAAATTCCCGGTGCCCAACAGGCTCTAGTACCGTCTTACACCTCTGCCGATGAATCCTGTCTTTCAGTGGAGGAGTTCTACACAGAAACTGGAGCACAATTATTAACCCATTATCCATTACTTGCTTACAGAGCATTAAAGTTGCACAAATGGTTTTTCCCTTCCGGTCGCCCAGCAAATGCAACGGACTATTTGAGAAAGCATAGGAGTAATCTTGAAATTCACTTTACCAGAATTTACAGGCTTCGTAATGAAATTATTCATGACGCCGCTACAAATACCAACAATGAACATATTGCCTCCAACCTTCGGTATTATCTCACTTTCATTTTGAATGAACTGATTGATTTTTTTTCAAGATCTACAGGTAAATTAATATCAATAGAAGACTATTTTATTTCGAATGAAATCGAAATTGGCAATATTGAATTCTCTGGATATCCATTGAAGCAGATGCTGAACATAGATTGCTCAATTGATTTTATATCTGGTTAGCAAAAACCACTTACCTGGTTTCTCAGAATGTGTAAATAATGGCCTCAGTTTATTTTACTTTGTGTAGGACAACTGAAGGAATTTGGAAGTTGTCTGAAATTTTAAAATGACCGACGAAATAATCAACCAGTTAGGATTTCAGTTTGACTACGCTTTTAATGTACAAGGACGACTTTCCATTGCCGATCTTTTTCCCATGTCCAGGAGCCGTTGTGGAATTTACCTGCTTAACTTTTCAGACGACACTTATTACATTGGACAAGCCCTTGACGCAGTCAAACGGTTCGCTCAACATAGAAAAAACTTCGATAACATTGAACATTTTTGGTTTCAGTCAGTAAAAATCGAGCAATTAAATGAAATTGAGCAGAGGCTAATTCAACATGCAGAAATGCAAGGACTTTTGCTTACTAATAAAATGTTCGTATCAAATATTATCGGCGACACCGACGTTGACCTAATCATTTCAACAGTAGAACAAGAAAATTGGCTTAAAAGCGACATGGAGATTTCCAATGGGGGCTATGACCTGTATTCTACCGTGGAGCCTAAGTACATAATCAAATACAGACAAAATTTTGAGAAGCTGAAAAGGGTTGAAAATTACGCACAGCTCAAACGCATTTTGAATTTATACATAAGAAGGTGCTTACCTTCAATCAAGAAAACGGAGTTGTCATTTTGGTCCTTAAGTTGTATGCCTTCAACTAATAGAAGCACCTATCCAAGATATTTTTGCCTGAACGTAAATGCGATGGAAGTATTTGTTGTGGGTTATGAACGGAAGACCAGGCAGATATTTGCTTTTTTCGTGTTATCAAGTCTTTTCTTTGACAACGATAATGAACTTGAAAAGCTTGGTAAGAAATACAAAACTTTAGAACCAGAAAGGTCGGATTACAGAGCGGCAGGAGCTGACCAGATTTGTTTTCATTTTTCAGATTTATATGAACTTGAAGACATCCTTATGACTGAGCCTATGATTATAAATTCCATTAAGGAACTCAACTTGCGA
>CAYWSQ010000427.1:0-1721 GCA_964460925.1 uncultured Flavisolibacter sp. | reverse complement strand
TTATAACTCAAGTGGATCCTGCCATTGAATGAAGGAAAGTCAACGTTGATCCAGTAATCATTTTCCGTTTTCTGGTCAAAGAAAAGTGAGTCTTTCACCACCCTGCCGTATACAGGATATTCAAAACTGTAAGGATACCCCGGCTGCGCGAACTCCTGGTATTTTTTTTCCGGAAGTGTGATCTTGAAATAACCGCGGGGCTTCTGAACATAGTCAGAATTACAGGCCAGTAAAAAAATGAAGATGAACGGAATGAATATTTTAATTCTCATTGTTTTTTAGGTTGACAACAATACGGACCGAGCGGATGCGGTTCCTTTCGATCTCCAGTACGGTAAAATCAAAATCACCGCAATTGACGGTTTCATTCACTGAAGGAAACTCTCCTGCCAGTTCAAGCACAAGGCCACCGAGTGAATCACTTTCACCTTTCACGGCATCAAACGTATCGATGGGCAGGCGCATTGTGCGGCAAAGGTCATACAACATCACTTTGGCATCTGCCACCCAGGTATTTTCATCCAGTTTGCGAACCGAAGTTTCCTCTTCATCAAATTCATCCTTGATGTCACCAATGATCTCTTCGAGAATGTCTTCCATGGTTACAATACCGCTGGTACCGCCGAATTCATCCACAACAATTGCAAAATGGATCCTCTTGGCCTGGAACTCTCTGAGCAGGTCTTTGATCAATTTTGATTCCGGCACAAACAGCGAAGGCCTGATTAGCGGGTGCCAGTCAAATTCAGGATCATGGAGAAAAGGCAGGAGGTCTTTGGTGTTCAGAATCCCCGTGATTTCATCGAGGCTGTTCCTGTAAACCGGCAGTCTTGAATAATGAAGTTCTTCAACTTTTTTAACCAGGTCAGGAAAGGATGTATTGTACTCGATTCCATTTACATCAAGCCTGAAGCGCATAATCTGCTTTACAGTAATGTGGCTGAATTTGACGATGCCTTTCAGGATGTTCTTCTCTTCAATGGAAGTTTGCACATTATTGATCTCAATGGCATCATCCAGTTCCTTCATGCTTGTTGCCTCGGATTCGTTTGCCCCGCTGGTCTCGCTGATGCTGTCGGCAATGGCCACCATGCGCAGGCTGATCCTCCTGAGGAGCAGGTGCAAAGCTTCAACTACGGAAGAAACACTGTAGGCGAAACGTAATGTATTCTGTGAGGCCCAGATCTTTGGCAGCATGCGTACGAAGAATACAATGACCACCGCAATGATCACGATCTTGAGCAGCATATTGAGATCTACCGGCACACCAAGGTTTATGGTACCGAGGTTGAGAACTGAGGAAAGCAGAAAATTGGAAAGAATAATAATACTCACATTGAACACGCCTCCTGCTATCAGCAGTGAAGTATAAACCGCTTTTCTTTCCTCAAGCAGGGAGGTGATGCGCTTTGCAGCCGCGTGCTGCTTGGTTTTAAGCATGTTAAGATCCCTGTTCTGCAGGGAAAACAGTGCTACCTCTGCTCCTGCGGAAATAAAACTGAGCAGCAGCAGAATGAAAAGAAAAACAACAAGGAAGACCGTGCTTTGCGGGTTAATGGCAAGGAAGAATATCAGATCAGTATCCGGGAAAGCGTCCATTCAAATGATTTGGTGAACAATGCTAAATAAAAAGCAGGACGAAAGGCCTGCCAGTTATTGCGTAAAAATAAATCTTTTTCAATACTCAAGGTCCGGTGCATTCTCTCCCGGCGCTGCGGAAC
>CAYWSQ010000426.1:0-1725 GCA_964460925.1 uncultured Flavisolibacter sp. | reverse complement strand
ACCCCCTGACAAACCATTGAATGAATTTTTTCTCTCCTGTACGTGCGGCAATCGCCATAAGTATTGATGCTCCGATAAAGAGTGCCGCCATTTCCTCCAGCCACCATTCGAACGCTACCACACCGGTAACCATAATGGCAAATGTTGCGAAAAAAAGAAGCAGCAAAATTCCCCTGTTCTCAGGCCGGGTTTCATTTTCAGGCTGAGACAGAATATCACTTTTATACCCGGCAAGAGACATGGAGGGATCTTTCTTTATGCGGTTGGCATATCGAACAAAATACCAGACCGTGATCGAAGTTGTCAGGAAAAACATGATCAGCCGTTGCACCAATCCTTCGCTCCAGTTAACCCCGGCAGCATTGGAGGCTATAATGGTTGAAAAGGGGTTTGAAAAACTGGAAAGCGTTCCAAGCTGAGTGCCTGCGAAAATGACTGCCACCGGTAATAACAGATCATATCCGGCTGCTAAGAACAACGGTATCAATATTGCATAAAAGGCCAGTCCTTCTTCAGCCATTCCAAAACTTGAACCTCCAAAGGAGAACAGGAATGTAAAAAGTATGATCAGTACGGATTCTTTTCCCTTTAATTTCTGAGTCAAAGAAGTCATAGCAGAAACTAGCGCTCCGGTCTGGTTAAAAACATTCATAAACCCGCCAATCACAAGGATGAAAAGTATCACATCAATAGATTCATAGATTCCTTTAACCGGGGCTTTTATAATATCTATCAGGCCCTGCCCGGAACGTTCAAGGGTTCGGTAGGTTCCGGGAACGGAAACAGCTTTGCGTATACTGCCAGACGTGAATTTCTCAAGAGGCACCTGGATCTTCAGCGAATCCAGGGTTTCCTGCGTAAGCGGGAGAGAAGAATCTCCAGAGGGGCCACTGTAAATGAAACCATCTTTATAATTCAGGGTGTTGTATTGACCGGCAGGTATCAACCATGTAGCAATAGCTGCTATCATAACCACGATCATAAGAATGGTTATAGGCGAGGGCAATTTCATTTTCATCCTGCAAGTATAACTGACTACTTTTGAAAATCATAAGTGTAAAATGAAAGCTGCAACATTAAAACAGATCAGGACCGGCCTGGAAGATCTTCCTCACAATGAGGTGGTGGACATTTGTATCCGGCTGGGCCGGTTAAAACTGGAAAATAAAGAGCTTCTTACCTACATGGTTTTTGAAGCTGCAGACGAGCAGGGATATGTAAACTCTGTAAAAGAAACGCTTCATACAATGTTTACAGAAGTGAACGTAAAAAACCTATATTTTCTTAAGAAGAATCTTCGAAAGATACTAAGAGTGGCAAACAGGTTTATTAAGTACAGTGGCAACATAGAAACAGAGGTGCAGGTTTTATTGTACATTCTTCAGGAAATTAAAGACCTGAGGGTTGATCTAAACAAAAGCCAGCAATTGATGAAGCTGTATTCAACCCTTATTTCAAGATGCCGGAAAGAAGTTGAAAAGATGCATGAAGACCTTCAATATGACTATAAAAAGCAGTTTAACTCGGTTGCAGGAGTTTAATGCAGTGAAATTTTCAATACTTTGCTGACAGATTAAACCATATGAATCCTCTACGCGAGTTTAACAACATATATTTCATAGGGGTGGCTGGGTCTGGAATGAGTGCCCTGGCACAATTCACCGCCGGTCTTGGGAAAAAAGTCAGCGGAAGCGACCGGTTCTTCAGGGAGGGAGAGTATAATCA
>CAYWSQ010000425.1:0-1735 GCA_964460925.1 uncultured Flavisolibacter sp. | reverse complement strand
AAGGAAACGTTCAAAGAAAACTTTCCTGCTGACTTTATTGCAGAAGGAGTGGACCAAACACGCGGATGGTTCTACACCCTGCATGTTCTGGCAGCATTGCTTTTTGATAGCGTGGCTTACAAAACTGTGGTAAGTAACGGACTGGTGCTGGATAAGGCAGGAAACAAAATGAGCAAGCGCCTGGGTAATGTGGTGGATCCATTTAAAACAATAGACACCTACGGTGCAGATGCAACCAGATGGTACCTCATCAGCAATGCTTCGCCCTGGGACAGTTTGAAATTTGATGAAGAAGGCATCCGTGAGGTACAGCGCAAATTCTTCGGAACGCTTTACAATACATACCAGTTCTTCGCACTGTATGCAAACGTGGATGAATTCACCTTTAAGGAAGAATATATACCTGTTGAAGACCGGCCCGAACTGGATCGCTGGATCCTTTCGATGCTGAATAACCTTACTGACACGGTTACAAAAAATCTTGATCTGTATGAACCTACCCAGTCTGCCAGGGCTATAGAAGACTTTGTAGATACTCATTTAAGTAACTGGTATGTAAGATTGTGCCGTAGAAGGTTTTGGAAAGGAGAATACGAAAAGGACAAGATCAGTGCATACCAGACCTTGTATGAATGCCTGGAAACAGTGGCTTCTCTCATAGCTCCGGTAGCGCCTTTCTTTGCCGACTGGTTGTTTAATAACCTAAATGGCGTAACGGGCCGGCAAAAGATGGCCTCGGTTCACCACACAGGGTTCCCCGTTGCGGACGAAAAGAAAATTGACCATGACCTGGAAAAAAGGATGTTGCTTGCCCAGGATACCTGCTCGCTCATTCTCTCGCTCCGGAAAAATCCAATATCAGGAAGATGGAGGAGGTGATAAAAGCGGAGACCAATATAAAGGAGGTAGAGATCCTGGAGGCAAATAATGATTTTATAAGAAAGAAGGCCAAAGCAAACTTCAAGACCCTGGGGAAAAAACTGGGCCCTAAAATGAAATGGGCTGCCCAGGCCATTGAGAAATTTGATAATCCTACTATCCAGCAGGTTTTGGCCGGAACCTATTTACTGAACCCCATGGAAATGGCAGCCGGGGAAGAGGGAATTTATATTACGGCTGAAGACATGGAGGTAAGTACAGACGAAATTCCGGGTTACGAGATCGCCGGCAAGGGTAATTTAACCGTGGCTCTGGACATTACCCTTTCGGAGGAATTAAAGCACGAAGGGAATGCACGGGAGTTCATAAACAGGGTTCAGAACATACGGAAGGATCATGATTTCGAGGTAACCGACCGTATAGCTGTGAGGCTGGAACAACATGCCTCCCTGGAGCCATCATTAATTCAATTTAAAGATTATATTTGCCGCGAAATTTTGGCAGATACACTTGAATTTGTACCCCAAATCAGCAACGGTACCCCTATTGAAGTGAATGATGCTACCATTAACGTGAATGTTATAAAAACAAGCAAGTAGTATGGCAACCAAAAAGAAGGCAGCAAAACCTGCTACCAAAAAGCCTGCACCCAAAAAAGCGGCTGCTAAAAGCGCTAAAAAGCCTGTTCCTGCTAAAAAAGCCGCTGCCCCGGCGAAAAAGCCTGCAGCAAAACCCGTAAAAGCAGTTAAAAAGGCCGCGCCTGCCCCAGCGAAAAAATCGGCTCCGAAAAAGGCTGCTGCCAAAGCAGTAAAGCCTGTTGCCAAAAAACCTGCTGTTAAATCCAAATCTGTAAGCA
>CAYWSQ010000424.1:0-1746 GCA_964460925.1 uncultured Flavisolibacter sp. | reverse complement strand
CCATTCCGCAGGGAAAGATCATCCGGTTCGAATTAAAAAAAAGGGACCCGGTGCGTGGTCTTATTGTGAAAGGAAGAGATTATAACGACCTGAAAGCCAAAAATTTCTGGCGTATCGTTACACAAAAGAACCTGACAGCCTACCAAAAAACAAGCGATATCAACCTGGCCAAGATCTTTGCCGGATCAGATTTCGCGAAGTTGTCCCTGGTGAGCAACAAACCAGAGGAATAATCCTTTTTGAGCGCGTTCTTTACATGATTTTTTAGTGGTGAAGGCACCATTAGAGAATCTTTTTTGCTATATCATTGATGATCCGGATGGCGTGTTCTCTTGAATTTTCAATAAACAACCGGTTGGTATTCATGCCCCCGCAGATAACCCCGGCGAGGTAAATGCCTTCCTGGCTGGATTCATAACTTTCTTCATTATAATCTGGTTTCCTGCTTTCATCCTTACAAAGATTGATGCCTGCATTCTCCAAAAACTGCAGGTCAGGCTGGTAACCTGTCATAGCCAGCACCCAGTCGTTTTCCAGTACTACTTCGCCTTCCGGGGTGCTGATCAAAACTTCCCCCTGCCTGATCTCCTTTACATGGGCATTGAAAAATGCCTTGATGGATCCTTCCCTGATCCGGTTTTCAATATCAGGCTTTACCCAGTATTTTACCCGGTGCCCTATAGACTCATTCCTGATAACCATAGTAACCTCAGCGCCTTTTCTCCATGTTTCCAGGGCTGCATCCACCGCTGAATTCTGCGCACCTACCACCAGCACTTTCTGGAAAGCATAAAAATGTGGATCCTTATAATAATGTTTCACCTTGGGCAGTTCTTCGCCAGGCACATTTAGTTTATAGGGAATATCATAAAAGCCGGTAGCAATGATCACATAGCTTGCTTTGTAAACCGTTTTATCCGTCACCACTTCAAAATGTTTTTCTCCTCCAGGTTTTTTTACTGACAAAGCCTTTTCAAACAAACGGGTGCTGACCTGGTTATCGCGGGCCACCCTGCGGTAATACTCCAGTGCTTCAGATCTTGTAGGCTTTGCATTATTAGTGATAAATGGTACCTGCCCGATCTCCAGCCTCTCCGAAGTGGAGAAGAACTGCATGTTTACCGGGTAATTGTAAATGGAATTGACCAGTGTGCCCTTTTCAATAATCACATAATCTATATGATGCTTAGCGGCTTCGAGGGCACAGGCGATGCCAATGGGGCCGCCTCCTATGATAATGAGTGTATGCTGCATGTTTTTGGATGATGAGGTTTAATGGGATAAAACCGGCCGCTGGTAAATCAATTGAAAATCTTCTTTCCCGGGTGAACACTGATCTCCGATCCTTCAGCCAGGAAAACTGAAACGGGTGGCTGGTTCAGCACTTCAGTGAAGGCTTCTCCGTACAGCACCCCGGCCGAACAATCAATTTTATGTTCAAGTACATCATGAATTCTCCATTTTGGATGACGCACTTCGTATACTCCTGAACAACGGTGATCCACACGCGTATATCCCCAGTAATGTTCGGTGATAAATTCCTCCTGTGATCCTGCCACAAGGTTAGTAGGTTCTGCTACTGCAACCGCACTAAGCGTATCCCATTTTCCTTTCACCTTCCAGTTGTATGCTACCTGCAGTTTACCGTTATTTGATTCCCAACGGTGGTTCATTTCATGTGTTACATATTTTTCACCGTACATGCTGTTGGCCACAAAACTGATCGCTCGTTTCGGTACGATCTCC
>CAYWSQ010000423.1:0-1751 GCA_964460925.1 uncultured Flavisolibacter sp. | reverse complement strand
GAATTTGAATATGATGGACCACGTGTGATAAATAGATTATTTTCTGATCAAAATGTAACCAATTCTCATACGCATACTTATGAATGGCAGAATGGCAACCTGGTGAAGGAGATAGGTCCAACCAACGATGTTCTATATGAGTATGACCTGAATAAACCTGCCCGTCCTGCCGATTACCTGAATCATGGACAGTTTGAATTGGGATACAGAACCATCAGCTCCAAGAACCGGGTTAAAAAAATAACAAATAACAATGGAAATTTTATCGTTGAACATTTTGAAAATAGTGATGGAAATATCACTTCATTCTCTGTAAATGCACCCGTTGGTGAAGACTACCAGATCATCAATCATTATGAATGTGATTAGTCTCCTTACGGTTAACCTTTCTGCTTATCAAATCACAATTATTATTTTATGAAGTTTATCATTCTGCTTTCATTGATGATTGCATCAGGTGTTTCCCTTGCCCAGCAGGGCGTCGCTATCAATAATGACGGGACACTCCCAAATGCCAGTGCCATGCTTGATGTAAAAAGTACTTCCAGGGGCATTCTTGTTCCACGGATGACTTCCGCACAGCGTGCAGCCATTGCTTCACCTGCAAGAGGTTTGATGGTTTACGATAATACCTCCAATACATTCTGGTTTTACAATGGTACTGCCTGGCAGGAAATGATTGGTGGCGGTTCCTCCAACTGGAATTTGAGCAGCACCCATATTTACAGCAACAATACGGGCAACGTGGGAATTGGAAAATCCAATCCATTGCATAAACTTGATGTTGCCGGAAATATCCGGATCGATACGGAATCTCCTGCTCTTCTTTTCAGGGCGAATAATCTTTTCCAGGTTTCCGAGATCTCATTTGAGAATGCCAACAGCTCCAACCTTTCAAAAATTATGGCGGCTGCAGGATCGCTCCAGTTTCAAACGGGGTCTCCGGCTAAATATATTACCATGCATCCAACAGGTGCTCTTGCAATTGGCGATAATAATGCAACAGGCATGCTGGTAGTGGATGCCATGAATTATGATTATAATGCTGTTTCAATCAATGACCAGGCTCCCACAATCCAGTTGAAAGCTTCAGGGGTTGACAAAGGATTTCTCCAGCTATCAGGAAACAACATCCGGATTGGTACCAATTCATCTAACGACGATGGCTATTTTGTAATCAGGAACAATGGTGCTGACCGGGTATTTGTTTCTCCTACAGGAAATCTACACATTCCTTCCGGATCAGATGCCAGCCTTACTTCCAACGGTTATCTCACCCTCGGCAATGTGAATAGTTCAAACATCATTTTTGATAATAATGAAATCGTTGCCAGGAATAATGGAGCCTACTCCACCCTGATTCTTCAGAACGACGGAGGTAATGTGCGCATCGGAAATGCTACTGTGCCTACAGGCTACAAATTTGCCGTGGCAGGTAAAGTGATCTGTGAAGAAGTAAAAGTAAAACTTGCCTCAAGTGGTTGGCCGGATTATGTGTTTGACAAGAAATACAGCCTGATGCCACTGAAAGAACTGAAAAAATTTATTGAGACAAATAAGCATTTGCCTGGCATTCCTGCTGCTGCCATAGTGGAAAAAGAAGGATTTGAAATGGGAGAGATGCAAAGAAAACTCCTTGAGAAAGTGGAAGAACTCACACTTCATATCCTGGAGCTTGACCAGAAGATCCGGGACCTGGAAAATAAATTATCAGATAAAAATTGATTTATGAGATACCTGCTGATGCTCAT
>CAYWSQ010000422.1:0-1752 GCA_964460925.1 uncultured Flavisolibacter sp. | reverse complement strand
TTAGTGAATACCTGAGGTCGCTGCCCTTTAAAATGTCCAGGCATTTATGCAGGTCATCTGCCTGCATTTCTACCGCGGCCCGTTCTACAAGCTGTTGCTGCTCACCGGAAAGTGATGCAGCCTCACACAATTGATTCAGATGTTCGATTTCTTCAGCACCGGCCACGCGGTCGGCCGTAGCCAGGGAAGCGATTGCAGCAAGGTAGGCACCTTTCTCAAGGTCGGTATACCCTGCCAGGAATGTTGTGTTGTTACTCATGAGCTGTTTAAGGAAAATGCACGAATATTCATGCCAGCAGGATTGCTTACATTAGAATCAAAATTTTATGACATTCAAACATGCTATCAGTTGGTTTGAAATTCCAACGCGGGATATTGAGAGGGCTCAAAGATTTTATGAAGCCATTTTCAACATGCAGATGATGGTTATGGATCTTCAGAATATACAGATGCGATTGTTCCCCCTGGATGATCCCATGAACGTGGGAGGCGCTCTAACTTACAATGAGAATTTTTACCACCCTTCGTCAACAGAGGGCCCGCTTATCTACCTGAATGGGAATCCTGATGTTCAAAATATCATTGATAAAGTGGAGGAAGCCGGTGGAAAAGTTCTGGTGCCCAAAACACTGATCAGCCCTGACCATGGTTTCATGGCTGTGTTCCTTGATACAGAGGGAAACAGGATCGGATTACACAGCATACCCGTTTAATAGACAAAGACTTTTGGCTATTGGCCATTGGCTTCCCTACATTATCTTCACGGCTTTTTACATATTATGGCATTACTTGAAAAGCAACTGGTGGTAAAAAAATCCACTTTACCG
This sequence comes from uncultured Flavisolibacter sp., assembly GCA_964460925.1. GTDB lineage: Bacteria > Bacteroidota > Bacteroidia > Chitinophagales > Chitinophagaceae > Flavisolibacter. The sequence goes on along the minus strand of CAYWSQ010000422.1, from coordinate 925 downwards.
AATGCAGGAAAAGGACTCTTCACAAAAAAAACCATCCCCAAGGATACACGCATTGTAGAATACAAAGGACGGGTACGTACATGGAAGGAAGCTGCGCATGAGGATAACGGTTATATCTATTATGTTACACGCAACCATGTAATAGACGCCAAGCCGTATCCAAAAGCCCTGGCACGTTATGCCAATGATGCAAGGGGTGTGGTACGCATCAAGGGTATTGTGAACAACTCCGATTATATACAGGACGGGAAGAACGTTTACATCACTTCCAAAAAAGAAATACCTGCCGGCAGCGAGATTCTTGTAGGTTATGGAAAAGAATACTGGGATGTGATCCGCCACAACATTAAAATCGACAAGGCCAGGCAGAAAGAATCGGCTAAAAAAGCCGGGAAGAAAAAGGTGAAAGCCCGTTCCAAAAAAACCCGCTAAGCTCACAGGTTTATGATCAGGAATTTTTGCACACTGGTAATTCTTGCAGCACTGGTCAACTGCTCTGTGCAGAAACCCAAAGACAGTATGCCTGGACTTCATGATATGGCCAAACAGGACCTGTCATTGGCTGCAGCGCAGTACCGCCATCTGTCCACCCTGGTGCCACCGGGCAGGTTCCCGAAAAATTTCGATCCCAAAACCGGGCAACATGAATGGAGTTCATCGGAATGGTGGTGCAGCGGGTTTTATCCTGGTACCTTGCTCCAGTTGTTTGAAGAAACAAAAGACAGCAGTTTGTACAGGGAAGCCCTGCGTATGCTCAAATTGCTGGAGAAGGAACAGTACAATCGCAGCACTCACGATCTTGGTTTCATGATGTTCTGCAGCTTTGGAACGGCCAACCGCATCCAGCCCATGAAATCCTACGAGGAGATCCTGATGAACAGTGCCCGTTCGCTGATCACCCGGTTTAACCCGGTGGTCGGATCTA
>CAYWSQ010000421.1:0-1776 GCA_964460925.1 uncultured Flavisolibacter sp. | reverse complement strand
AGCTTATCCACCTGTGTGTTCACGCTCCCTGTGATTTCGTTAGCCACTCCCAGGAAAGCGGCATTATGAAGCTTATTGAATTTGAAAAACATCCATAAAGCAAAAACCTGCAGCACTACAAATGCCAGGAAGGTGATATTGCTACGGATGAAGAGGAAGATGTTACGCATGGGAGCTGCGGGCTACTAGCTACGAGCTGCGAGATGCCACGAGTTTCCAACTCGAAGCTCGAAGCTCAAAGCTTGAAGCTTGTTTATCTCATTACAAAAGGATAACGGTCATAATTTTTCAAAGCTAATCCTGTGCCACGAACCACGCTCTTCAGTGGGTCATCGGCTACGTGAACAGGTAATTTGATTTTCTGGCTCAACCTTTTGTCAAGTCCTTTCAACAATGCTCCTCCACCGGTGAGGTAAAGTCCGCGCCTGTAAATATCAGCGGCCAGTTCGGGAGGTGTCTGCTCAAGGGCTTTGAGAATGGCCTCTTCCATTTTGAAGATGCTTTTATCAAGCGCCTCGGCTATCTCCTGGTAACTCACCATGATCTGCTTGGGAATACCTGTAACAAGGTCACGGCCATTCACCGGGAGGTCATCAGGAGGATTATCAATATCCTTCATGGCTGCACCGATCTGGATCTTGATCTGTTCCGCTGTCCTTTCTCCTATCAGCAGTGAATGATAACGGCGCAGGGCTTCCATGATATCCGCGGTGAATTCATCACCTGCTATCCTGATAGATTGATCACAAACAATTCCTGCAAGAGCGATAACGGTAATGCCGGTAGTACCACCACCAATATCGATGATCATATTACCAACGGGCTCTTCCACATCTATTCCAATACCCAGGGCAGCAGCCATGGGTTCATGAATCAGGTAAACCTCTTTTGCACCCGCCTGCTCGGCACTGTCGCGCACTGCTCTTTTTTCTACCTCCGTAATGGAAGAAGGAATGCAGATCATCATGCGCCAGCTTGGGGGAAACAGGGGCTTCTTGGGATAGACCATCTTGATCATTTCCCTCAGCATGAGCTCGGCTGCATTGAAATCAGCGATCACACCATCCTTGAGGGGTCTTACGGTCTTAATGCTTTCGTGGGTTTTTTCATGCATCATCAGGGCGCGCTTGCCAACGGCCAGAACTTCTTTGGGGTTGTTGCGGTTCAGGGCCACGATAGAGGGTTCATTCACTACGACTTCGTCATTGTGGATTATCAAGGTATTGGCGGTTCCTAAATCTATCGCTATTTCCTGCGTGAACCAGTTAAATAGTCCCATGCTACTGTATTGGATTTAATATTTTATAGGTTGTCTGCAAAATTGGAGTAAATAAATTGAAAAGTCAAAGTAATTAAGAATGGCCGTGATATATTTTTTTCAGGGAATGAAGCTGTTGGAAAGCCAATGGCCAACAGCCATGAGCCATTGGCCTGTTGCCCGGAAAAATACTTCAATCCCGCGGTGATTTTCCCTGCTGCTGACGTGGTACGCGGACTAATTTCCACTCATGCAGCCATTACAACCCATGTGGTGGAACAAGATGCCCTTCGTGCGACTGCTACCTTTTTTGGTAGCTGGCATCCTGTTGCAGTATCACCTGCAATTCTCACTAATTATGCTGCTGGCCATCTTCGCGGCAGCTTTTTCCGGGCTGGCGGGATATGCTTTTCTGCCTGTAACTCTCAAATTCAGGGTAAGTTTTCTAAGTGGATTATTCACCTCCATCCTGCTCGGTGCCGGTGGTGGCCTGCTGGTCTTCGAAAATGATATCCGGA
>CAYWSQ010000420.1:0-1779 GCA_964460925.1 uncultured Flavisolibacter sp. | reverse complement strand
TACCTTCCAGAATCACAAACTATTGACAAGGGAAATTGGGACTGCCCTGATCCTGATTTCAATTACCTTGGTAAATACCAGTATACATTCGCCACGCTGGTCTTCAGAAAAAAATTATAATGACCGCAATCATCTTTGGAGCAAACGGACAGGATGGCCATTATCTTTCGAAGGAACTGGAAGATGAGGGTTACAAAGTTGTTGGTGTTAGCAGGACCGGTGATTTTTTAAGGACGGACATCAAGAACCTGTCCCAGGTTGCAGAACTCGTGCAGCAATGTAAGCCGGGAATGATCTTTCATTTTGCTGCAAATTCCACAACCCGGCATGATGCTATGTTTGAGAATCATGAAACCATCTGCACGGGAACCCTGAACATCCTGGAAGCTGTCAGGTTGCATGCTCCGCAAACGAAGGTTTTTATTTCCGGAAGTGCATTGCAGTTCAGGAATGATGGGTTCCCCGTTAAAGAAACAAATCCATTTGAAGCTCGTGACCCTTATGCGGTAAGCAGGATACAGTCAGTTTATGCCGCCCGTTATTTCAGAACTCTCGGGCTTAAAGTTTATGTTGGTTACTTTTTCAATCATGATAGTCCACGTCGCAGCGAAAGGCACGTGGCTATGAAAATAGCTGCAGCAGCAAAGCGGATCGCTGGCGGTTCAGGTGAAATACTTGAGATAGGGGATCTGTCTGTCGTGAAAGAATGGTCATTCGCCGGCGACCTGATGAAGGCCCTGGTAATATTCATGAAACAGGAAGAAATATTTGAAGTTAACCTCGGCTCCGGCCAGGGTTATTCGATAAGGGATTGGGCAGAAGCCTGTTTTAAGTCGGTCGGGCTTGATTACAATACGCATGTGAAGGAAAGTGGTGGCTTCCGGGCTGAATATAAAAGCCTCACCTGTGATCCACAATTGTTATTTTCACTGGGATATAAACCGCAGACCGACTTTTATTCCCTGGCGAAAATGATGGTGCATGATAGATAATTCTCCACAGAAAATTCTCCTCGTTCAGCTTTTTTCAAACGGAGACTGCCTTTACGCCACAGCGGTAGCCAGGCAGATCAAATCTGATTTCCCGCAGGCACATTTAACCTGGGCGATAGCCTCTTTTTGTGCATCCATTATAGCAAACAATCCATACGTGGACCAGGTGCTGGTGGTAGATGATGTGCCCAGGAACGACGTGGCAGCATTCCGAAAGAAAAAGAAGCAGTTCCTGAGAGAACAAAAGAACGGGAAATGGGACAGGGTTTTTGTGACCACCAATATGGATAATAACCAGCGGCTGTATGATGGTACGATCCGCGGGATGATCCTTGGAGCATATCCATTTCCCATAAAAGTTCCGGTTGAACCGGTTGTGGTACTGAGTGAATCAGAAAAAAGGAATGTGGCCGATTTTGCCGCCCGGCATAACCTGTCCTCATTCAGGCATGTCATCCTGTGGGAATATGCTCCTCAAAGCGGCCAGGCAGGCTTTACATTTGACCTGGTGTGGGATGTTGCTTCGAGAATAACTGCAGACCCAGGGGTTTGCATTATACTTTCTTCTGCAAAGTCGTTTGAAAGCAGTGGGAACATCATTGATGGAAGCGTGCTCACCGTAAGGGAAAATGCCGCCCTTACGCATTACTGTAATTTCATGATCGGATGCAGCAGCGGCCTTACCTGGCTTAACACCAGCAGCGCGGCTGCCTTTGTGCCGATGGTACAGTTGCTGGATGGGTATACGCCGTTCTTTAATCCGCCTTCAAGGGATTTTCAGCGGTAT
>CAYWSQ010000419.1:0-1780 GCA_964460925.1 uncultured Flavisolibacter sp. | reverse complement strand
TCCTGCAATGATAGACTCAACTTCCACATCACCCTTTGGAAAGAATTTCGAAACGCCTTTCATTTCAAGCGCATCGGTGAATGTAAGTCCATTAAATCCCAGTTCTTCCCTCAGGAGGTGGGTGACGTTATTCTTTGAAATAGATGTTGCCCTGTTCGGCCTGTTGTCAATGGAAGGAATGTAAAGATGTGCAATCATTGCACTCCCCACACCAGCCTCAAAAAGTTTCCTGAAAGGGTATAATTCAAGCGAGTCAAGCTGTTCCCTGGTTTTGTTTATCACCGGGAGGTCGAGATGAGAATCCACTGCGACATCGCCATGACCAGGGAAATGTTTAGCACATGCCATGATGCCGTTATCCTGCATTCCTTTCATGTAGGCTATACCGTGAGCGGCCACCCTGTATTTATCTTCGCCAAAACTCCGGTCGTTGATCACGGGGTTTGCCGGATTATTGTTCACATCAACAACGGGAGCATAGTTCACATGGATACCCAGTCGCTTGAGCTGGTTGGCCACCACTTTACCATACTGGTAGATCACGCCGGTATCTGTTACTGCTCCAAGCATCATCTGCCGTGGCAGGGCCATCACGCTGTCTGTAATGCGCATACCAAGCCCCCATTCCGCATCTACACAGATCATGAGGGGGGTTTTAGCTTCTTCCTGCAGCCTGTTTAACCAATATGCCTGCTGCTGCGGACCACCCTGGAAAACACATAATCCCCCGATATTATATTTTCTTACCAGTTCACTTACTTTTTCACCATAAAATACAGGCTTTCTTCCGTCGAGTGCAGAAAGGCGTACAATCATAAGCTGGGCGATCCTTTCGTCATTACTCAGTTTTTTATATACACTGTCTGCCCAGTCTTTAGCCTCCTTTTCTTTAATATCCGCTACAGACTGCGAGTAAAATGATGTGGAAAAAATCAGGAATATGAAGGTGCACAGGTATCGCATCATGAAGAAAAATTATAGGGAAAGGATGTCGTATTTTTGATACTACAAATTACACGATTTTGCCCGATATCATTCAATTACTTCCGGATAACATTGCCAACCAGATCGCAGCAGGCGAAGTGATACAACGCCCAGCCAGCGCGGTTAAAGAGCTATTGGAGAATGCGGTGGATGCTGGCGCGGATGAAATTAAACTTTTCATTAACGATGCCGGGAAGTCACTGATACAGGTTATTGATAATGGAAAGGGTATGAGTGTTACGGATGCTAGAATGGCATTTGAAAGGCATGCCACCTCCAAGATCAGGAACATTGAAGATCTTTTCAGAATCCGTACAATGGGTTTCAGGGGAGAGGCACTGGCAAGTATTGCTGCTGTTTCACAGGTTGAACTGAAAACTCGAAAGACTGATGACGAAACGGGAACCTATATTGAAATCGAGGACAGCATGGTACGGAAGCAGGAGCCGGTTGCCTTTCCGGCCGGCACCAGCATAGCAATGAAGAACCTTTTTTTCAATGTACCCGCCCGGAGAAATTTTCTTAAAAGCAATGCTGCTGAACTCAGGCATATTGTAGATGAGTTTATCCGGGTTGCAATGGCATTTCCCAATATTTTCTTTTCGCTTACTTCAAACGGCCAGCAGATATTTCACCTGGAAAAAGGTTCATCAAAGCAGCGTATTGTTCAGATACTGGGAAGTCAATATGGATCTAAACTTGTAACTGTGCAGGAGAAGACTGATTACATGAATATCTACGGCTTCGTAGGTAAGCCTGAGGTTGCAAAAAAGACCAGGGGTGACCAGTATTTTTT
>CAYWSQ010000418.1:0-1785 GCA_964460925.1 uncultured Flavisolibacter sp. | reverse complement strand
TATACAGGCTCGGATCTCTCAACAGGTTCACAAACGCCTGAAGGTGTAACCACTCCTGTTACAGACGTATCGGAGAATACTGTTACCAATAATGATAATGACAATCAGAATTCCTGATCAGTCATCACAAAAAAATCCCGGTGCATGCACCGGGATTTTTTTTATATCATTCTATTAATTACACCTTGAAGTGAGCGAAAGCCTTATTGGCTTCAGCCATACGGTGTGTATCTTCTTTTTTCTTGAATGCGGCACCTTCACCTTTGCTGGCTGCAACGATCTCGTTAGCCAGTTTATCAGCCATGCTGCGGCCGTTACGCTCGCGGCTGTAACGGATCAGCCATTTGATGCTGAGGGAGATTTTCCTGTCGGCACGAACCTCTGAAGGAATCTGGAAAGTAGCACCACCAATACGGCGACTGCGTACTTCTACAGCGGGTGTTACATTGGATAAAGCTCTTTTCCAAACTTCATATCCATCTTCACCTGTTTGTTTGGCAACCCTTTCAAGGGCATTATAGAAAATATCAAAAGCAACGCTTTTTTTACCTTCCCACATGATGTTGTTCACAAAACGGGTTACCAATTTGTCGTTGAAACGGGGATCCGGGGCAAGGGGAAGTTTTTTGGCCTGTGATTTACGCATTGTTTAATTTTTATTGAACCGCAGCGGCAGAATGTCTTCAAGTATTAAAACTTTACTCTGTACTGCAGCGATGTTGAAATGATTATTTTTTACCTGCTGGTTTTGCACCTGCTTTCTCTCTCTTGGTTCCGTATTTGGAACGGCTTTGCTTCCTGTCTTTCACACCGGCAGTATCCAAAGAACCGCGTACGATATGGTAACGTACACCTGGAAGATCCTTAACACGGCCTCCGCGGATCAGCACAATGGAGTGCTCCTGGAGATTATGGCCTTCACCTGGGATGTAAGCGATCACCTCTACCTTGTTGGTCAAACGAACCTTGGCCACTTTACGAAGGGCGGAATTCGGTTTTTTAGGTGTAGTGGTATACACACGGGTACAAACGCCACGGCGCTGCGGGCAACTGTCAAGAGCTCTTGATTTGCTCTTGGCACGTATAATTTCTCTTCCTTTACGAACTAATTGTTGAATAGTAGGCATTACAAACCTTTAATTTTTGGGATGGCAAAGGTAGGGGAAAGAATTTGGATTTCTTAAGCCCCCTTTTAGATTTTTTGAGCTTTTTAAAGGAAAATTGGCAATTCTCCTCTTCCGATTTTGGGATTGCATGGTGTCAGACCTTCACCATCCAGCCATATTTGTCTTCCCTCCTGCCCTCACGGATGTCGGTCAGCCATTTTTTGATGGTGGGGGCAGTCTTCCATTTATCCACATCAAAATTCATTACAAAATCCTTGTAGCGTAATTCTTTAATCATGGAAATGGTGGCAGCAGTACCTGTTCCGAACACTTCGTACAGGATGCCTGATTTATAGGCATCAATGATCTCATCTATGCTAAGAGATCTTTCTTCCACGGTGAAACCGGCTTCCTTCAACAGGGTCAGTGCGCTGTCGCGAGTCACACCTCCGAGAATGGTACCTGCTCCCAGGTCGGGGGTCACCGCCTTGTCGCCAATAATGAAGATCACATTCATGGTGCCGATCTCCTGCACGTATTTATGTTCGAATGCATCGGTCCACAATACCTGGTCGTAACCTTTTTTCTTAGCCTGTGCAGTAGCATACATGGCCGCTCCATAATTTCCTGCTGCCTTGGCATAACCCACACCACCCGGAACTGCCCTCACATACTGCTC
>CAYWSQ010000417.1:0-1787 GCA_964460925.1 uncultured Flavisolibacter sp. | reverse complement strand
GGCGTAAGTATTTAATGAAGGGTATGTTTACCTTGAGCTTATATAATACAACGTATCAGTAAACATCCTCTCCATGTTATTATTGTAATAGTACTGAGCGTAGATCGTTTTCGTACCCGCATCATACCTGCTGTCTGTAGCAGGACCTACCGTGAAAACAGTAGCAGAAGGATTCACCGGGTTTACCACGGAAGTCAGCGCAAATGTTTCAGAGTTGAAGGTGAATGATGTGGTGAAATTTGAATAATAGGTCGTACCTCCATGAATCGGATGCGCATCTGCTCCCAAGGCAGGCCAGTACATCTTTACCGTATTTGCTCCTGTCGTGATCAGGTGAACTTCCTCATCATAGGGATCTGTGAGTGTGGGCCTGTTATGAAATCCCTTAAGCTGGTACACACCGTCATAGATGTTCTTTGCCCCAATTTCAAGCACCAGTGTTTTTGCGTGGGAAATTGAACCCTTATCTGTTGAAACTATTGTGAAGCCCAGGCCATACTTCAGGTTCGGATCCAGTACGGTAGCATCGGGTATAGTGATCTTAATAGCCTTTCCGAATTCGCCTGGCTGGAACGTAAGCGTGTAACTGCCACCTACTCCACCGGACCTCGGTGTGCTTTCATCGATTGAATACCAGGCACTGTTTAAAAGCACAAGCCCAGCTCTTGTAACTGCTGCAGTATCATCAAGAACTGTTATAGTTGCTTCCTGCTTCAATTCTGCTTCGCCGGAAACGTCACGCCGGATATCCGCCGCAACCAGCACTACAGGTTGTGCCACAAAATCAATGGCTTCTTTATGAATGCCGGGATCACCTCCATTTACGATCTTAACGAGAGATTGTCCGCTGGTAGCGGAATCCACCAGGTCGTTCTTTTTACATGCTGCAAAGAATAATGTAAGTAGAAAAAGGCCGGTAAATGGCCTGGCATACTTCAGGTAATTCATAGATTTAGATTGTTTGGCTGCGTTTAGCAGGATTAATGCCAAAAGTACTATTGGCCCCTGCTCATCATTATAAACATCTGTTAATGAACTGAACCAAAAAAAGCATTTAACAATAGGTTTTATGTTTTCGTGGAATTTTCACCAAATAAAAAAGCCGCACCATAGGTGCGGCTGTATAACCATTTCAAAAAATAAAATTAACGAGGACCGATATAGGTTAGTGTATCCATCCAACCGCGGTTAGAGAAGTTTTGTCCAGCGCCTGTATAATAGAAGAAATACAGGTACATGGTTTTAGTTCCTTCGTCGTAGCGGCTGATAAGTTCACCAGCTGGATCTACATACATTTCGATAGGGGTTGCGCTTCCTACGTTGTAAATATCAGTAGCCAGGTCTGAAACCGGGTCGAAATCAACCTGAGGGCTGATAGCCGGACCATACCAACTTGATCCGGTAGCAGTACCAATTGGATGACCAAAATCACCAGCAGCTGCGAAGTAGAAACGAACACTAGATGCGCCGGTAGTTACCATGTGCATTTCCTCTTCATAAGGGAAAGTGTAAGGAGACCTCAGGTGCCTGCCTTTCATCAGGTAAATACCATCATATTTATTCTTTGCACCAATAGTTGCTACAAGAAGATTATTGGTAGTAATATTTCCACCAGAAGTAGAAAGAATCCTGAAACCTACGCCATAAAGATCACTTGGATCAAGAACGGTGGCATCAGGGATCACAATACGGATCTCTTTTGCAAATTCACCAGGAGCAAAAGTTATGGTATATGTACCACCTTCACCCCCTGTTTTTACGATACCATCTCCATCAGTAAAAACGTA
>CAYWSQ010000416.1:0-1796 GCA_964460925.1 uncultured Flavisolibacter sp. | reverse complement strand
CCTGAAGGTGTCTACAAAACCAGATTCAAGGAAACGGTCCAGCCAGGCTCTTTCTTCGGGTAAAAAGCCAGTGGTTCTTTTATTGGCTACAGGGTTATGAATATCAATTTCCTTGTGTGCAATATTATAATCCCCGCATACGATCAGTTTCTTTCTTTTTTGCCTTAATGAATTTAAATAATCATGGAATTCATCAAGCCACTGGTATTTATACGCCTGGCGGTGATCACCGGATGTTCCGGAAGGGAAGTAAACACTGATCACACTCACATTTCCAAAATCTGCCTGCATCACCCTTCCTTCAAGGTCGCTTTGTTCCAGTTCGCACCCTTCTTTAACAGAATCAGGTTTTATTTTAGTTAGAATAGCCACACCGCTGTATCCTTTTTTCTGGGCGCAGAACCAGTAACTATGATATCCGAGAGCTTCAATGGAAGCATGGTCAATATCTGACCGGTGCGCTTTTACTTCCTGGAGACAGATCACATCGGCAGGATCAGTGGCAAGCCATTCCAGGAAACCTTTCCTTACAGCTGCCCGTATTCCATTTACGTTGTAAGAAATTATTCTCATAACAATTATTGAAGTGCTGGTCTAAGCCACCTTTCCATTTCTTCCAGGCTCATATTTTTTCTTTTCGCATAATCCTCAAGCTGGTCTCTTTCAATCTTGCCCACCCCGAAATACTTACTCTGGGGATGTGCAAAGTACCATCCGCATACAGAAGAAGCAGGGTACATTGCAAGAGATTCAGTTAAAGTGATGCCTGTATTATCCTGGCCGCCGAGCAGTTCAAATAATTTTCTTTTCTCTGTATGATCAGGGCATGCCGGATAGCCGGGTGCCGGACGGATACCTTTGTACTCTTCGCGGATCAACGCTTCATTTGAAAGCTTCTCTTCTTTGTCGTACCCCCACAGCTCTTTTCTAGTTTTTTCATGAAGGTATTCTGCTGTTGCTTCGGCAAGCCTGTCAGCAAGCGACTGCAGCATAATCTTATTGTAATCATCATGCTGGCTGATGAACCGTTCGAGGTGAGGTTCGATTCCAGCCACCGTTACGGTAAATGCGCCGATATAATCAGTGCCTTCATCATGAATAAAATCAGCGAGACTCATATTAGGCTGGCCCTCGGCTTTCTTTACCTGCTGGCGCAGGAAATGAAGATCAGTGGCCATGCCATTGGCCTGCACGTGTATCGAATCTTCACCCGTTTTTGTAACAGGCCAGAAGCCTGCTACGCCTTTGGCGGTAAGCCATTTTTCATCAACTATCTTATTAAGAAGTTGCTTTGCATCTTCATATAGTTTTGTCGCTTCTTTTCCTACTTTATCATCCGTAAGTATTGCCGGGAATTTGCCATGCAATTCCCATGTAATGAAAAATGGCTGCCAGTCAATATAGGGTAACAGTTCATTCAGTTCGATGTCATATACCCTGGCCCCGGTATAGGATGGCTGAACTGGGGCGTTCTTCTCAAGTTTTATGCGGTTCTTTTTAGCATCATGATAGGTCAGCATAGGTTTCACGACCTTCTTTCTTTCAAAATCTTCGCGAAGTTTTCCGTATTCAGTGGAAATTCCCTTAAGAAAATTGTCTTTCTGATCATCACTGAGAAGGCTGCCAGTTACTGTAACACTGCGGCTTGCATCAAGCACATGAACCACACCATTATCGTATTCAGGTGCAATTCTAACTGCGGTGTGCATTCGGCTGGTGGTGGCCCCTCCTATCAGGAGTGGAAGATTCATCCCTGTTCGTTTCATTTCACGAGCCACATGCACCATTTCATCGAG
>CAYWSQ010000415.1:0-1818 GCA_964460925.1 uncultured Flavisolibacter sp. | reverse complement strand
AGATCCCGGTGTGATCTATTTCAACCCGGAATACGGTGATCGACTTGGCGCGGAAAAAGACCTGGAAGCTTTATACAGGCGAATGGGAGATTTTATGAAAAACAACTGCCAGGGCTACCTCGGATACATCTTTACGGGCAACCTTGAGCTTGGCAAAAAAATAGGTCTGAAACCTTCCAGACGTATTGAATTCTATACCAGTAAAATCGATTGCAGGTTATTTGAGTATGAACTCTATAAAGGAAGCAGGGAAAAGTAGTAAAGTCTTTGAATTCTACGTTAGACTTTTTATAAGACTTTCCTTCCAGCTTTTGATCTCGACACCATATTCCTCAACTACCCGGCTGCAATCAAGGGCAGAATAAGCAGGTCGCTTTGCCTTTGTAATAAACTCAGCGCTGCTCACGGGGATGATATCTTTTTTTAACCCGGAAATATCACGTACTGCTTCGGCAAACTGGAACCACGAGATAACACCTTCATTGCAGTAATGAAAAATTCCGGGAGCGAAAGCTGGTTGCTGAATGATATGAATGATCGCTTCCGCAAGGTCGCCAGCATAGGTAGGTGAACCGAACTGATCGTGTACCACTCTTACTTCTCCATCGCCTTTCAGTTTCGCAAGAATGGCATTTACAAAATTCTTACCGGTACGGTTGTACAGCCATGAAGTGCGTATGATGGCAGTGCGGGGATTCGCCGCCATTGCAAGTTGTTCGCCTTTTAATTTGGAAGCACCATATTCATTAAGTGGTGAAACCGGGTCGTTTGCCTTGTACGGACGGTCAGTCCTTCCGTCAAAAACAAAGTCGGTTGAAAGGTGAATGAGAAAAACGGTGTGCCTTGCGCAGGATAGGGCGATATTTTCCACTCCGTATGCATTTACCCGGAAAGCAAGCTCAATCTCCTCTTCTGCCTTTTCAACATTTGTATAAGCCGCGCAATTGATGCAATGAGTAAAGTTATGCTCAGCAAAATACTCTTCAACCTTCTTCTTTTCCGTGATATCCAGGTCAGCACCAGAAGTAAATATGAACTCTATACCCGGAACGGGCTGCAGCATCCTGAGTTCAGTCCCAAGCTGGCCATCGGCACCGGTTACGAGTATCTTCTTAACTGTCATCAGAAATGAAAATGGTTATCGAGATCTTTCAGTGATGGATAATGTTGATCCTTTGGCGAAATGAGCTGTTTGTCAGCTGGCACCTTCCAGTCAATTTTAAGCGAAGGATCATTATAAAACACTCCGCCCTCTGAGGAAGGATTATAAAATTCATCACACTTATAAAACACCTCCGCTGTTCCAGTTATTACCGAATAACCATGAGCGAAGCCTTTTGGGACTAAAAGCTGAGTGTGGTTATCACCTGAAAGTTCGATTGAAAAGGTTTTACCAAAAGTGGGGGAACCGATCCTAAGATCCAGCACCACATCCACTATCGATCCGGAAAGTGCCTGTACCAGTTTCGTTTGCGCGAATGCACCTTTCTGAAAATGCAGGCCTCTTACTGTTCCATAATGTGAACGGGCCTGGTTATCCTGCACGAAAGAAATGTTGATACCCGCCTCCTGAAGCTTCAGTTTGTTATAGCTTTCAAAGAAATACCCCCGTTGATCTTCAAATACTTTTGGCTGAAGTATAAGTAATCCGGGGAATTGAGTTTGAGTGATCGTCATGCCTGTGCAGTACTGTAAATTTCCTTAAAATAAGCGATGGTTTCCACCAGGCCTTCTTCAAAGCGCCTGGTAGGCTGGTAACCGAGGAGTTCCTTTGCTCTTGAAATATCTGCAAGCGAATTCCTGATATCTCCTTCCCTG
>CAYWSQ010000414.1:0-1827 GCA_964460925.1 uncultured Flavisolibacter sp. | reverse complement strand
GAAGTATTGGAGATCTCCAGTTTCACCAAAGGATACTCATTACCGTCTTCCCATTTAACGGTTTCCTTTGTAGCAGCCGTAGAGCGGCTCAGGAAACTATAACCATTACTCATATCCTTGAAAACCACGTAGCGGTAATTGGCCGGATGAAGATCTTTTTTCATAACTCAATTTTTAAAAACAATGCTTTTGGGAGCGCAAATTTAGTGAAAAGCAGCTAAATAAAGCGTATCGGCACTGATTTTTTTGTTAAACCCTCCTGAAACCCCCTTTCCCTCCTGTTTCTGTTTCTGTTCCTGTTTCTCTCACTACTTAACTCCTCATATTCTCATACTGCATCGGAATGCCCAGGTCCCAGGTCTTGGAAGCCTGGATCACCTCCTGCAGGTCATCGATCTTTTTTCCGGTAACCCTCACGAGGTCATCGTTTATAGAGGCCTGCACTTTGAGCCCGCTTTCCTTGATATGCTTTACGATCTTTTTGGCATCTTCCTGTTTCAGGCCGTTACGCACCTGCACTTCTTTTTTCCAGACCTTACCGCTCTGAAAACCTTCCTTTGAAGTATCGAAAGCTTCCGGGGCAATCCCCTGTTTATGGGCCCGGCTGATGAGCACATCAATCAACTGGCGCATTTTCATATCATCATCTGTTTCCAGATTAAGCTTGAATTCTTTTTTATCGAGGTTGATCACTACGTGAGAACCTTTAAAATCGAAGCGGTTGGTAATTTCCTTATTGGTAACATTTACCGCGTTATCCAGGGCCTGTGCGTCTACTTTGCTGACAATATCGAATGAAGGCATAAATGAATGTTGAATTTCAAATGTAAAGAAAAACTGACCATGGTCCATAGTCCATGGTCTATGGACGAAAAAGTGAAGCCCCTTTAGAAAAAGGGGCCGAACATGCACATGAGAAAAACTAAAAATTTATTAACCGGCGCCACCTACACGGTTCTGTTCTTCCTGGGAACTTCCCCTGCGGCGCTGTTGTTGCTGTTGCTGCATTTGTTTACCAAACCTGAGCGTGAATGTGGCGGTTACCTGGCGCACATCGGGACGGCTCCTGAATTTCATATCCACATAACCATAACGGTTCACACCTGAAAACTCCTGCCAGGCAAATGGATCCCTTACGTTCAATCTCACGGTACCCCTGCCCTGCAGCACCTGCTTCTGCAATCCAAAACTCATCTGGTACAGCGGATCAACCCTGGTTAACTGCTCAATGGATTTATGCCTGTAGAATCCGCTGAGTTCCGCCGTGAAGCCTTTGGCAATTGTAAAGCTGTTGGTCACATTGAGCATGAAGGAAGTAAATCTCAGGTCAATGTCAATTGTATCGTAAATGCCTTTGTAATGGTTGTTGTAAACATTTCCGAAAACATTCAGGTTCCACCATTTGGCTATTTTAACCGGTGCAGTAACAGAAAAAGCGATGTTGGTGAAATTGGCCACATTATCCGGTGTAAGAAAACGGATCTCTCCCCCACTGCCTTCCTTTGGTTTGATGATATCGGAGATCACATCATCCGTATTGTTGTAACTGAGTGTGGTAATATACTTACCCATGAAAGCATGACTCAGTTCCACGTTATGCGTGTATTGTGGTTTCAGAAATACATTTCCCTGGCGGAAGGAAAGCGTATCAAGGAAAAAGATGAAAGGATTCAGGTCGCGGTAATTTGGACGCTGTATCCTGCGACCATAAGATAGCGTCCACGTGCTTTTCTTGCTCAGCGCATAACTGATGAAAGCTGTTGGAAAAAGATTGGTTGAATCTCTTTTGAAATTCGTTTTGGAAGTTACCTGGTTGCCAACAGCATT
>CAYWSQ010000413.1:0-1834 GCA_964460925.1 uncultured Flavisolibacter sp. | reverse complement strand
GTTTTCACACGGAGCATTGTCGCAATGCTGGCACAGCATAGGCTGAAATACCACATCCGGGTTGTTGATATCTCCTGTGAAGTAACGGTCAATACGCAGCCAGTGCATGTCATGGTAAGCCGCCACTTGCTTCTTACCCACAACGCTGATGTTATTCTCAGCGATACAGGCTACTACACAAGCACTGCAACCGGTACAGGTATTCAGGTCAATGCTCATTCCCCATTTAACACCAGGGTTGTCAAACTGTGGGTAAATGGTGGCATCCTTAACGAAATCAGTTCCGCCGTCAGCCATTAGAATCTCTCTTTCATGCCTTGCAGCAGCTAACAACGCCTTTGGATCTGAATTGTATTTCTTAAGGGAGGTTTCATAAATGATAGGCCTTCCTTCAGTATAGTTGTGAACCTGGGTTTGAGCCAGTGAATACTTTGCCCCGGTTTTTTCGGCGGTTGCATTGGCATAATGCATCATAGTAGCGCCGTTGAATGTAAGAAGGGGATATGCATTCCTTCCTGCTCCTGTTGCCGCGCGACCGATCCTTTCCAGGTCAAGGTCTTTATTGCGACCACCTCTTCCATAACCAAAAGCTATTGCAATGGTAGAAGGGTGAACACCAGGGATGATCATCGCAGGCAATTCGATCGACTTCCCATTCACCGTTACCTTGATCACCGGTTTTTCAGGATGAACTTCATAGTCATCTGCCTGCTTTTTATTCCCCAGCACATCAATGTTCAGGAGAGTTTTTGCAAGCTGTGGGCTGATCATGGCGTAGTTATCCCAGGTTACTTTTGTAATGGGATCAGGAAGCTCCTGGAGCCATGGATTATTGGCCTGTGCCCCATTACCCACACTAACATTCTCATAAAGGATCACTTCCAGGTTGCTGCTCTTAACTGCGCCAAGTTTTGATGAAGCATCTGTAAGCCCGGCATTATTAAAAGTAGCACGACCGCCGCCTGTTGCAGCAATAGCTGCAGAAAGTGTATCAGAGAGCGCTGTCATAGCTGAAGCTGCTGCCCCGGCTGGTTCAACCACTCCATCCTGCAATGCTTTGTTCCAGTTATCCGCACCCAGCTTACCATTCCAGAAATTGCGAAGAAAAACTTCATACTCATCACCAGCCGGGCCTCCGGTGGTTTGGATCACATTACCTGTATTGGCTGTTTCTATCGTGGAAGTATCACCGGTAGTTGCAGGTGCCGCTGTGCTTGATGCTGTATTGTCGGCCCACCTTAGCAGGCTTGTCTGGAACGCTCTTGTTTTGAAAAGAGGCTTGATCAGGGGTTGAATAAGGCTGTAATAACCGGTTTTCGGTTCAGCATCTCCCCAGCTCTCCAGCCAGTGGTGAGATGGAATTACGAATTTGCACAGTTCCGTGGTCTCATCCATTGTAGGATTAAAAGAAACGGTTACCGGAACTTTCGCAAGGCTTTGCGCAAAGCGACTGTCGGGGTAAGTATAAACCGGGTTGCAATCGTAGATCAAAAGACCACCAATAGCACCGGCGTTCATTTCATTTGCCAGGTTTACCATATCAGCGTCTACGCCTTTACGGTAATTGCTGGTAACGGAGAAATCTATTGTTGAACCATTTGCGCCGATCGCCTCGTTGATGGCATTCACCACCAATTGTACGTTCATATCGTTGCTTCCGCACACTACAAGACCAGCGCCTCGGCTTGCCATAAGCTGGTTTGCTGCATCCTCGATACCCTTATTCAGGCGGGCATCACTGAATGATGGTGCAGAACCACCGCCGCCTACGCGGGCAAGAAGAGCCAGCGCCACTGCTCCGGTTTCTGAAGGTTTGTGTTGGTAGCGATCATCA
>CAYWSQ010000412.1:0-1854 GCA_964460925.1 uncultured Flavisolibacter sp. | reverse complement strand
GTGGGAGGTTGACAGAATAGTGTGGTCTAAAGACGAACACCAACGGCAGTCAATATCAATATAGAATGAGTGAAGCGGGGTGGAATTATGGTAAAAACAAATAGAATTATGAGTAAGAAAAAATTATTTATTGGAGTTTCAATAATAATAATTATTGCTTGGGCTTTATGGTATTTTAATAATTGGCTTCAAGAACCTGTTATGCCTTCAAAAGAAAACATTATAAAGTTGGATTTTATAAATGTGAATAAGACTCTTTATTTAAAAGCTAAAGTATGGGGTTTAAATGGCAATCATCAGGAAATAACATTGTCAGAATCAATTGAAACTGGTTCCGACAAGAAGTTAGATTATATATTCTACACTTCTGTAGTTTATTATAAAACTAATATGGACTCTGTGGTTTTATTTGCACCTGCCAGCTCCATCAGTGAACCAGCAAAAAAATTTGCCAACCTTCATGTGGAGGTGAAACCATTGAAATCTATGCAAGAGATGCAAAAATATGAAGCTAATTATAAGGTCTATGGTTTGAAGCGAATAGGGGTGTATGATTCTTTATAAATTAAATTGGATAAATTAGGTGAATAGGTCTCTCTCAAAAAGCTTCGGCATAATCTCAAACCACCCTCGGATCAGGCACTGGTGATTCATACCCACCATGAAGCCTCCCTGGAATTGTATGGCAGTTATTTCAGCCGCTTCAGTTTGAATCCCGACCTGCCCAGGGCTATTGATGAATCCCTGTTCCAGGAAATCGTAGAGGGACAAAATGAAAACCTGCTTTTTCTTTCTTCCACCAGCTATACCATCCGGTCACTGGAACCCATGTTCAGGCTGATCGGGCAAGGCAAAATATTCGAAGGCCATCGTTCCAGCCGTGAAGGCAAACTGGCACCAGTTCAATTAACCCTGTTGGGCAGGAATGACCAGGTAGAGGGTTCTGCATTCAGTCAGAGCAAAACTGAAACTGCAGAGGAATACATCGCCCATTACGATCCCTATCCGGAGTTCGATGCCTGGCTGCGCTATTTTTTCAAAAGATACCAGGAAGAAAGTTCCTAACCAGGTGAAACTGCTCCAGCACATAGATGCAAGGACCATTGCCAGTGACAGGAACCGCTTCCTGAAACAGCCGGTCTATACCCGGATCCTTCAAAGGCTTACCGGCAAGGCCTGGAATTTATCCCGGTACACCAGCCGCACCTGAATCCCTATCCCCGATTGCGGTAGCTCACCAGACGTACAGAAATAGTAACTTGTACCTCTTTTTATCAAACGCAATGAAGATTTTACTAAAATACCTGAGGCCCCACCGTGGCCTTGTTTTCCTTGTTTTATTCCTGGCCGCCATTAATATCGGGTTCTCTTTGGTGGATCCCATCCTTTTTGGCAAGCTGATCAACCTGGCCAATGAGCACTTGGTCAATAATTATGACAAGAACCGTTTTTTCAATTCATTTTCCTGGGAAGCTCCGGGGGTCTGGTTCATCGTGATCCTTTCCATTACAGTGGCCATGATCAGCCGCATCGCCAAAAACTTCCAGGACTATTTCCTGAACGTGGTCATCCAGAAATTCGGGGCCCGCGTTTTTACCGATGGGCTGCAGCATGCCATGAAACTGCCTTACCAGGAATTTGAAGACCAGCGCAGCGGGGAAACCCTATCCGTGCTCACCAAGGTGCGGGCTGATGTTGAAAAATTCATGATCAATTTCATCAACATTTTGTTTGGTGTGCTGGTTGGGATCCTTTTTGTTTTTGTATACGCCGCCATTTTTATTCACTGGAGCATTCCTGTGGCCTACCTTACTGGCATCCTGCTGCTTACACTCATCACCAACCAGCTCAGTA
>CAYWSQ010000411.1:0-1872 GCA_964460925.1 uncultured Flavisolibacter sp. | reverse complement strand
AATTCCGGAATCTCTTAAGCATGGTGCTTTCGCAGGTTCGTTGCGGCCATACTACCGTGCGTGCTTCCAAGGCAGCTATAAAATATGCCGAAAGAACCCGTTCAATTGCCTTTCCGCTAAACCTTAAGATCTGGAACGATACCGCTATCATTACTTCAAGCCTCAACAGGAGTGACAGCATGATACCTAGAGGCAGCAGGTTACTATCCATTGAAAACAGGCCCATCGAAGTAATTGTTGATTCATTTTTCAGGCATCTCTCTACCGACGGATATAATCTTACCCACAAATACCAGGTGCTTAGCAACTCGGGTACTTTCCGGAATATGTATGCCAGCTATTATGGACTGAGGCCCCGGATGAGGGTCGAATTTGAGGACTCAACCGGCATGCATAATATAGCAGACCTGAGATGGTATAATCCTTCTGCCGATTCCACGGCAAGAAGACCCTCAGCCCGGCCCCGGCCGACCAAACGTGAAAGAAAGGATGCGGCGCGGCGGATGCAGAGAAGCATGCGCATCGATACCAGCCTGAATATGGCAGTGCTGGAAGTGAATTCATTCACCAGGAAATACCAGTTGCGTAGTTTCTTAAGAAGATCATTTAAAAAACTGCGCAAGGAAAATATCGATAACCTCGTTGTGGATATGCGTGGCAATGGTGGTGGAAACGTGGTACTCTCCAACCTGCTTACAAAATATATTGCCGACCAGCCATTCAAGATCGCTGACAGCCTTTACGCGGTAACAAATAAAAGCAGGTACAGTAAATACCAGAACCATTACCTGTTCAACCGCCTCTTCTTCATTTTCATGACTCATAAAAAAAGAGACGGGCGTTATCATTTCGGGATGTATGAAGGAAAATATTTCAAACCCAGGAAAAAAAATCATTATGAAGGTGATACCTATATTCTAACAGGGGGCAATACTTTTTCAGCCGCATCCCTTTTCACCAAGGCCTTGAAAAACCAGCCGGATGTAACCGTGGTAGGAGAGGAAACGGGCGGTGGCGCCTATGGCAATTCGGCCTGGCTGATCCCCGATGTTACCCTGCCCAATACCGGTGTGCGCTTCCGGCTTCCTTTATTCAGGCTGGTGATCGATAAGGATGAAGAAAAAGGCAGGGGCATTGTTCCCGAGGTTTATGCGCCACCCACCATTGATGCCATCATCCGCATGGAAGATTATAAAATGGATAAGGCCATTGAGCTGATCAAACAAAAAAAGAAGACCTGAACTATTCGATAACAGGAATGCTGAACGGGTCTGCATCCCTCCAGAATGGAAATTTATTTCTTACTTCCTCCAGGTGCACTTTATCAAGCATGATGGTGTGAATGTCTTCCTCCTTGGCTTTGTGGTATAAAATCTCACCCAGCGGGTCAACCACCATGCTGTCGCCGCTGTGACTGATTTGATTGCCATCAGCTCCCACGCGGTTCACACCAATTACGTAACACTGGTTCTCGATGGCCCTGGCCTGCAGCAGGGTTTTCCAGGCATGGCTTCTTCTTTCTGGCCAGTTGGCCACATACACCAGTACATCATATTCAAATGAACCATCTTCAGCAAACTGCTGGCGTGCCCAGACAGGAAAGCGAAGATCATAGCACACCTGCAGGTTGACCTTCCAGCCGTTTACAGATGCAATCAGTCTTTTATTACCCGCATCGTAATGACGGTCTTCACCGGCAAAGGCAAAAAGATGTCTTTTATCATAATAACCATACTGCCCATTGGGCAGCATCCAGATCATACGGTTATAAAATTTATTGTCTTCCTCTATGATGAGACTACCGGTAATGATCTTTTTATTTTTTACTGCTATCCTGCTCATCCACTGCAGGGTGGGACCATCCATTTTTTC
>CAYWSQ010000410.1:0-1883 GCA_964460925.1 uncultured Flavisolibacter sp. | reverse complement strand
AATATTAAATAACATGAAATAAAAAATTTGTTACACAGAGAGGCAACGAGATTAAAACTGAGCTACACTGAGTAGTACTCTTTCTGTGCCTCTCAGTGCCAGCCCGCCAAGGGCGGGGCTTCAGTGCTCTCAGTGTAACAAAAAAAATTCCCCGTGGATGATTTTTCTCAAAATGTAGAACGCACATACCTTCACCTCACATCAAAAAGTGTGAGGACACACCTCACATTTTTTCTCCACGCACGGATCATTGCGCATTTCAAAATTTTTTCCTTCATCACAATATTTCCATGAACACAAACTGTTGTTTTCATACCGTAATTCTCCAAACTGCGTTTAATCGCCGGGTTTTGCCCCAAAGTGCCTTATTCCGCCTTATTCTGCCTCATTCCGCCTGGTAGTGCCCCACGCCTGGCACGCTGGCTTTATTACTGCAACAGTTTTCGTGAAACAAATTTGAACGATCATGAAAACCGTAAAGCAGTTAAGGACACAGCTTGGAATGAGCCAGGTAGATATGGCAACTTACCTCGGTATAAACCGTACCGCGCTTGCCCATGCAGAAAAGGGAAGGGCAAGCCTCCTGGTGCCTGCGTTAAAGAAACTTGCCACCCTGGAGAAAGCGCTCATAAAGACCACCGGCCATGACAGCAGCAACGAGATTCCCGGGAATGATATGCTGTCGTTGATACGTGGTTATGAACTGCGTGAACAAACCTGCATTTACGAATCACAGCTCCTGCAGCGAAAGCTGGAAGAACTGGATGAACAATACAATACCGCCCACCAGCTATATAATGTATTAAAGGAACTGGATCATGATAAGGATGGTGATCCCAGGTGGCTTAAGGAAATGAAACATAAGACCACCATGAAGCTTTCAACCTGCACGATACCCATCAGGGAAGGACTTCGCAACAAGATCAGCCATCTTTTGAATGAGGCAGCCCAGATACGCCAATACCTTGAAGACAAACGATCCGTCCTGTGATCATTAATAACAAAAATTAAAAAATATGGACTATTCATTAAGCCAGGTGGCCACCGCCGCCGATTGCGACCTGCTATTACAAATAGCGGCAACCGAGAAAGCAGATCTCGATTTCAAGCGACAGCAACAGACCCGTGCCCATGCCAGCATTGCCGCCGGCACCACTAATGTAGAGGCCGAGCTGATGGCAGTAAATACGGAGATCTCCGGTCTTGAGACCGTAGTTGCAACTCTTCCACCAGGGGATACCCTGGCCGAATTCGAAAGCCGGCTAACGAAGTTGCGCCATAAAAAATTCCTTTTGGAAGAAAGAAGGGAGCGATACAGTCTCCTTTCCATGATCCAGAAGGAATACCTGGTAAACTGCATCGAAACCCAGGTTACAGCAACGAATGCCTATATCGATGCCATCCAGCAAAGGAAAGAGGAGATAGGCTAACCCCGCTCTCTTTTTCCGCTCTCATTCTTATTTACATGCGGCCCCATTCGAGAGAGTGGGGTCTTTTTGGTTGGGGCCTGCCCTGAGCGAAGCCGAAGGGGTTGGGTGGTGGAGGTTGGAGGTTTGAGGTTTGAAGTATATCATGAGCATTGCCGATGAGATTGGAGGTTGGAATTAAAAATCTCCCCGCTCCATCGCTTCACCACTTTTTCGCTCCCTTATCTGCCGTATTTCTACGGTATTGCAAATGCGGAATTATTTTATTTTATTCGCGGGTACCCATTTGCAGCTATTCCCTTTTGCAAATAGGGATTGTCAAACACATTTGAAATTTTGATTTGTTTCGGATGTAGTTGACAAAAAAAGCAATTAAAATCATAAATACACCAACTTAAAAATGACAACCCAAGAGTATAAAGCGATCGGCTATTTTTATGCATTTTACGAACGTAA
>CAYWSQ010000409.1:0-1901 GCA_964460925.1 uncultured Flavisolibacter sp. | reverse complement strand
GCCGCCAGTAGTGGTAGGGCACAAACGTAAACAGGCTGAACGCCATGCCCAGCCGGTCGTGTTTTTTTTGGGGTTTTAAGAACCAGCCCGGGCCGCCCACGGGCGGGGGGACCCAAAAACCCACCCCCAACCACCCCCCCACCGCGCACATACTACCAATTTCCAGGGCTGGAAGGTCGTTAAGGGAAAGGTCTTTTTTGAACCAGATGATCACTTCCGATTTTGTTTAATGGCTTCATTTACGGGATCCGGGAGAAACTTCGATACATCTCCGCCATTTGAGATCACATCCCGAACCAGGGTGGATGCAACTGAAGTATACTGTGGAAGACATGTCAGGAAAATAGTTTCAATATTTCCTTCCAGGCTTCTGTTCATGTCTGCAATGGCTTTTTCATACTCGAAGTCGTTCACGTAACGGATGCCACGGAGTATGAAGTTGGCCCCCACCTGCCTGCAGCAATCCACCGTTAGTCCTTCGTACACCAGGGCGTCAACCCGGGGCTCGTGCTTATATATCTCCTTCAGCCATTCCAGTCTTTCTCCTTCGCTGAACATAGGTTTCTTGTTCACATTGCGGCCGATGCCGATCACCAGTTTGTCGAACAAGGGTAAGGCACGGTCAATGATATCAGTATGCCCGAGTGTAACAGGGTCGAAGGTGCCGGGAAATAAACATATTCTCATGAAAAGTTAGTTTAGGCTTGCAGTGCGCTGCGAAAGCAGGAATAATACGGCCATACGCACAGCCACGCCATTCTCCACCTGCTGCAATATAATAGAGTTATTGCTGTCGGCTATTTCACTGTCAATTTCCACTCCCCTGTTTATAGGTCCGGGATGCATGATAAGAATATCCTTGCCAACCTCTTCCAACGCTTTCCTGGTAACTCCATACGCCAGGTTATATTCTCTCAGTGATGAGAAGAGTACCTGGTTTTGTCTTTCCAGCTGGATCCGGAGCACATTGGCCACATCACACCAGGCCAACGCCTTATTCAGATTATATTCAACCTGCACGCCCAGTGCTTCCTTTATATGCACAGGAATAAGTGTGGGCGGCCCAGCTACCATTACCTCTGCTCCCATCTTTTTAAGCAGGTAAATATTGCTTAGCGCTACGCGCGAATGCATGATATCACCAACCAGCAGTACCTTCTTTCCTTCAAGAGTACCCAGGTTTTCCATGATTGAAAAAGCGTCCAGCAGCGCCTGTGTAGGATGTTCGTTGATTCCGTCCCCGGCATTTATTATGGCAGTGTTTTCAAGGTGCCTGGCCAGAAAATGCGGGGCACCTGAGGCGCTATGACGCATTACTACCATATCCACTTTCATGCTCAGGATATTATTTACCGTATCGAGGAGGGTTTCACCTTTGGAAACAGACGAGCCGGAAGCGGAAAAGTTGATAGTATCTGCACTGAGTCTTTTCTCAGCAAGTTCAAAGGAGATCCTGGTGCGCGTTGAGTTTTCATAAAAGAGATTTACGATAGTTACATCACGCAGGGAAGGAACTTTCTTGATTGGTCGCTGAAGAACTTCTTTAAATTGCTGGGCAGTAGATAATATCAGGGAAATATCATCTGGGGTCAGGTCTTTAATGCCCAGGAGATGTTTGGTGGAAAGTTGCATTAAAAGACAAAGCTAATGTAAAAGATATAAATGCGCGAGAACACATTTATCAATACATAATTACCTCAAAAGAATCCTGTATCACTTTTACCTTCTGGGACATATTACTGTCGATTGCCAGGCCGCAGTAATCGGGCTGGATCGGGACCTCCCGATTGAATCGCCTGTTCACCAGGGTGCACAGTTTTACGTTCCGCGGTCTGCCAAAATCCACCAGTGCATCTAGTGCTGCACGGATGGTTCGGCCTGTATAAAGAACATCATCAACC
>CAYWSQ010000408.1:0-1910 GCA_964460925.1 uncultured Flavisolibacter sp. | reverse complement strand
AATGATGATGGTTATTAAAGAGAGGAACAGCAGCAAAGTTGATTTGGTATCAATACCAAGGGTGACTGTAAAACCGGAAATGATCGAAACGATAGCTACGGCAGGAATAGTAAGCCCGATACTGGCAAGTGCTGATCCAAGCGCGAGGTTAAGACTGGTTTGAAGCCTGTTCTTCCTTGCTGCTCTTACGGCTGCAAGACCTTCTGGTAACAAAATTACAAGTGCCACGATCACACCCACAAGCGACTTTGGAGCTCCGTAGGAAACTACCGTTGCTTCTATTGTGGGGGCAAGAAGTTTGGCCAGCAATACAACAGCAGCCAGGCAAATAAGCAATAGACCCAGGCTGGCTACCGTAACCACGCTGGAAGGCGGATCAGCATGCTCATCTTCCGTTTGATGATCTTTTTCCGGCAGAAAATAATCACGATGCCTGCCTGCCTGCACAATTACAAACGTCAGGTACAGGATCAAGGTGACAACCGCAACAAAGATCAGTTGTGAATTAGAATAAGTTGGCCCGGGTATACTTGTTGTAAAATTCGGAAGGATCAGGGTCAAAACACTGATCGCCGTAAGTGTAACCAGGGCGGCGCTTACACCCTGCTTGCCGAAAACCTGTTCATGGAATTTATATCCCCCGATCATCAGGCATAAACCAATGATACCGGTAATAATGATCATTACCGCGGCAAAAACAGTATCCCTGGCAATGCCGGATGTTTCAGATCCTCCCGCAACCATCAGGGAAACGATCAGGGCCACTTCAATTACTGTGATAGCAACCGCAAGCACAAGTGTACCGTATGGTTCACCAACCTTATGAGCAACTACCTCCGCATGATGCACCGCAGAGATCACGGCACCAATCAGTGTCAGGGCCTGGAGGATGGTAATAAAGACATTTTCCGATGGTCCGATGAAATACATGGCCACTGCTAAAAATGGAAAGGCCACTGACCATAACGGTAACCCGATTTTCGATTTCGCCATGCGCAAAGATAACCGGAATCGATTTTTACCAGATCATTATATCATTCTATTGTCAATGTAGTTGACGATTATTATGATTTCCGTATTAAGATTCAAAGATATTTTCAAGCTCCGGGTATACAAAGGATGCTGATGGCTCTGTAGCCTCCCGAAAATCCTTTGCAATTGTACAGGCCTGCATTTCAGAAGATGGAAACCGGTACAGGGCCAGTTCCTGCACTTCCTCTTCCGAAAGTTCATCCATTAACCATTTCCAGGCAAGGTCATCAGGTAAGATGCAGGGCATCCGCTTTTTACTGTTATGGACCTGCTCCATCAGGGAATTGGCAGAGGTGGTGATGATAGCATAGGTATTTACAAGTTCACCTGTACTCACATCCTTCCACGGAGTATAAATAGCTGCCATGAAGAAATACTCACGGTCTTTCAGGGAAATATGGTAAGGGTACTTTAGAGGTGTTTTAACAGGAAGGCCTGTACGCTTGTTTAATGGGTAAACATGCCTCCATTCAAAGAAGCCAGTGGAAAGAACCAGGCACCTGTTCTTCAGCGCAGCGTTCCGGTATATCTTGCCCGGCTTTAATAATTCCTCTGCTGTGGCATTGAGTGTGGTGATCGGTGGCTGAAAACTGCCATCAGGTTTTTTATACCCGAAACGCATTTTCATTACATCCTCCCTGGTGCGGATATACCCGGGAATGAAGCCCCATTCCATCCGGGTGATCTCAAAATCATTGTCGGCACTTTTTACCAGCACCGGGTGATTCCCATATTCAAAACCGGGCTGAAGCGGCTGGGTTAAAAAATCGTATGCAGCTACAGCTTTCTCGATATCCTTAAGTCTTATGAATTCGGTTTTCAGAACCTTAACCCCGTTGTAATAACACATGTTGCTTTGTTAGGTATTCGGTTATGGC
>CAYWSQ010000407.1:0-1955 GCA_964460925.1 uncultured Flavisolibacter sp. | reverse complement strand
ACCACTACACTAAGAGACCAGTATTATAAAAAGATCTTTGATTACTGGAAACAGCATGCCACAACAAATGGTGTGCTGGCAGGCGCCAATTTCTGGGCCTTTAATGGAATTGCAAGACCCATTGCCGGGCAAACTTATTGGAAGGCAGGAGATGATTATATGGGTGATCCACCAATGGAAGAGCAGGGGCTCAACGGGGTATTTGATACTGATACCTCTACATGGGGGGCAGTATATGATTATACCAGTTCTGTTCTGCCGCAAAAAATATCAAACCTGCCTGCAGATAAAAAAGCTACAGCGGCAACAGTAAACCTTTACAGGAATTTATGGAAGCTGATGGACAAGGGCATCATGTTCGGACACCAGGATGATCTTGCTTATGGAGTGGACTGGCGTTATGAGAAGGGGAAAAGTGATGTGAAAGAACTGACCGGCGATTATCCCGCTGTTTATGGATGGGAACTGGGCAACCTGGAACATGGTCTTCCTTACAATCTTGACAGTGTGCCCTTCGATGCCATGAAACAATTCATCCATGAAGGCCACCAGCGTGGTGGTGTGATCACGTTGAGCTGGCACAATGATCATCCGCTTACCAATGGTTCTTCCTGGGATACTTCGGGGGGAGGTGTTGCTTCCGTGTTACCGGGTGGAGTGAAACATGAATTGTACAAAACCTGGCTGGACAGGCTGGCAGTGTTTTTAAAAGATTTGAAAGACAGGCAAGGGAATTATATACCTGTTTTGTTCAGGCCTTATCATGAACTGACGGGTAACTGGTTCTGGTGGACAAAACACGCCACCTCACCGGCTGAATACAAACTGCTCTGGCGCTTTACCATGCAATACCTGCAGCAGGAAAAGAATATTCATCATTTGCTTTACGTGTACAATACCGCTGACTTCAACAGCAAGGCATCCTTCCTGGAATACTATCCCGGTGATGATGTGGTGGATCTCATCAGTTTTGATTCTTACCAGCATGGGGATGCTTCACACAGTGAGTCTTTCAGCAAATCCATTGACAGAAAACTTAGCATCCTGGGTGAGGTAGCGAAAGAAAGGAACAAAATTCCCACGATCGGCGAAACAGGATATGAAAAGATACCGGATGCCAACTGGTGGACGGGCACTCTATGGAAGGCCATGGAAAAACACAGGATCTCTTATGTGCTCATCTGGCGCAACCATGGTTTGCAGCCTAACGGCAACTGGCATTACTATGTGCCCAAAAAGCATGATATCTCATCGGAAGATTTCAAAAAATTCTATAACCTGGACCGAACGCTGTTTCAGAATGATGTAAGCAAAGAGAAGTTGTATCAATAGACCGGAAGCGAAGAAAAAGAAATGAACAAGGATGAAATTACATGCCATTGATATCGCCATCATCGTAATCTACCTGGTTTCCATGATCATGATCGGCTGGTACCTGCGCAAAACTGCAAGGGCGAACAAGGAAAATTATCTTCTTGCAGGTAAGACGCTCCCCTGGTATTACCTGGGACTTTCCAATGCTTCGGGCATGTTTGATATTTCAGGAACCATGTGGATGGTAACCCTCGCTTTTGTGTATGGATTAAAGAGTATCTGGCTGCCCTGGTTATGGCCGGTGTTCAACCAGGTTTTTTTGATGATGTATCTCGCTGTATGGCTGCGCCGCTCTAATGTAACCACGGGTGCGGAGTGGATGGCCACCCGTTTTGGAAAAGGAAAGGATTCCTCACTTGCGCAATGGATCATCGTGATCTTTGCCATTCTCAGTTGCCTTGGATTTTTAGCTTATGGTTTTGTAGGCCTTGGAAAATTCGTAGCCATCTTCATTCCCTGGGAAAACGTGCAGCCTTATTTACCCTTCACTGTTGCACCTGAATATATTTCCCATGTGTACGGAACAGCCTTCACACTCATCGCCGTGATCTATGCCATTCTTGGCGGTATGAAAAGTATTG
>CAYWSQ010000406.1:0-1956 GCA_964460925.1 uncultured Flavisolibacter sp. | reverse complement strand
TTTATCTCTTTCCTTTTCAACTTTCGCCCAGGACACACCCGAATTGAAATTCGTTGGTATCTCCGAAGGCAAGCTCGTTTTTGAATTCAATTACCAGTCCACCAGCAATGCATCCTACCTCGTAGAGATCGTAGACCAGGATGGTTACCAGCTATTCTCTGAACGCTCCAAAGACAAGGTTTTCAAAAAATACTTTGCCATTGCCAAATCCGATCTCGATGCCAATGTGATCAGCGTGCGCATTGAACAAGGCAAGACGCAGCAGAAATTTGACATAAATCGTACTGTGAGGACGGTGGAAGATGTGAGGATTGTTAGGAATTAAGAGCAAGTTGTAAGGTTCAAGCTGCAAGAATTTCGATAAGTAAGATATTTATTGATAGCCATTCCTGTTTTGCTATGGGAACGGCTATCTTAAATTCCGCAATCTGAAATTAATCCAAAGTAACTGTATATTTATGAGCTGTGGTAAACTGCTGTTATGCGTGTTAGAATTTTATACTAAGATCTCAGAAGTGCTTAGAACGGACCAGGTATCCGTTTCGATATTTTAGTTTTGAATTTTTACTGCCATCTTTGTTATAAGAAATCACAAATCCATTTGCTACTCCTTTGCGGAAATCACCTTTCAATCTGATACTTCCATTTTCATAATATTCTACATATTGGCCTTCCACAAGGCCGTTACAGGTTAAATAAATAGTTTTTTGTTGATGTAAAGCAGGAGCTTCGGCCAGGAGTTTAGGAACGGAGAGCGTGTCACTAAATATGTTCTTGTTAGATATCCAAATTGTTGTTCTAAAAAGACCAGTGAAAGTACCACGATTAAACGTTGCCGTCAGATAGTATAATCCATGGTAAGGCAATGTTACAATCCCATTCTGAGATATATACAAACTTCCAGAATCCAATTTTGACATCTCAAACATTCCCTCTATCACTTTTCCTGAACATTCATCTCGAAAAGACAACGAAACATTCACTTGGGCTTTTAAAGCAGAACAGGTTAACAATAGCAAGATGAACGTCAAAAATCTCATAATATGCGTATAACGTTTCACGGTTTGGGGAGGTGTTAGCTTTATTTAAAAGTTAAAAACTGATACATTGATCTCTCATGTTGTAACCCGCTATTGTGTTAAAACTCTGATAGAGCCCTCCAATACTCAAATAAATTTCCATTCAGCCAACGCAATGGAAACAATGACATCCGGCCACATTTCCATACCCAGTAAACCTGCTTTCACAGGAATGATGGAAGTTTTAACCCAGTCCGGTGCACTCATAATTTTAATAAGAGCCTCGTACACGAGATCCTGTTTAAACGGATTTTTGACCGTTAAAAGCATACCGTTATGCTTGCTGGCTGTTGCATTTTGTTTGAATGAGATCTCCAGGGTTTTGTCCTTATTCTTATTTTCTTTAACTGACTTCATTCCTGTGATGACTCCCCCGGACTGCTCAACTTCAATGAAAACCGTCTCCCCGGGAAAGAGTTGAAGAATATTCGGCCCGACAATAAACGGGCTTGCCGGTATGTGAGATTCATAATCGGCTTTGTCGTTCACGGGCATAATCAAAGTTATGCTATCCCTGAGAGGACGGTCATTTTGGTCCTGTGCAATCGCATTTAATGAAAAACCAAGGAGTAAAATAAAAAAAAAGGATTTCATAATAATCTATTAGTTAGAAATGGTTGCTTCAGTGTTTCGTCATTTTGAGCTGGTGATAAATAGGTTACACAATTCAATTCAACGTGTTAACTAAAGATAGAAAGCTCAGTGCATATTCCAAAGTGAAGTGAAGACTTACTGTATGTAAGCAAAATGAAACCAATCAGTTTTCCCATAAATACCAGTTTTTTCAGTATCTAATCTGAATTTGATCCGGTAGTTACCTTTTTCTTTAAAAAAATAACAACCTATTCCTGTAGATATGTTAATTGAATCTCCAGAT
>CAYWSQ010000405.1:0-1982 GCA_964460925.1 uncultured Flavisolibacter sp. | reverse complement strand
GAATTACAGTTGTAAACCATAAAACTGTACGTACCATTGGTTACAGGGTAAGTGGTGTAGTAACTATTGTTGTTGTTTGCAAAGTTTATGATCAAATTCCCGTTTTGCAAAGGCGCACCATTGCAATCGGAGGCGGTACCTGAAACAGTTATTGTGGAAACTGAAGTATTCAGGGTAATGGTGCCCAGGTTTACATTGGAACTTCCAATGGATAGTGTCTGCCCGGCTATTACACAAGTAGCCCCTGGTGTCCGGAATTCCATCAGCAGTTGCGTATTTGCCGGAACAAATCCCGTTACATAACCATCTGCATTGGTGTACCCGACCCCACCTGAATTCGGGTTGTTGACATCCCTTAACCTGACCTCGACATTCATCATGGGTGATCCATTCTGGTGATGAAGTGTTGCAGACAATTCTACATATTCCATCGGTACATCGCAATTCCAGAAAGAAAAGTGAGAGACCTCACCAACATAAGCGTTGCCAACCTTGCTTGCCTGTCCTTCCTCTACCCACAAACCTGTTTCCTCATTGAAATGCCAGAGCGGGATGGAAGATGGCGCAGTGCCATTCAATGAAGCTGGCAAGGGAAAATTTATGGTGGCTTTTTCCCCGGCAGCTACTTCCAGTTTATCTCCCCCGGGTGTTTCCAACTCTACTCCAACCATTCCATAAGTTTCAAGCAACCGTGAATACCCCTGGGCATTTACAGCCATCAGGTTTCCTGGCATCTGCTCCGGCAGTTGCGGTGAAGTAGGATCTATCCACTTCGCGAACACATTTACCTGCCCGGAATAGGGCGCACCATTAAGCGTTACTGCTGAAGCAGGAAGGGTTATTGAAAGACCATTAGATGAAGAAACAGCTCCTCCACTTGTTGCATCAACAGAACCGGTAAGTACCTTTTTCAACAACTGGATGCGCACAAAATTTTCCTTTCCTTCTTCTGCAAGCAGGGTGCGTATGCCATTGAAGTGGCCATTATGCTTTACCGTGATCACCGCGGCCTCTTTCACCACCAGGGCATTTGTTATTGAAAAATACCCGAATTCATCGGTGGTGACGGTGGTCGTACCTGCAGTTACCGAAGCTCCTTCCAGGGCCTCACCATCATCATTCGTTACAAAGCCGCTTACGGATGCAGTTACCTTGGTTTCAAGATCGGGAATATGACCCTGGTAACCCGGCTCAAGGTCTTTATTACAGGAAACGATCGTTAAAAAGAAAAATGCAACCAAGGTACAGGAGTAGAAAAACTTCATGCCGTAGAATTTAAGTTATTCAAAATACAAAAGATATCCCGGCTAACCAAACCTCAACTGGGCTGTATAAACCTTTCTTTAATCCACCAGAATTAAAATAATTGACCAGGTAGATAGTTATCCCGCAGATTATAACGCAGAAACAACCATACACAATAAACCCTGAACAATAAACCTTAAAAAATGTTCAAACTTCCAACCTCCAACCTCCAACGCTTGTTCCGCCAAAGGCGAATCCAACCTCCAACCAAAAGGGCTCCCATTTCTGAAAGCCCTTCTATGATCCATGTGTGAGTTTAGAGTTAGAACTGAAGTCGCAGCGACTGGCTGTAGCCATTGCCAACGACCTTCAGATAATATGTACCTTTTATTATGCTTTGCGGAATTGGGATCGCTGTTGATCCTGCTTCATCAAGACTTACGGCTTTCCTGAACACTTCCTGTCCACCGGTACTTACAAGCAATACTGCAAATGTGCCTTTCTTCAGACCACTGTAATGCAGTTTCATGATATGATTGATCACAGGGTTTGGATAAACCATTATTTCAGCCTGGCTTTCAACAGCGTTTACTTGAGCAACATTGCTGTAAATAACAGCACCGCTTTTCATTACTGATCTTAACCTGTAATAATACTGATCATTTCCTGCATCATCATTTAACCAGTTCGAATTATGCTGTTTGGTTTGCACCGGTGAAAAGTTCTTTCCATCAGAG
>CAYWSQ010000404.1:0-1994 GCA_964460925.1 uncultured Flavisolibacter sp. | reverse complement strand
TACAGTAATTCTACTGTAAGTGTTGGATCATAATTTAATACATCATTAGAAAATGACAGTTTTTGAAATGCCGAAAGTTGTATTGGCTGACCGAATAAATACTCGACCAGGTCAAGTGCATGGCTTCCATTATTCATGAATCCGCGCCCATAGGTGATCCGGGCGGCACAAAGATCCCCGTAAATTCCTGCTGCTATATGTTGACGTAATTCGTTAAATGCCGGCTGAAAACGTCGTATAAAATTCACCAGTACCTTAGAGCGACTAATCTTTTTTTGTTCCTGCAATGCCTTAAGTTGAGCAGCCTGTAAAGCCACAGGTTTTTCACAGATCACCAGTGGAACATCACTTTCAAGCGCGTTCTTAAGTAAATCATAATGGGTTGATGTGGGTGTTGCTATACAAACAAGGCTGAAATCGCGGAGGTCAGGCACTTCTTCTACCAGGGTAAACTTATAAGTTTCCGCAACCTGTGATGCCAGGGCAGGATTTATGTCATATACGTGAACATCCATTCCCAGGATGGACATTGCTTTTGCATGGGTCCAGACACGGGTTTCATCACCAAGGTCGTAACCTGCACCAATATTACCGCAGCCAAGTAACAATGCTTTATTTAACCGTGGAGTCATTATGCAGGAATGAATATTTGATTTCAGCGATCTTCCAGTCTTCTTCATTATCTATATCCTGCACCTCCCCTTCGGGAACTTCTACAGGATAGCTGTTCTCGCTTACGAGCTTTTTCTGCTCCAAAAATTGTTTCACATTGATACAATAAAACTGGCCGCAGTCGTGGTATGCCGGAGCAAGATCCTGGGAGCGTTTTAATGCATTCTCCGGCCAGTTAAATGCAATTTTTCCATCTTCAATTTTGAATGACCTCCAGATGGGAAAACTGAAGCGGGTAACGGGTATAACGGAAAAAGCATTATTGTTTTCCAGGATTGCCATTGCTTCCTTCAATCGTTCTGCGGTAACAAAGGGAGCTGTAGGGTAAATGCAACAGGCTTCATTAAACACTTTTCCTTCTGCTGCATAGCTTTCCAGAACTTCGGCAATAACATCTGCAGTGGTGGAAAAATCATCACTGTTCTTTGCGGAACGCATGAAAGGCACAGATGCTCCCAGGTGTTTTGCCATATCAGCAATTTTAATATCATCAGTGGAGACCATTACTTCATCGAAGATCCCCGAAGCTTTGGCAGCCTCAATGGAATAGGCAATGATCGGCTTTCCACAGAATTCCCTGATATTTTTTCCCGGGATTCGCTTACTGCCCCCGCGGGCGGTTATGATCGCAACTTTCATAAAAGGTATTGCATTGAGAATGGAGTTCCCTTCGAAACCGCCTGTTTTACTTTCTTACCGATAAGCGCCTCATAATGCCGGGGATGCAATCCATCACCGGGCCTTATCACCCTGATGTTTTTTGCAGACAATACGCCTCCCTCCTCAATATCTTCCACAACATATATACTTCGCTTGAAGTTAAGGCTCTTCCTTTCTGCATCCTGAACATCAAGCTGCACATTCCCCAGAGCCTGCCAGGCTTTGAAAGTTTCATCTGCAAGCAATCTCATTTCCTCAGGCTCCATACTGAATGCACTGTCTACACCCCCATCTGCCCGCCTCAGCGTGAAGTGCTTTTCAATTACAGAAGCACCAAGCGCTACAGATGCAACACCTACTCCAATGCCCATGGTATGATCGCTCAAACCGATATGGCAGTCTGGAAATGATTCACGCAACACAGAAATGGTCCTGAGATTGGTATTTTCAGGAGTAGAAGGATATGTACTGGTACATTTCAGCAACACGATATGCTTACAGCCATTGTCCTTAAGCACGTTCACAGATTCCTGGATGTCCAGCACCGAACTAAGCCCGGTACTCATGATCACAGGTTTGCCGGTGGCAGCAACCTTTTTTAGAAGAGGATGGTGATTGTTCTCAAAAGAGGCGATCTTATAAACCTGGGCACCCAGGTCTTC
>CAYWSQ010000403.1:0-1995 GCA_964460925.1 uncultured Flavisolibacter sp. | reverse complement strand
TGAATCAATATTTGTTTAAGGTGGTAAATGTTTAGTCGGTGATAAATGGATAATCCTGGTCTACATATACATCTTTCAGCACTTCATCATCGGAAGGCCATGGTGATTCTTCGGCGAATCTCACACTTTCCTCAACAGCCTGGTCAACTCTTTCGTTGATCTGCCTGATTTCCTCTTCCGTTGCGAATTTATTCTCGTAGATGGTTCTGAGAATGCTGGTGATAGGATCCTTGCTTTTGTAGTCTTCCACTTCTTCCTTGGTCCTGTATTTCTGGGGATCGGAAATGGAATGTCCTTTATAACGGTAGGTCTTAATCTCGAGAAGGGTAGGTCCGCCTTTTTCACGGGCTCTCTTCACTGCGCGGCTCACGCTTTCATGAACGGGTTCAGGGCTCATGCCATCAATTACATCAGCAGGCATCTCGTAGGCATCTGCCAGCTTATAAATATCAGTAATGTTCGAAGTCCGGCTTACGGAAGTACCCATTGCGTAGTTGTTATTCTCGCAAATGAAGATCACGGGAAGCTTCCACAGCATGGCCAGGTTAAAGGTTTCATGAAGCATTCCCTGGCGGGCAGCACCATCACCAAAATAACAAAGCACAACGTTGTCGGTACCACGGTATTGTTCCGCAAAGGCCAACCCGGCCCCGGTACCAATCTGTGCGCCTACAATACCATGGCCTCCGTAAAAATTCTCTTTTTTGCCAAAGAAGTGCATACTGCCTCCCTTGCCCTTGGCATTTCCTGTGGCTTTGCCATACAGTTCAGCCATGCAGGAATTGACAGAGATACCTTTGGCAATAGCCAGCCCGTGGTCTCTGTAAGCGGTAATAAAAAGGTCTTCCGGACGGGTAGCAGTCATACACCCAGCGGCGATGGCCTCCTGCCCTACGTAAGCATGGAAAAATCCACGGATCTTTCCTTCCATTTTATATTTCTCTTCTGCCATCAGTTCAAACTGACGGATCAACTGCATTAATTCGTACCAGTACAGGTAGGTCTCTTTGGAAAATTTAGTAGCCAAGGCTGTAAATTTGAGCCGCAAAAATAAGGGAATCAAAGGGAAGTCAAAGGAAATAAAGCCCGGATTTTTAGTTCCTGAAGCGCCAAAGGACCCTGAGTGCTAATGGCTAATGGCTATCAGCCAAGGGCTTTCCTCCCACTTTCCCGATATTTGACCCTTGTGAGTCTTGTTTTGCGTTCCATATCGTTGTTCCAGTTCAAAAATTATTTCCAGCAGGATTTGATTTTCACCGAACGGGTCGTTGGTATCTGCGGCCGCAATGGCAGGGGCAAGACCAACCTGTTGGACGCGATCTATTATCTCTGTTTCACCCGCAGTTATTTTACCCGGCAGGATTCAGTAAATGTGCTTAAGGGCCACCAGGGCTTCAGGCTGCAGGGCGAATTTTTACTGAATGATGAGCCCGAAAAAACAGTCTGCATCCTGAGGGAGAACGGGAAAAAAGAATTCAGTGTAAATGATGAGCTCTATTCCCGATTTTCGAAACATATCGGCCGTTATCCCTGCGTAGTGATCGCACCGGATGATGTTCAACTGCTGATAGGTACCAGCGAAGAGCGAAGAAAATTCATGGATACCCTGCTTTCGCAGATGGATGCGGATTACCTGAAATCACTGATCCAGTACACACGCATTCTGCAGCAACGGAATTCATTTTTACGCGCCTACCAGGAGCAGTTTGGAAAAGACCTGGCCGTGCTCGACATCCTTGACAGCCAGCTTGCCCGGGAAGGCCAGTTCCTGTTCGAAAAACGAAGGCAGTTCTCGCTACGTTTTCTTCCCGTTGTAAAACAGTTGTATAACGATATCTGCCAGCATTACGAGGACATCCAGCTTTTTTATGAATCAGAACACCACCAGGTAACCATGGAGGAATTGCTGAAGTATAACCGGCAGAAGGATCTGATGCTGCAGCGCACTTCCGGAGGCATTCACCGCGATGACCTGCTATTTCACCTAGGCGAACA
>CAYWSQ010000402.1:0-2010 GCA_964460925.1 uncultured Flavisolibacter sp. | reverse complement strand
AAAGCGCTTCTTTTTCCTTTTCAGTAAAGTTGAAGGTCCAGGCGTTGAAAGTAGATGTGATATCACGGCCGGCAAAACCAAATTGCCATTTATTTGCTTTGATCTGCAAACCCGCATCCAATCCAAAACCCCAGGCCTTGGCAAAGCGGCCCACGCTGCGGTGGATCACCTTAGCGTTCAGTCCGAAATTGACATTCTTATTAGTGGTCTCTTTGAGCTTTTGCGCGAATGAGAATAAAAAACCATAATCCGCCGAAGAAAATGCCTGGATATTATTGTAATTGATGGAGCCATCAGGTTCTACCAGGAAAAGTGTGTTCATAATATCATCAACGGCGAAACGAAGCCCGGTAACTGCAATTGTTCTTTTATTATTGTTGATGGGAATGGCTACGCTGGCATAATCATATTTACCTATGCCTGCGAAATATTCAGCATGCATCAGGTTGGCATTCGCGTAATTCTGTACACCGGTGAGACCTGCAGGGTTCCAGTAACCCGCGGTACCATCCTTAACCGATGCTACCTGCGCGCTACCCATGGCAAGACCCCTTGCACCTGCTCCTATATTTAAAAATTCGTTGGAATACTTTCTGAACTGGGCTGAAGCGCCTGATGAAATGGCAAGGGCTGCCATAACAAGCGCCATGGGAATGATTTTCATTTCGTCAATTTTCGGATAAGCAATGGATTAATTTTGTTTTTCAGAGGTTTTGGCTGTAAATACAAATGTATATCATTCAGGATCAAATTCATAATCTCGGTAATATAAATTTAGCCCTTGTAAACGAGGCAGTTAGCCTTTAAATCCTGCCTTCTTACCTTACATTTGCTGCCTTAAACGCTGATATGATGAACCTAATAAGCGAACTCAGGTGGCGCGGGCTGGTGCAGGATATAATGCCAGGCACTGAAGAACAATTACTTAAAGAATGTACCTCGGGTTATGTGGGCTTCGACCCTACCGCTGATTCGCTGCATATCGGCAGCCTGGTCCCCATCCTTCTCCTGGTGCATTTTCAAAAAGCAGGGCATAAACCTTATGCTCTTGTTGGTGGCGCCACTGGCATGGTAGGTGACCCCAGTTTCAAAAGCGCGGAAAGAGTGATGCTTGATGAAGCAACCCTCCAAAAAAATATTGAAGGCATCAGGAAACAGCTTTCACGTTTTCTTGATTTCAATTCAGGCGGGTCTACCGCCGCTGAACTGGTAAACAATTTTGACTGGTTCAAAAACTTCAGCTTTCTCGATTTCATTCGCGATGTAGGCAAACACCTAACGGTGAATTATATGATGAGCAAGGACAGTGTGCGCAAAAGAATCGAAGGTGATACCGGCATCAGCTTCACTGAATTTACTTACCAGCTCATACAGGGTTATGATTTTTACTGGCTTTATAAGAATAAAAACTGCAAACTGCAGATGGGAGGCAGCGACCAGTGGGGTAATATCACCACCGGCACTGAACTGATCCGGCGTAAGGCAGGTGGTGAAGCCTTCGCTTTTACCTGTCCCCTGCTGACCAAATCCGACGGAGGCAAATTCGGAAAAACAGAAACAGGAAATGTATGGCTCGATGCTGAACGCACCTCTCCCTTCCAGTTTTACCAGTTCTGGCTGAACGCTTCGGATGCCGACGCGGAGAAATGGATTAAGATTTTCACCTTTCTCAACCAGGAAGAAATCAGCAGGCTCATAGAAGCGCATCAGAATGATGCTTCTCAAAGGATCCTGCAGAAAAAGCTGGCCGAAGAACTCACCATCTTTGTGCATGGCAAAGAAGAATATGCAAAGGCCATCGAAACAACAGAAAAACTTTTTGCCCGTCAGAATGCACCCGCAGAATCACTAAGCGCTGAAGACCTCGAAAATATGGAAGGGATTGTACATCTCAATTTTGAGAGATCCAGGCTGACCGAAGGTGTGGACCCTGTAAGTTTCCTTGCCGATACCACCATTTTCCCAAGCAGGGGTGAAGCCAGGAAGATGATCCAGAATGGGGGCGTAAGT
>CAYWSQ010000401.1:0-2020 GCA_964460925.1 uncultured Flavisolibacter sp. | reverse complement strand
CTGAAATCAACGATGCTGCTATCCTGGTGGTAAAAGAAGACCTGTATGATTTTGGAAAGATCCCCCAGGGAAAACCTGTTCACCACACATTTACGGTGTATAATGAAGGAACTACTCCTTTAAAGATCGCTAATGTTCAGGCCAGCTGCGGATGCACAACCCCTGAGTGGGAAAAAGATAAAGAGATCGCACCAAAAGGTTCATCAGTAATCAAAGTTGGCTATAATGCACAGGCTGAAGGCCCGTTCATGAAGCCTATCACTATTACTTATGGAGCCGGAAAAACAAAAGTGCTTAATATCAAAGGTGAAGTTTGGAAGACCCCTGCTGCCAGCGCACCTGAAAATAAAGCATTAAACGAAATCAAAAATTAAAAAAAACCGATATGAAAAAGCTGTTGTTTTCTTTACTTGCTGTTGCTGTCTGCAGTATTTCTTTCGCACAGCATAAGGCAGATAAGATCGCCAAATTCAAGGCAGAAGTGATTGACTTTGGTAAGCTTGAACAAAACAAGCCACAGTCCGTTACTTTTTATGTGACCAACATCAGCGATGCTCCTCTTATCATTGAGAGTGCTAACCCTACCTGCGGTTGCACGATCGGTGATTATACAAAAGCTCCAATTGCGCCCGGTAAACAGGGTGTGATCAAAGCTACCTATAATGCCGCAGCTCTCGGAGCTTTCGATAAAAAGCTGGGCGTGAAGTTCGCGGGCATCGACGAGATCAAGAACATAACCATCAAGGGTGAAGTACTTTCACCTGCAGATTATGCCAAACAAAAGAAGTCTGGCAAATAAAACATACTTAGGTTTATTGATCCCCCTGGTTCCAGGGGGATTTTTTTTACGTGTACATAATCCATAGCTTTAGAAATAAACCAACTTCATGTTCATAGATGCAATTGAGAAGGCTGCCGCATTTACCAGGCCTGTTCACACCATTCAAAGGCTATATAACGGCAAACAGATCATTCCTGGTTCGGCAACCTTATTCTTTGTAAATAACAATGGCTGGGCAGTAACCTGCAGGCATGTTATGGAAATGCTGGTAGCGTCCGATAACATAAACAGAACGTATAATGAATTCAGATCCGAACACCGTAAAATGCTTGCTTCTGCAAAAGGAAAGTCGGGAGTCAAAGGTCTTGAAGTAAAATACAGGTTTAATAACGATACCACCATCCAGCTTAAAAATACTTTTGTGGATTGCGTTGACCGCATGACCGGTTTTTCAGGGCATGTACATCCTATATATGACCTCGCACTTATACAATTCCAGGGCTTTGAAAAAAGATTATACAACAGTACGGCAGTATTCCTGAAAGACCCCGGTAAGATCAGGCAGGGAAAATACCTATGCAGGCTCGGCTTTCCTTTCCCTGAATTCACCAATTTTAATTTTAACCAGGCAATGGATGATATTGAGTGGACATCGTCGGGGGTGGTTCAAACGCCGCGATTTCCTATTGAGGGCATGGTTACCCGGTTTCTTGCGGAGAACAACCAGCTTTATGGAATTGAAATGAGCACCCCGGGTCTGAAGGGCCAGAGTGGCGGACCGTTATTCGATGAACAGGCTGTTGTTTATGGAATGCAATTCAGCACAAAACACCTTCATCTTGGCTTTGATATTATGGATAAGGAGATCCGTACCACTAACGGAGTTCGGAAAGTAACAGATTATTCCTTCCTGCACCTTGGACAATGCATCCACAGCGAAATTATAAAGCAGTTCATGCGAGATCATAATGTGGAATTCCAGGAAGCTTAATTTGAAGCTTTACTATTTTCTTTTCCCGCTTACCTTTGCGGCATGTTAGCAATCAGCAACCGCGGGCATGAGATGCCTGCTTCCCCAATCAGGAAACTTGTTCCATATGCAGAGGCTGCCAAAAAGAAAGGCATCACTGTTTACCACCTGAACATAGGCCAGCCAGACATTGAAACTCCTAAAGAGGCGCT
The DNA here is from genome assembly GCA_964460925.1 of uncultured Flavisolibacter sp. Classification (GTDB taxonomy): domain Bacteria; phylum Bacteroidota; class Bacteroidia; order Chitinophagales; family Chitinophagaceae; genus Flavisolibacter. The sequence continues at coordinate 57 of CAYWSQ010000401.1, read as the reverse complement.
TGATGCAGTAAGGAACTGTGATCTCAAAGTGCTGGAATACAGCCACAGTGCAGGCAA
>CAYWSQ010000400.1:0-2032 GCA_964460925.1 uncultured Flavisolibacter sp. | reverse complement strand
TATATTCAGTCCATCAAGTTGATGCAGCTGTTTCACTGACGTAACACCACTCACTTTAATATTCATAGCCTCTGTTTCTGCAAAGATGGGGTTTTAGAGGGAAAGCCAGTTTTTTAATAGAATATCGCCACGGGGAGTGAGCACACTTTCGGGGTGAAACTGTACGCTGCGCAGGGGAAATGAAGAATGTGCCATTGCCATAATGATATCATTTTCTCCGGTAGCTGTGATACGAAGATCTGCAGGAACGGTTTCGGGATCCACTACCCAACTGTGATAGCGACCCACCCTCTCTCCAGCAGGAAATCCCTTAAACAGGGCTTCATTGGTATCAACAGATTTCAATGGGGTGGAAATTCCATGAAACACTTCAGGAAGATTCAGTAGTTTTCCACCGAAAGCTTCAGCTATTGCCTGGTGCCCCAGGCAAACACCAAGCATGGGCACCTGTGGTGAAAAAGTTCTGATCACGTCCAGGAGAAATCCAGCTTCAGAAGGAATGCCGGGCCCCGGGGAAAGCACGACCCTGTCAAACCCTGCAGGATCAAGTATTCCAGGATCATCATTCATTTTTACCACGACTTCTCCACCCGATAAAACGCTAAGCATATCTACCAGGTTATAGGTAAAAGAATCATAGTTATCTATCACCAGGATCTTCATAAAGCGAAGATAATTAAGCGTATTGCACGATATTGGCTGTAAAAGATTTATTATGATAATTACAATATTTGGAGCTACAGGCATGGTGGGCAAACACCTGGTTCAGCAATGCCTGCTTAATGGGCATACAGTAAAGGCGTTTGGGCGAAATGTTCACACCGCCGGATTTCCCGAAAATGAAAACCTGCACCTTGTTGCAGGTGCTTTGTTCGATGGTGGGCAGGTAAAAAATGCCATCAAAGGAAGTAACGATGTGTTATCAGCGCTTGGTGGAGCTTTCGACGGAACAGATGTTACCCGTTCCCTTGGCATGAAAAATATCGTTGAACAAATGGAAAAGACCTGTGTAAAAAGGATCATTGCCGTTGGCGGAAAAGGAATTCTGGATGGTGATGACGGATTACTGCTTGATGACCCAGCCTACCCTGCAATATTTATTCCTGTTGGCAAAGAGCACTACAAAGCATGGAAACATTTGGAAAACTCTTCACTGGACTGGACCATTATTGGTTCGCCGGACATAATTGATCATGAAGCCACCGGATTATTCCACACCAGTGCAGATACTCCCCCTGCGCAGGATAATAACCGCATCAATGCAGGGGATCTTGCGTTATTCATGATCGAACATATTGACAGGAAAGATTTTTCCCGCAAAAGAGTAGGCATATCTAATTGAGTCGGATATTAATTCACAATTAATCTCCTGTTCAGGTTTTATTTCTTGAGATCGATGTATATTTGCGTCCGGCAAGTCTTATACGACCAGCTCCTGCTGAACTCCCCCAGGACCGGAAGGTAGCAAGGGTAGGTGGTTGAGCGGTGCGATGTAAGTAACTTGCCGTTTTTTATTACTAAAAACCACTCTTCATATGAAATTTTTTATTGATACTGCGAACCTGGATCAAATCAAAGAAGCACATGATCTTGGAATCCTTGACGGGGTAACAACCAATCCAAGCCTGATGGCCAAAGAAGGGATCAGGGGCGAAAAAGCCGTTATGGATCATTATCGCAATATCTGCGAACTGGTAGATGGCGATATCAGCGCTGAGGTATTAAGCACCTCATTCAATGAAATTATAGAAGAGGGAAAAAAACTTGCGGCCATTCATCCTAATATCGTGGTTAAGGTACCTATGATAAAGGAAGGTGTGAAAGCCATCAAATGGTTTACCGATAATGGCATACGTACTAACTGTACGCTTGTATTCTCTGCAGGCCAGGCGATACTTGCTGCCAAAGCAGGTGCCTCATATGTATCTCCTTTTATCGGAAGGATAGATGACAGCGGCTGGGACGGAATGGAACTTATCCAGCAACTGAGTAATATTTTTACCATCCAGGGATACAAAACAGAGATACTTGC
>CAYWSQ010000399.1:0-2040 GCA_964460925.1 uncultured Flavisolibacter sp. | reverse complement strand
CCTAAGGAACCCTCACTACCCACAATCAGTTGGGTGAGGTTATAGCCGGTTGAATTTTTCAAAACATTGGCGCCTGTCCAGATGATTCTTCCATCGGGCAAAACCACCTGCAGGTTCAATACATAATCCTTTACCACGCCATATTTAACTGCCCTTGGCCCACCGCTATTAGCGGATACATTTCCACCAATAAAACAACTTCCCCTGCTGCTTGGATCCGGCGGATAAAAAAGCCCCTTCTCCATTACTGCATTTTGAAGCACTTCTGTAATAACACCAGGTTCTGTTGTGACCTGGAGGTTTGCTTCATCAATATTAATAATGGAGTTCATTCTTTCCGTTGAAAGAACTACCCCACCTAAATGTGGAAGTGCGGCTCCCGCAAGCCCTGTACCCGCACCCCGTGGTGTTACCGGGATTAGATTATTGTTACAATAAGACAACACCTGGCTCACTTCTTCAGCAGTCCGGGGTTTTACAACTATGTCGGGTCGAAAAAAAAGTGTTTCAGTCTGATCCCGTCCATAAGTATCAAGGTCCTCTCCTGATTCCAGCACAAATTCATCTGCCAGCACACTTCTGAAAAAGGTTGCATGCCGGGTCCAGTTAATATTTGTTGGCCGGCTCACGGACGAAAATTTTTGGGACAATTAAAATGTTGGACAAAGCGACTGCCTGTCCACGTTGTCAGGATAAAATCCATATTTAATTATGTTGAACTCGCTTGCTCCCCTATAGTTATTGAAATTATTAAGGGATGACATGGTTGCATCATAACTGAAGGTAAAGCGAACATTGCTGATCTCAAAACCGATCATTGGGATTACAGCATCATTATACCTGTAGAAGGCACCGGCGATTAACTGTTTATCTCCAGCTTCAGAAAGGTTGATCTGCGCCAGCAACCCACCATTCAGTTCAGAAGACTTTGCCTGGTTGGTATAATAGAGATTTGGCTGAATGATCACATTAGGAGCAACTTTCAGAATAGCACTGGCGAATGCAATATGCCGCATGGGTATGATCCCGTCAGAAGTTTCATCAGCAAAGAAAGTTTCCCGTGGTTTGTTTACGTGGTGAATGGAATAACCTGCATTTATATACACATTCTCCTGGGGAAAATACGCATAATTCATTCCCACCTGCATATCGAAATAACTAACGTTATTGTTTACAAGCACCACAGAGGTAGGAAGGCTGTTATCAAAGAATTTTCCATCAAACTGGTCAGGGAATTTCAGGTTTTCCTGGTTAATCCGTTTGTTGGCCCAACCCAGGTTAAATCCAGCACTTAGCAGGCTGCTGTTTCCGAGCATCTGGTGATAGGCAATTGACCCGTATGCTTTCGTGGAACGAAGGGAACCCGCGCCTGCCACATCACTAAGCACTACCGCACCTACTCCAAGCCATCCATTTTCAAGCCTTTCACGGAAAAGCTGGAAATCAGCGAAACCGCTTATGGTCTTGTACGGTGCCGACATAATATTACTGTACTGGTTACGGAAATGTCCGCCAATCCTGTAATCAGAATTTGGAATAAAACCAGTGTTTGCCGGGTTAGTGGTTAACGGGCTATGGAAGAACTGGGAGAAATGAAGATCCTGGCCTGCAGCAAATGCAGGCAGGAGCATGATTCCCCATATTTTAAACCACTTCATCATCGTAATAAAGTTATATCACCCGTTTTGCGCAATTTCTGACCATCTGTAAATTCAACATCCAGTGTATAAGAGTACACATCCATCGGCTGGAGCTTTCCCTTAAAAGTACCATCCCAGCCAAGTGTTGGCGACTGGCTTTGAAACATGACCTGCCCCCATCGGTTATAAATAGTCCAGTTCATTTTCCCGATACCAAAACCTTTTACATTCACTACACTATTTACACCAAACTTCCCAGGTGTAAATGCATTAGGCACATCAAGACCCGGCACTACGATAGCCGGCACATCCCTGCGCGCCGTATCGGTACAACCTGCTTCATTAAAAGCTACCAGGGTTACAGTAAAAACTCCTGTAGCATTGAACTGGTGAACCGGGT
>CAYWSQ010000398.1:0-2080 GCA_964460925.1 uncultured Flavisolibacter sp. | reverse complement strand
AGTACGGGTTTGGTCAGTGATTTTTCTGAATCATCATCACCCATCAGTATCGCGAAAGGATGGAAGGCTTCAATTTCTTCGAAGATCACTTTCATGATGGCCATGATCGGTACCGCCATGAAGGTGCCGGGGATGCCCCACAATGCGCTGCCCACCACCACACCAAGGATGGTGGCCAGTGCGTTGATCTTCACTTTTTTGCCCATGATCCTCGGCATGAGGATATTACTGTCAAGCATGTGAATGATAATCAGTGAAACCACAACCCACACCACCGTGGTAGGCGTGTCGGTTGTTAGCGTGATCAAAGCGCTTAATATGCAGGCTACGAAAATGCCTATGTAGGGAATGATATTGAGTACGGCGCTGATGACGCCGAGCAGGAGCGCATACTTGATCCCCAGTATAAAAAATACAGTGCAGTTTACTACAGCCACAATAAGCATTTCAAGAAAAAGCCCGACGATATAGCTGCGGATGATGAATCTTGTCTGCGCAAAAATGCTGCGGATCTTTTCTGAATACTGGTCAGAAAAAAGTTTCAGGAAGAACACAACGATCAGTCCCCGGTACAACAGCAGTAAAAAAGTAGTGATGAAAATGAGGATGCCCACGAAAATGATTCCCGTCACCGTATTCACCGTGGTATTTACAATGGATGATGTAGAGGGCACAACCTTGTCAGCGGAAGCTTCCACTACTGTTTCCGCATCCTTTTTGGTGAGGTCAAAATTATTCTGCACCCAAAGTTTGAGCTGGTCAATGGACTGGTCAATATTATCCATCAGCAGTGGCAGATCATTTTTGAAACTTGCAATGGAATTGGAAATGAAATAGGAAACCACCGTGAACAGGACGGTTGCAAGAATCAATGAGATCATGGCTGCGGCGCCGCGTGGAAATCCCTGCTCTTCAAAATATTTTGAAGGAGAAACCAGCAACAGGGCTACCAGGCAGGAGAAGGCGAATGGTTTGAGAATATCCTGGCCTACGTAAAGCAGCATCAGTATGATTGTTATACAAATGAGAGGATTCACCAGCTTGGAAAAAATAGCGGATGTATCGGGCGACCTGCTGATTCCCATAACATGAATGTAGCTAATAAGCTTTGAAAGTTTTTGCTATTTTGTAGGAATGAAAAATACGGCAGCGCTGATTTTCTGCTTCATGGTATGGGGTCGTCTCGATGCACAGGAGGTCTCTGTACGTCAACTGAAATCCGGTGACTATGAAGCCGACACCAGCTACGTTTATTCCCTTCCGTACCAGCAGGGAAAATCTTACCTGCTGATCCAGGCTTACCAGTCAAGGATGTCACACAAAGGAGAATTCGCGCTTGACTTTAAAATGAAGAAAGGAACCATCATCTGCGCAGCCCGGCGGGGTGTTGTCACTGCCATGAGGGAAGATTCTGATAAAGGAGGTTTGAAAAACGAAATGTTATCCGAGGGTAATTATATCATCATAGATCATGGCGATGGCACGGCTGCTTATTACTGGCATCTTCAGAAAGATGGCGCTTTTGTTGAAACAGGGGACACCATACTGCAGGGCCAGGCCATTGGGAAAAGTGGCAATACCGGTTACTCTGCATTTCCTCATTTACATTTTGAAGTGGTGAAAATCTCTGTAGGCCAGTTGCCCACCAGGTTCCTTACCCGCAAAGGCATACGCTACCTGCGCCCCGGGAAATGGTACAAAAAGATCTGATCATCATCCAAACATCTTCCTGGTTTTACACAGACGAATAAACATCAATTCCCTTTCCTAGGTTTGCAGCCATGCCGCCAGATAAAATAATGGAATATATAGCCGTGGCTACCGGCATCCTAAGCGTATGGTTTTCGAAAAAAGAGAACATCCTGGTTTATCCTGTTGGGCTGATCAATACCAGTTTCTATGTTTACCTGAGTTTCAAATATGAGCTGATTGGTGAAGCTTCCGTGAACCTGTATTATACCATTGTGAGCATTTATGGCTGGATTGTATGGGCAAGAAAAGACCAGTATAAAAATCCTTACCTGCATATTAGTTATTCCTCCAAAAAACAATGGCGGTTACAGATCGGTTTTTTTGCACT
>CAYWSQ010000397.1:0-2092 GCA_964460925.1 uncultured Flavisolibacter sp. | reverse complement strand
AAGGAAGATGAGGATGATTACCGGTATTTTCCTGAACCGGACCTGCCGCCTTTTTTTATAACAGATGAATCCATTGCAGCCATAAGAGCGGAAATGCCAACGCTCCAGTCAGAAATTCTCAGGGAACTGGCAGAGACTTATCATTTGCCAAACGGAGATGCAGCCATCATTGCCGGTGATATGGAACTTACCGCATTTTATAAAGAACTGGTGAATCATACCAGTAATTATAAAGCCGCTGCCAACTGGACCATCGGCCCGGTGAAACAAATGATGCAGGAAGGCGGTGCAGTGAGTGCAGCGGGTATTGCATGGATGATCCGTTTGATTGATGAGGGAAAGATCAGTTATGGTATCGCTTCGCAGAAGATCCTCCCTGCCCTGTATCAGGAACCCGGTCTGGATATTGAAAAATATATTGAAAGCCAGGGATTGCAATTGCAAACCGGCAGTAACGAAATGGATGCATGGATCAGTGCAGCACTGGAGAAGCATGCAAATAAAATTCCTGAGTACAAAAAAGGTAAAAAAGGACTGGTAAGTGTGTTTGTGGGTGAAGTAATGAAAGCATCCAGGGGCCGCGTGGATGCACGTATCCTTACAGAAAAGATCATTGAAAAATTAAATGAAAGCTGAATGAAGAAGATTTCCGTGATTTTCCTTGCCGCACTGGTATCCTGCAGTGATAATGAACAGGAAAGTTTTGAAGTGCAGGGCGTCATTAAAAATTCCGGCACCAACATGGTTTACCTGGAAGAGAACCCGGCAAACGGGCAGCCCATGATCATTGATTCAGCCACACTTGACAACCAGGGAAATTTCCTGCTGAGTGCCACCGTAAAAGAAGAAGGCTTATTCAGTTTACGTGCGAAGGACCAGGCATATCCTTTTGCTTTGGTGATCAATGATTCAAGAAAGGTGATCATTTCGGCAGATCCGGCCAACCAGCAAGCGCCATACTCTGTAAAAGGATCATCAGCGACCCAGGCTATGGTTGAATTTGACAGGACAGTGAATGAGAAACTTTCAACGCATCTAAATCTTATGCGCGAAGTAGACAGTCTTTCCAAGCTGACCGCTACTGACCCGGTTCAGAAAAATTATAACGACAGTCTTACCGCCGTTAAATTCACCCAGTACCAGGATAATGCAGATGGCCTGAAAAAATATGCACGCAGTTTTATTGATGAAAGCAAGAGCCCGATCCTGGTTTTATATGCTTTAGGCTCTTTTCAAACCAGGGCATCACAATACGGATTCAAAGGATTTACCAAACCGGAAACAACAGAGATCATTCAGTCTGCCGCTACACGTTTTCCCCAACATTCAGTGATCGCGGATCAGAAATCAAAAATGAAACCCAGCCCGGCGCCCCAATTCAGTTTACCAGATACTTCAGGGAATCCGTTGCCCCTATCAGCCTTCCGTGGCAAATATGTGCTGGTGGATTTCTGGGCAAGCTGGTGTGCACCGTGCAGAAAAGAAAACCCGAATATTGTAGCCACATTCAACCGCTTTAAAAATAAAAATTTTACCATCCTTGGTGTTTCTCTTGATAAAGACCGCAACGAATGGCTGCAGGCCATTAAGGATGACCAGCTCAACTGGAGTCATGTGAGTGATTTAAAATTCTGGGATAGTGAGGCAGCAGCCCTTTATGGCGTACGTAGCATTCCCTATAATGTACTGGTTGATCCGGCAGGCAATATTGTGGCGGAGAACCTGCATGGCAGCGAGTTGGGAGCAACGCTGGAGAAGATGCTGAAGTAGCGGAGAGATGGAAGAGCTGCAAGCTGCAAGGTTCAAGCTGCAAGGTTCAAGCTGCGAGGTACAAGCTGCAAGACTTCAGATACTCATACTTACTTTGATAATGGTGAAGCGGATTTCAAATTATCCTGCATAAGTTTTATGGTGAACTGAATAGTATTTCATAAAACAATCTATTTCCTCAACATGTTCAATACCTATAGGTCTTGCAGCTTGAACCTTGCAGCTTGAAGCTATCAAAAAATTAATGTTGAACTGATAGTATCCCTCAAAACAATCTATTTCCTCAACATGTTCAATACCTATAGGTCTTGCAGCTTGAACC
>CAYWSQ010000396.1:0-2134 GCA_964460925.1 uncultured Flavisolibacter sp. | reverse complement strand
TTTTTGTTCAGCCGTGATAACCGGGTTAACCTTATGCAATTCCGATAATAATTTATTGACCTGGATGCAGGCTTCCCTGTCATCCATAGCATGCAGGTTGAGTGCCCTGCATTTTTCACTGACGGCAAGAGGCTTTTCCACCACTTCCATTACCGGTTCGGGTTTCCTGTTTCTTCTTACCACCAGGTAAATAATCATACTCACAACCACTGCCCCAACGATCCATGGCCATACAAGGGGTTGACTGCTCCCTGGAATTGAAACATTTGATTTTTTTCTTTCTGGAGCCGGAATGATTTCAAGATCCAATGCTTCCGTATAGATGGTTTTGAAACTATCCTTTCCCGGGTCAAAAAAGCTGAAGCCGACCGCGGGAACCTGGTACCTGCCTGCGCTGTCAGCACTCACCTGGTACAGGTAGGTCCGAACACCTTCGGCAGGAATCTTTGAAGTATTCAATTCATCAGTGATCACCGGTTCAAAACTCTCGATGCCTGCAGGCCAGGTGATCACCGGTTCAGGCATCTGGATAAAATTGCCGCTCCCGGTAATGCGTACACTAAAACGGGCAGGCTGGTTCACTTCTTTCCTTGCGGCATCAAGATTTGATGAGATGCTGAATGTGCCAACTGCCCCGGAAAAACTATCCGGCCTTTTGGCAGGCAGCGCCTTCACCAGGATCTCGATCGGTTTGCTCCGGAGTTCTTTGTGAACAATAGTTTTTTTATCATTCTCCAGCGAATCATCAAATTCGATCTCATTCTTCAGCACCATTTCATCAATTACCAGTTTGCCTGCCTGTTCGGGGTATAACTGCACCTGGCGCAGGATTGAAGTATTAAAAACTTTTCCATCAATGGTTTCTACCGCCTGGTGGGCTTCCCTGATGTCCAGCACATCAATCACACTGAAACCATAAAGGCTGGGCACCCGCACCAGTTCGGAAGCGGATTGCAACCTTGAATATAATTTGAAGGAAGCCGTGATAGCCTCACCTACATAACAGGTTTTTTTATTGACAACAGCCCTGATGAATAGGTTTTCATTAATTACCTGGTCAAGGTTCACCCGTGTTGATGGCCCATACAAAACAGCATCGGTAAAGCTTGACCGGGCAGAGAAACTCTGTGCCGGTTGTGCCACAACATCAATGAATGCATCTTCACTGAAGGATTCCACTCCCGATTTGAATGCAACTTTGAGTCCTTTGACGGGCAGCTTTCCCGTGCGACCCGGAACCAATGTGTAAGTGATGTTTTCAATGGGCTGTACGCGTCCATTGAGCAAGGCATTGCCCCGGTAATGATGGGGGCCACTCACAATTTCAAAATTTTCGAAGACTGGTGGAGTAAAGCCGGAGAGGTCAGCAGGATCCAGCACTACGTATTGAACCTGGAAAGCAGTTCCGATAACTACCGGCCTGCCAGGCACGATTGTCTGCAGTCTTTGCGACATTGACGTAATCGCAAGCAGCAGGAAACATATAATGCAGGATAGCCTCATGATTTAAAAATAGTAAGGGCTTGCTGTACGGCCTGACCTTAATTCAATGATGGCTACAGGGAAGTATGAATGGTCAGAGATCGCCGAGCTGCGGGCGCACCACGATCTCCTCCACAACTGCCTGTGGCGACAACTGCGTTGCTGAAAATATCAGGCGGGCAATATCCCTCGCTTCCATGATCCTGTCTTCAGCTACCCCGCTCCCCTTCCATGAATCTGTATAAACCGCTCCAGGAATGATGGCTGTCACCCTGATCCCATGAGGTTTCATTTCGTTCCTCAGGTTCTTGGTCATTCCCATCAAAGCATATTTGCTGATGCTGTATGCACCCCCATTGGGGTAAGCAGAGAGACTGGCGATGGAACAGACCGTGAAGATATGGCCTGACCGGGCAGCCATCATTTTAGGAAGAAGCGCACGGGTAGTATGATAAGCGCTGAAAAGATTCACCTCAAGCATGGTTTCCAGTGCACCGTCAGGTTCTTCAGAAATATTGCCAGGGATAAAAGTTCCTGCATTATTCACCAGCACATCAATTGTTGAAGCCTGTGATGCAACCCATTGCCCGAACAAGATGGCCTGGGCTTTTTTACCCAGGTCAAAAGCCTTTCCCTGGATGTTTACATTGGG
>CAYWSQ010000395.1:0-2151 GCA_964460925.1 uncultured Flavisolibacter sp. | reverse complement strand
AACGATCTGCTTCCTTTTGCTTTTATTGATCGTAAACTCGATGGCCATTTTTACCTGAATACCAAAGAATATAACCAGCATGGGAAGTATTTGCATAATAATACTTTCAAGAATTTAAACAGCGATTTATATGTATAATTACAATCGCATAGTGGGCAGGTACAACCCTCGTTAAAGAAAAAGAGGTGCTCATTAAGTTACACGGCGCTTACGCAGAGAACAATATAAACTTGCACCCGTCGCCAATACCGCCACTCCAATGCTGCCTCTGACCCCAATAACGCGGCAACAGCCTTTGGAATTTCCTGCCGCCCTGCCTTTATCCCCAAAAGTTCAATTTGAGCGCGGTGTTTAATGTCCTATGCAAATGCCACCAGCAAAACTGAAAAAATGGCGATAGCAATTACATAAAACCAGCGTTTTATTCTTTTCATGGGCTGGTCAAATGACCAGTTGCTTAAAAGTTCCGTCATCAAAAACCATATAATCTACCTTCAGGGATTTGTCCTTATGTATAAATGAAACTACATAAGTCTTCATATCAGACGCCGGTGCCATTCTGAAAAACTCGTATCCTGCAGGAATTGGCGGCATAGGAGACAACTGGCGAATAAATTTTCCCGTTTTAAAGTTCAGGATGTCTATTCGGTTGTCATCGTTCACCACCGCGATATGTAATGCATCTGCGCTTAGTGCACCCGGTTTGGAAGTTTCCATGGGGCGTTTCAGGTGATTCCACACTTCCTTATTCTTCTTAAAATTATACAGCCGGCCATCCACATAGGCAGTCGTCCCGTCGGGTGAAAAAATGAAATTTGTTGTGAAGTAGTCTTTAGTGGTATATACAGACCGGAAAAATTTTGGTTTTCTATTTTGATCATCCCCGTCTTTCCATGTGATATTAAAAAAGTATGTACGATCGTCTTTTGTGACAAACAGGATAACCGATTTACTTCTTACATCTACAAAAAGACCATTGACATCATAAGCCATATCCAGGTCGTCGGAGCCAATATTTTCAGATAAGTATTCAACACTTTATTGCTTCCAGTTTTTTTGAGGGGTCATAAATGTTCTTGCGTTCAGCCTGAGCCTACTTTTCAATTCATCCTGAAAAGTAATCCCCGCTTTCGCTAACTGCAGATCTCTGCCCATATCTCCCTTTGCAAACTCAAACACCCGCTCACCGTTTTTTAAACTAAAAAAGATAACGGAATCTTTTCCGTTCATACTGGTCCTGTACACCATATATTCCCCTTTCCTGTCCGGCATTCTTTCATTTACGAATCCATTATACTGGGCCTGAACAAGCTGTACAGGCAAGAGGGAAACGAGAAAAAATAAGATTTTCATCCTGGTTCATTATTGATTTAAAAAATAAGCTTCATCTTCTGCCTGTGCCTTATGACAATTTAAGATGGCATTCAGATACAGCCTCTCTTCCCTGTACGCTTCCGGTTTCGGATCGAGCCTGATGCAGGTAGTCAGAAGCACGAGGTTCATAAAATCGATTTTCCCATCCAGCCTTCGCTGCAATGCGTACTGGTACAGCGTATCAGCTGACTGAGTTTTTTCAACACGCTTAGCTTCAGTATTGCGGAGAAGTTGCAGCGCCTCCCGCAGCGGTTTCATAAGCGATACTGCGCCTGGAAAATGTGCTTCTATGGAATCAGTGATAGCCACTGCCCTGGCATAGGCCGTAAACTGCAGGGCAGCGTATAAATGGTGTGCGCTGGCATTCGCGTCATCAAATTTCCAGTTGCAGCGTTCCAAAGCATTCCCGTATTCAGCCTGCCTGATAAATCCTTCTACGTATCCGGCATTGATGTCCTCTCCCCATTCTTTTCTAAAGTCTGCCGACATCTTCATTACAATTATATGTAGCTCGCGGGCGGGTCGACCAGCCTGCACCTTACATCCAAACAACAGCATCAGGTCTTCATCTGCGGGTTTTATTTCTGCCATGAACTCCAGCACTCTGATTTGATCATTGAGGGAGGTTGCTGAGGGGAGCAATTCCTTTAATTCCCTGTAATCTGCTTCGGTTTTAAGTCGTTTCTGCTCTGCAAGTTGTGCCTCGAGTTTTTTTAACCGTTCCCGGTTTGCGGCCTCCTGCTCTTGCCGGCGAATAATCATCTCCCGCTGACTTTC
>CAYWSQ010000394.1:0-2170 GCA_964460925.1 uncultured Flavisolibacter sp. | reverse complement strand
CCCACACCGGTAGGATCAACCATTAGTTTTGAATTGAAGGATACAGTGAACGCGGATTTCACCTGGCAAAAATTTTACGGTTGTACAAGAGATACAATTGATCTTTTTCATGATGGCGCCCATGGTGTGAACAGTTGGCACTGGCTGATGGATGATAATATCAGCAGCAACCTGCAAAACCCGCGAGGAATTTACCAGGTGTTTGATAATAAAAATATCCAGCTTGCTGTAAGCAATGGTTTTTGCGTGGATACCGCTGCACAAACCATCGCACTTGACAATGGGATCAAAGCAGCATTTACAGCTTTTGAAGATAACTGCCCGAATGAAGAAGTTTTGTTTACCGGTACTGCCACCGGAAATTACATCACCGAGCATCACTGGACCTTTGGCGATGGAAGCAGTTCAACCCTGCCTTCACCCGGGCATACCTATGCACCTCCCTTTGTAACCACTCCATTCCAGGTAAGATACACGGTTACTGACAGCATTGGATGTACAGCCTTTGTTGAGAAGACCATCAAAATTTACAGCAGTTGTTACCTCGCAGTTCCAACAGCCTTCACTCCCAACAATGATGGTAAAAATGATTTGCTCTTCCCGCTTAATGCCATCAAGGCTGAAAATCTTGATTTCAAGGTCTTCAACCGCTGGGGCCAGCTTGTTTTTCAAACCCGCGACTGGAAAATTGGCTGGAATGGAAAGGTCAACGGAATAGAACAGGGATCGGGAGTGTATGTATGGGTGTTGCAATACACGGACAGGGATTCGAAAGAGAAGCGGCAGATGAAGGGAACGACTGTATTGATCAGGTGAGTCCATGTCAATAGCTAATGGCTATTGGCCTCTTTCACTTATCTTCGCCGGTTCAAATCGTTCTTGGATTATGATCAGCAGAAGGAATATCAGGGTGAAAGTGATGCAGACGCTTTACACATTAAGTACACTGGAAAAAGAGATCAAACCGGGTGAACCCATCAAACTCCTTCAGAAACATTTCGAGCAGTCCAAGGAAATGTTTGTTTACCTCACTTATTTTCTCACAGAGCTGGCCGCTTATGCGGAAAAGGATTCCTATGTGCGCAGCAGCAAGCACCTGCCCAGCGAAGCCGATCTGAATGTAAATACCAAGATCTCGGGAAATGAGATCCTCTGGAAGATCAGGGAAGATGCTTCTTTCCAGGTTGAACTGGGAAGGATGAAACCTGACCTTAAAATCGACCGGGAACTAGTACGCAAAATCTATTTGAACCTGGCTGACAGCCCGGAGTATAAAAAATACACAGCCGCGCAGGAAAGGGATCCAAAGGAAGAAAAAGAGATCCTGGAATTTATACTACACGAGAAAATGCTCAATGATGACAATTTTGTTTCTCACGTGGAGGAACTGTTCATGAACTGGGATGATGACGCGGAAATGGTGGTTCAGCTACTTACCGGTGCCATACACAAACCCGGCCAGGCCGATTTCAAGGAAGTGATGAGTGCAGATAAATGGAATTTCGCCAAAATTTTACTGACCACAACTCTTGAAAAAGAAGAACACCTGCAAAGCTATATTTTTCCCCGCCTGAAGAACTGGGATGCGGAAAGAATAGCGGCGCTGGACATGATCATCATGAAACTGGGTGTTTCCGAACTGCTTTATTTTGAAACCATCCCACCCAAGGTCACCATCAATGAATATATTGATATCGCCAAGGAATACAGCACCCAGCAGAGCGGGCAGTTTGTAAACGGGATACTTGATAACATTCATAAGGAACTCGTACAACAGGGAAAACTGCACAAAACGGATTTTAAGAAAGCCTAAAAGCTTATTGATTTACCTTTGCCCTTGCAAAAAAATTTTCGATGAAATATTTATTTCTTTTTTTAATAGCCGGTGTTTTGTTTGCCTGCAGTGATGACAAACAGGCCGGAGGCCATGATCATAACAGTGATTCGCTAAAAGCAGCGGCCATGAATGACACGGCCAATTATACCAGGATCGAATGGATCGATCCTATTGACCAGGACCTGGGCAAAATTGCAAAGGGACAAATGCTGGAAATCTCCTGGAGGTTCAAGAACGCGGGCAACCGTCCGTTGGTGATCAATAATGTAGCTGCGGGTTGCGGCTGTACGGTGGCTGAAAAACCCCAGGAGCCGATAGCGCCGGGCAAGGAAG
>CAYWSQ010000393.1:0-2178 GCA_964460925.1 uncultured Flavisolibacter sp. | reverse complement strand
GAAGCAGAAGGGTCCGGTATATAAACGTTATCAAACTTAACTATACCCGCAGAAGAGCCATGATTCCAGATCCCGCCAATCCAGGGAAGGTTTGTGGAGGTAAGGAATGTATTGACGGCTTTTTCAGAACTTTCGGGTTCACCGGTTATGGTAGACGGGTTGGCAAATGAAGAACCGTCATTACGCATACGTAAAGACCATTCGCCTGTACAGGGATCGAAAGTTACCCTGATGCTCATGTGGTCGGTCTTGTTCGCCGGTGCAGGTACCGAAACGATATCTGACATGCTTCCGTTGGAGAACGAACCTGTGAACCATACCAGCCTTACCCGGTCATCTGCAGCATCACCATAAACTACTGCATATCCTGAAGGATTATTGAAAGGGTCTGATGTAGTGCAACCCACCACGAATGCAGCTCCCACCTGGCCGTTGTTAAAACCGGTAGGGTCAGACACATTGGTCTGCATATTGAAATACCACTCCAACTTTCCGGGTGCATTGGCAAAGGTGGTGGAATACTTATAAGTCATTTCAATATTTGCCGCCTTGGCATTGGAGAAATAACAGGTTGAACCACTAACTGCATTCTTCGACATTTCGAATGCGTTGTTGTGGATGCGGATGGCTGAAGGACAGCTTACTTCCCCGTATTCCAGCCAGTATTCATAGGTACTGCCGGCAGGTACTCCTACTTTCACTGAATCGTTTCGATTGAAATTATCAAGCAACACTGCCGCCGGCTGCGCAGAAACAGGATAAGAAAAAAGTATAAATATAACCGGGAAGAAATGCTTCATATTTTCCTGATGGCCATATTTAAAACGGCAGCCTGGCTGTTAAAGTATGAATTATAGTCCGGAGCACAAAAAAACCCCGCTTAGGCGGGGTTGTGAACTTTTTTTTGGACCAGGAAATTTGATTCCTGATCAATCTCTGGTAGAGGTCATGGTCTTTCAAAGGATGAAGCTTCGGTTTTTCAAAGGATCATCTGGTTCTTCAAAGGTATTTTCTGTTTTTCAGAGGTATTGGTTTGCCATCATCGCTTTTTAAAGCATAGGCGGATATTGGTGTTGTAAAGATGCATACATCTAACGGATGAGGTTGTAATTCGTTTACGTTTATTGATGTAGATAATTTTCGAAAAATGTTGATAATCACGTAGAATTACGATTGTTTTTGTCGGGAAGCTAGGAAAATTACGAGGTTGACGAGTTGAGGATTAAATTACCGTTGACTGGGTATTTGCCAGGACCTGGATCTCGGGATATTTGGGCTCCTCAAATTATAACTATGAGAAATATCCTGATCATCCTGTCTGCCATGATCACCTCAACTGTTTTTGGCCAGACAGATTCGCTTGATCAATATGTGAGCAGGTTGAAGCAATCTAAAATTTCTGGTGGAAGCGAAACAGCCTTTATGAGCCTGGGTTCTGATTTTTTATACGCACAGGAATACCTGGAGGCCGGAAATTTTTCATCCGCCGAATCATCTTTCAGGTCCATACTCTATAGTCATAAAGATCATCCATATACTAATTACCAGTTTGCGGTAGCCCTGTTGAAACAAAATGATCCTTACAAGACTAAGCAAGCCCAGGAATTCCTTGAAATTGCATTCAGAAGAGAACCTTCTTTAAAAGCACGATTCAGCAAGGACTTTCCAGAAGCAGGATCAGTCATTAAGAGCCACACTGGCCCGGGAAAAGAAACCCTTGAAACCTTTATTGAACGCATCAAATATTCCCGTGCAACCGGTGGCAAGGATACAGAAATGCTTTCGGCCGGGCTGGAAGCTTTTTATGGGATCGAATATTATGAAAGAAATGAATTCCGAAGCGCGGAGTCACGATTCAGGCTTTCCCTCGCAAAAGATGCATCTGATCCGTATGTAAATTATATGCTGGCTGTATCATTGCATGCAATGGGGAAAGCCAGGGAAGCGTCATTATTTTTAAATAAAGCAACTGCCCAGGATCAATCTTTAGCAAGCCGCTTTTCAAAGGATGCGGCCAGGGCTGCAAATTCCTGGAAGAGATCCCAGGCCGCCACTGCTGTTTATTCGTCCGGCAGCACCCCCGCCAAAACGGGAGGAAAACTCGTATTCGGCAATTATACCTGCCATGTTACTGTCTGGAACGGGCCGAACACTTCCCCTGCCTACAGGTATGATTAC
>CAYWSQ010000392.1:0-2184 GCA_964460925.1 uncultured Flavisolibacter sp. | reverse complement strand
ATTGCCCAGTAATTCAGACATTTCCCTGATCGCTGTTTTTGTTTGTTCTACGGCTCCGCTCCATAGATCTGCGTTCTCTTCTTTATATGCTGCAATTATTGAAATATTTTTTCCATCCAGGATCATGGTGTCTTCAGCCACTGCATAATTCTTTGTGGCCACCCATGCGAAATCGTGGATATTATTGGCGGTATAAGTGTATGTTGATCCCGGTTGAAGTTTCCCCGAAGCATAAACACGGAATGAATCAGGTACAGAAATACTTACCTTGTAGTCTCCGAACTCACTGTAAAATTCTCCCTGGTCAAGATAGGGCATAGTGTGCCAGCCTTTCCTGTCGTAGACCGCTGGTTTAGGATACCATTGAGCGGCCAGGTAAGTGCCATTCAAATAACCGCTGCGGGAAAACACAGCGGGGAACTTTAAATGAAATGGAGTATTTATAATGATTGTTTCTCCAGGCGCTAAAGCTTTATTCAATAATAGTTTGATGATATCGTTATGTTGATGATGGTCTTCCGTTTGCATCAACACGTCATTTGTTCGAAACTGAAGCCTGTTAATATATCCTTTGTCTTTTTCTTCACTGAAATAAAACTTCGTGTTGCCGTTTTTCACTTCGTGATGGGAATATGCTGTGCCATCATGACTGTAGGCGTTGGGCCAGATATGAAACCATAAATAATTTAGGGTGTCCGGTGAATTATTCCGGTAACGTATGGTGGCAGCAGCGTTAATTGAATGAGATACTTCATCCAGTGTCACTGCTATTTCATAATCCACTTTTTGTTGCCAATAGTTTTGAGCAAAAGCGTATTGAAAAGTAAACAGGAAAATAATGGCAGGTATAACTACTGGTTTCACAGTTTAAATATAGGGGATTACTATTTGCCTTTACCCGCAAGAATGATCTGTATGGTATAAAGCATAATTTTGAAATCGAGTGCGAGGGAAACATTCTCTACATAAAGCAGGTCATATGGCATTCTTTCGATCATTTGGCTAACCGAAGATGCATAACCGTACTTCACCATTCCCCAGCTGGTCAGGCCTGGCTTTACTTTAAACAGGTATTTATATTCAGGATGAATTCTTACGATCTGGTCTACATAGAATTTTCTTTCAGGCCTGGGGCCAACCAGGCTCATTTCTCCTTTCAGAATATTCCATAACTGCGGAAGTTCATCCAGTCGCCATTTGCGCATGGTACGTCCCCACCGTGTGATGCGAGGATCATTGTCGCTGCTCAGCTGGGGTCCATCAGGTTCTGCGTCTACCTGCATTGATCTGAACTTATACATGGTGAACGTTCTTCCTTTATAGCCGACTCTTTCCTGCCTGAAAATTACCGGCCCTTTGGAGGATAACATTACTCTTATATAAGTGTATGCAAGTAATGGTGAAAGTATGATCAGCCCTGCAAGTGCAGCCGCCAGGTCAATGGCCCTTTTGATATTTTGCTGCCATGACGGAAGCAGGCCTGAATGAATATCAATAAGCGGAACACCGAGAACATTATTGGTCTGAAGGGCACCGCTGATGATATCCACCGTGTCGGGTGTGATCTTTATATTCACCTCGTGATCGCTCAGGTGCTGCAGAATCCCGGTGAGCATTTCCCTTTCATTCTTCTCAACAGCCACTATAACTTCTTCGATTTGCTGCTTCTCAATGATGTCTGATATATCGGCATCCTTTTCATAAAGTGTAATTCCTGCGGGGAGGACAATATTGCTTCTGCCGTTACTGTTGTAAAAGCCTGTGATCCGGTAGCCACCCTGCTCGCGGGTGCTGTAAAAGGATTGCAGGAATTCTTCAGCTTTTTTCCCGGAACCGATAAGTAATGCATTGAAAAAGACCTGCTTTTTATTCAGTTGCTTCTTAATTACATTCAGAAATATAAGCCTTGCCAGGAGCGTGAGTATGAGCATAGGCAACAGCAAGCTGTAAAACTCGAGGTAATAATTCTGGTTATTGGTCTGGGGGTTCTTTAGGATAAAAAAGAAAAGCAATCCTACGCAACCGATGAAGATTACAACCACGCTGCGAATGAATTCAGTAAGCCTGGATTTGTTATATAAATCATTGTATGCACCACTTAAAAAATGAAGCAGGAGCCAGCCTGTAGTATATAAGGCCAGGCCAATGTAGAAGCCATGGGGAACAACAAATTCATAATTATAA
>CAYWSQ010000391.1:0-2185 GCA_964460925.1 uncultured Flavisolibacter sp. | reverse complement strand
ATAATATCTGGGTAAGGCTTACCATTCAGCCTCCTGCTGATTCCGCCTATTCCGAGCAACTGGAACTTTCACTGGCTTCCAATGAAAAAGGCTGGCTCGGTTCCGCAATGGATGATCTTTACGAACACCGGGTAAGGGTGACGCCGGAAGCGGGCTTCATGCTGAAGAAAGGCCTTTATACGTTCACCATTGAACAAATCATGCGCGACGATCCATTGCCCCATGTAATGAATGTGGGACTGCGCATAGAAAAGAAAACCAGGTAAGATGGAGGCGCATAAAAAAAAGACCACCATCATCTACTGGGTGCTGCTGGTATACATCATAGCAGCCCTGCTCTGGTGGCTCATCTCCCTGCTTATTCAAAACGAAGATATGTACCGGCTGCACCTCCAGGCCCTGGAGGATACGCATCCCGCCCATACCCCCGCTTACCAGGAAGCCATTGCAGGATTTGAAGATGAGAGAAAAAGAAACCGGACCAAGTATATCGGTGAAGGCGTAACCTTTTTCGTGCTGATCCTCTTTGGTGCTTTTTACGTGTACCGCTCAGTGAGAAAACAATTCAGGCTGCAACAGCAGCAGCAGAATTTTGTGATGGCCATCACCCATGAACTCAAAACTCCCATAGCTGTATCGAGGCTGAACCTTGAAACATTGCAGCGCCATAAACTGGATGAAGTTAAAAAGGAAAAGATCCTTCAGATGACCCTGCAGGAAACCATGAGACTTGATGCGCTGATCAATAATATCCTGATCTCATCTCAGCTTGATGTGAAAGCTTATTCCATGAACAAGGAAGAACTCAACCTGTCAGATCTTGTGAATGATGTGGTGGTTCATTTCAGTGCCAGGTACCCGGAAAGAAAACTTGAAACGGACATTCACCCTGATATAGATCTTACCGGAGACGCGCTCCTGCTGAAGCTGATGTTGAGTAATTTGCTGGAGAATGCCAATAAATATTCTCCTGCGGACCAGCCCATCACGGTAAAGCTTTATTCCGATAAGGGTAAGGTGGTTCTTGAAGTGAATGACCTCGGCCCGGGAATCAGCGCCGATGAGAAAAAAGAAGTTTTCAAAAAATTTTACCGCGTTGGCAATGAAACCACCCGCGTGGCCAAAGGCACCGGGCTGGGATTGTACCTATGCAAAAAAATTGCTGAAGACCACAATGGCAGCGTGAGCATCACCGATAATCACCCGCAAGGCAGTAATTTTATCGTGAGTTTCAGAAACTAAATTTTATTGATGTACAATTCAAACAAACCTTCTATCCTGCTGGTAGAGGATGAAGAAAATCTGCACGAAGCCCTGAAGATGAACCTGGAACTGGAAGGTTACCAGGTAACCAGCGCATTCGACGGCATAGCAGCCATGAAAGCAGTGCAGAATGAATATTTCGACCTGATCATCCTGGATATCATGATACCCGAGATCGATGGTTTCAATGTAACACAAAATATAAGGCTGACCAATACAGAGGTGCCGATCCTGATCCTGAGCGCAAAGGACAGCAGCGCCGACCGCGTAATGGGCCTGAAAAAAGGAGCGGATGACTACCTCACCAAACCTTTCAACCTGGAAGAACTACTGCTCAGGGTATTGAAGCTGATCCAGAAAAATAAAAAGCTGCAGGATAAATCATCTGTAGGTGATGTATACAGTTTTGGAGGACATACGATTGATTTCAAAGCCCAGGAGGCAGTGAATGCACAGGGAGAAAAGATCCAGTTGAGCAAGAAGGAAGCCATGCTGCTTAAATTATTGATTGAAAACAAAAACGAAGTGGTGCCGAGGGAAAAGATCCTGCAGTCGGTATGGGGTTACAATGTTTATCCCACCACCCGCACTATTGATAATTTCATCCTGAACTTCAGAAAATATTTCGAGGCCGACAGCCGAAATCCCAAATATTTTCATTCTGTAAGAGGAGTAGGATATAAGTATGCAGAGTGAGCAGGGCGAGTGAGCAGGGCGGGGAGAGGCTACGCGCTGCGCAATTGTGATTCTTAAACACCTGGAAGTTCCAATTGTATGTTAACTGTTTCCAGCTTCTATTTGGGAAGAAAGCCTGGTTATCCTTTCTTTCAGCTCTTCCTTTTTACCTGAGATCTCAACATTTGAATAAGCCAGTAACTGGCATTCATTACGGATGGCATCGAGTTCCTGTTTTTGTTCAGCC
>CAYWSQ010000390.1:0-2199 GCA_964460925.1 uncultured Flavisolibacter sp. | reverse complement strand
ACAAGTAAAATCAACAGGGAAATTCCACCGTAAACAGTGGCTGAATTACCTGTAAATCCATTGCAGAATAAAACGGCCGGGATAAAAATTGATTCCTGTGAGCGGGGCAGTAATTGATGAATCCTTATCCTAAAATTTAGATTCAACACCGGTATCAAAATGATTTATAGCAGTCCCGGGATATACGAGTATTAAGTAGGTGGAAAAAAGCAGGTTTGCTTCCTGCCCGTATTTGTATTGAAGTAAATTGTTATTCCGGGCTCACCTTCATTTTCTCTTTCATTTGTTCCGACAGTTTCAGTTTCTGGAAAACCTTTACCATCAGAAGCATCATGCAAAGAAGGATGGCCAATCCAATGACCTGGGATGTATTTTTCAGAAAGTAACCCAGCACCAGGATCATGGCGTGAACGCCGCAAATGATCTTGGATGTGAAGCTATGGCTCCATCCGTTACAGGTAAGCAGGTGATGGATATGGTTCTTGTCGGGGGAAAATGGTGAGCGGCCCTGCCAGATCCTGATTGCAAACACCCTGAGCGTGTCAAATACAGGTATGGCCACCACGCTCAATGCAAAAATGGGTACATGCGTAAGAACCGGGCTTGTCATGGATGTATTCAATTGTATCAGCCGGATACATAATACCGAGATTACAAATCCAAGCACCAGCGATCCGGTATCACCCATGAATATGCGTGCCGGATTGAAGTTATAATACAGGAAGCCCAGCAGGCCTCCCCCTAATGCAAAAGCTATGATGGCATTGTTGGAATCACCGGACATGGTGAGAAACAGTCCAAGTATCACCAGGCTCATAAAACCCAGTCCGCCTGCCAGCCCGTCTATTCCATCAATGAGGTTGAAGGCATTGGTGATACCAGCAATGGCAAGGATGGTGAAACTGTATTGAGCCGTTACCGGCAGGTCATAGATACCCAGCAGCCCATTGAAACTGGTGATCCTCACACCGCTGAATGCGATCAGGCAACCCACCGCTACCTGCAGGGCAAGCTTATAGCGCGCCGGCATATTCTTAAGGTCATCCATGATACCCACGGCCAGCAATACCCCAATCGAAAAGAAAAAAGAAACCATGAAACTGTCACGGTTAAAATCCAGCCAGAGCAGGCAGGCCGCGATCATGCCGATGCCGGACGCTATGCCTCCCATTGTGGGTATGGGTGCCACATGCTCCTTGCGGAGATCCGGTACATCAAATAATTTGAATCGGAAGATCATGCGGATCAGTGGTGGCATGGCTATCATGGCCACTACAAATGCCGTTACAAAGGCAAGCAGTCCAAATTTGTAATCGGAAAAAACGAGGTTGATCTGGAGTATGGTTCGATGCATATTGGATTTGGGATCCTCAAAATAGGGAATAATACTTATCCGGGCAAGTGCCACGCAGTTTCTGTCTATCTATTAATTTATAGATGCAAGGGGTCATTTCAATGGCAGAATAAATCATCAGCAGGTTGTTTCGAAGTAAAGAATACTTCCACATCCTGTTTTTTTTCCCCGCTTGTGCCTCGTCTTTACCTTATATTTTTGTCTAAATCATCTTATCAGTACTTCTGCCAATATATTATCAAGTCCCATTGAATACCTGAAAGGTGTTGGTCCCCTGCGTGGTGACCTGCTTAAAAAAGAGCTGGCCATTTTCAGCTTTCACGACCTGCTGCATCATTTTCCTTACCGGCACCTCGATAAAACGAGGATCACCCCCATCGCTTCACTTACACCGGCAACGGATCATGCGTTGGTACAGGGACGGTTGATGTATTACGAACTCACAGGTTCAGGCAGCAGTAAAAGGATCATAGCAACTTTGAAAGACAGCACCGGTGTAATGGAGCTTACCTGGTTCAAGGCCCTGCACTGGGTAGAAAAATTATTGAAGAAGGACGAGGTTTTCCTGGCCTATGGGAAAGTGGGTTTTTTTATGGGTAAACCCCAGATCGTGCACCCGGAACTTGAACTGGCTTCACAGGAAATTCAAGGGAAGAATTCTTTAGAGCCGGTCTATCCATCAACCGAAAAATTAAAAACCAAGAACCTGGGTGGCCGTCAGATCGGTAAACTCACCTCCGTGCTGTTGTCGCTGATCCAGGAAAAAGATATTCCAGAGAACCTGCCTTCCTCACTTCTTGCAAAGCTTAAACTGATGCCGCGCTATGAAGCTTACAGGCAAATCC
>CAYWSQ010000389.1:0-2226 GCA_964460925.1 uncultured Flavisolibacter sp. | reverse complement strand
GCCGAGTTTCTTTTTCACGCCTTCCACACCCAGCCTGCGGCCATCCCAGTGTTCGGCCTGTTTGTCTTTTTTCTGTACAAAGAAGATTTCATCATAGGTTGAACCGTCTGAAGCTTTTTGCATCTCTTTAAAAATGAGCAATACAGCATTTGGTTCTTTGTAACCAGAAAAATAATAGAGATCAGGATTCTGGTGGTAATTATATTCCACATCGTTGGAGAAGGTGCGGGTAGGCGCAGCAAAGACCACCATCACTGAATTGGCCGGCATCAGGGCACGGGCCGCGTCACGCCTGCCCTTATGAAAATCTGCACTTAAATAATCTTCCGGTAACCTGTCCTGTGCGCTGGCCTGTACGTTCATGCAAACCAGGATGAACAGGGCGATCCTGGCTGAAAAAGAAAGCTGCATAACTTCTTATGTTTCTCTAAAATTAAACAAAGCAGTTACGCAGCTTCTACCGTTCGCGTAATAATTATTCGTCGTCCCCTTCGTAATAGGACTCCTCGTTATTATTATAATGTTTTTCCCAGACCTCCACCATCTCATCACTGAGGCATTCAATGATATCATGGAGTTTGTCGTTCTTTCTTTTCCACTGGGTCAACAATTCATCGGCATATTTGTGTACAAACATGCAATGATCCGATTCAACGGTCACCTTGATCAGTTCTACAGGGGATGTCAGTTCCTCCTGCACCAGGTAATAACACCCAGGTTCCAATAATCCATACGAATACATACTCAATCCTCCATTTTGGTGGTTATTAATAAATCCTGATGGGTCAGTAAGCGAAAAAACAGGTTTTTGTAAGTAGAATTAATGGGTAAGTGTAAGACGGTAGTTCTGGTTCCCAGGCTGCATTATTGGTGCCCGTGTATGAAACAAAAGTAGGCGTTTTCATTTCATAATGGCAACCACCCCCATAATTTTTTTTACTGTGATCAATATGTTGATTATCAACGTAAAATAAAAGTTTTCCCCTTGCCGGCTATCATCCGTCAAAACTAATATATTTAGCAAACCGCACTTTGAAAATTTATATATTTGCGCCCTGATTAACAGATGGGTCCGATGGGGCTATGCACTAAGCGAGTGATAGTCAGGCAACATCTGCAAAATTTGTTTCCACAGCAAGGGGAAACATAAGGGGGCCCAAAGGGGGGCAATCAATTAATTTTACCAATTAATGGTTTAACAATCCTATGGCAGAAACTAAAAAGAATCTATTTGAGTACACCGAGGACAGCATTAAAAGCCTGGACTGGAAGGAGCATATCCGGCTCCGCCCGGGCATGTATATCGGTAAACTGGGCGATGGTTCCAGTCCGGACGATGGTATCTATGTGCTCGTAAAGGAAGTGATCGACAACTGTATTGATGAATATACCATGGGTTACGGGAAAACCGTGGAGGTTACCATTGACAAAAAAACGGTGACCATCCGTGACCATGGCCGCGGCATTCCGCTGGGAAAAGTGGTGGATGTGGTGAGCAAGATCAATACCGGCGCCAAATACGACAGCAAGGTTTTCCAGAAAAGTGTGGGGTTGAACGGAGTGGGTACCAAGGCTGTGAATGCGCTGAGCAGCTATTTCAAAGTGGCTTCTTCCCGTGAAGGCAAAATCAAAGAGGCTGAATTTGAAAGGGGGGTGTTGGTGAAAGAGCATAAAGAAACAAAAACCAGCGAGGATAATGGCACCATGGTGACTTTTATTCCTGATGAAACCATTTTTAAGAATTTTCATTTTATTCCAGAATACCTCGAAAAGCAAATCTGGAACTATTGCTTTCTCAATGCAGGCCTGCGCATCATCTTCAATGGCAAGACCTATGTAAGTAAAAATGGTTTACTTGATCTTCTCATCAGGGAGACCAACGCCGATACCAATCCCGATGGCATCCGCTATCCCATTATCCATCTTAAAGGAGAGGATATAGAACTGGCACTGACACATAATAATGATTATGGAGAAGAATACCATTCCTTCGTTAATGGCCAGCATACTACCCAGGGCGGCACTCACCAGGCGGCATTCCGTGAGGCCTATGTGAAAGTGATCCGCGATTTTTTCAAAAAAGATTATGAGGCTTCCGATATCAGGGCCAGCATTGTAGCTGCCATATCCGTAAGAGTGGTGGAGCCGGTTTTTGAATCACAAACCAAGACCAAACTGGGTTCGGTGAATGTGGATGTGGATGGCCCCAGTATGAAACAGTTTGTA
>CAYWSQ010000388.1:0-2236 GCA_964460925.1 uncultured Flavisolibacter sp. | reverse complement strand
TCGGTGATCGTAAAAGAATAAATGAAAAATAAAAAACCCCTGAAAATCAGGGGTTTCTTTCATTATTCCGGTTTAAAGATCAATATCCGTCATTCTGCGCAGCTGCCTTATTCACATTCAGTTCAGACTGTGGAATCGGCCAGATGTACTGGGGACTGCTTGGAGCGATGGAAGGAGCCGTACCTTTCGCAGGAATGCTCATATTCAATCGCAGCAGGTCGCGGGAACGGAAACCTTCACCCAATAATTCTATTCTCCTTTCAGTAAGGATCATATCAATCAGTTCAGGTCCTGTGGTAGGAACCAAAATAGTAGCTGCATCTGAACGCTGCCTTACCGCATTCACAAGTGCAATTGCCTTAGGTGACAGGGGGGTGGTACGGGCCAGAGCCTCCGCAAGGTTCAGCAATACTTCAGCATACCTGATGGCAGGTGTGTAATCCGTATTGGCTGTCCATTTTCTCAGCCAGAGCTTACCGCTCGTGGTAATGTTGAAAGCACGGCGCGCATCAGTTGCTGTCCATCCGGCATTGGAAACAATGCCGGTGGCACCTGTATTCAGGGAATAGTCACCGTTACCACCAGCCGAACCAGGACTGTAATACTGGTTCAGGCTATTCTGTGTACCAGGAAGATCATTCGCAGTGAATGGGAAAGAAAGAATGTTCTCTGCTGTTTGTCCGCCTGCGCCAAAAGCCAGTGCAATATTGGTCACCAACTGGTGTGTTACACCTGAAGTTGTAGAGAAGGGCGCTGTTGCCTGTGGCGCCAGCTTATTTCCTTCAGTGATCACCTTGGCATAATCACCCATGTAGAGATACACCCTTGTCTTCAATGCAATAGCTGTATTGCGGTGCGCTCTTGTAACATTGAGCGCTGCAGAACCGTGCGTCAATGGAAGGTTAGCCTCAGCGAAATCAAGGTCGTTGATGATCTGGGCATAAATTTCGGCTACAGATGCCCGTGCTTTCTGGTTTTCACCGGAAGATACCTGGGGTTCTGTATAAAGCAGCACACCGGGCTTGCTGCCATTACCATCCCAGTAGGGGCGGGCATAAATAGTAACCAGTGCGTGATAGATCAGCGCTCTCACAAAACGGGCTTCTCCCTTGTACTGGTTTTTCAATGCATCGCTGATAGGTGCAGCATCAACGCCGGCAATCACAATGTTAGCCCTGTTGATTGCAGTGTAAGCAGCTGCCCAAAAGTTCTGCACTTCATTGGTAGTAGGAGTTACCGTAAAGTTCCAGGTAGCAAGTTGTGTTACGCCATTGGCGGTTTCATTGATGAATTCTTCCCCTCTTGCATCCTGGTAATTGAAATAGCGGCCTCCATAGATCTGGCCTGTCTTCGCGGCTGCATACACACCGTTCACAGCGGCCAGTGTCCTTTCAGGTGTGGAGAATACCACTACATCTGAGATCTGTGTTTGTGGAATTGGTGAAAGCAACTCCTTGCGGCAGGAGCTCAATACCAGCAGACCTCCAAACATTAAACTGATAATTTTATATTTCATAATGTTTTTTCTTTTTAATTAAAATCCAATGTTGATACCTACGTTGAATGTACGGGCAAGTGGTGCTGCATTCCTGTCAACACTTGGAGCTCCGTTAGCTACCTGGTTGGCCACGGCTTCACCGTTACTCTGGATCTCAGGATCGAAACCTGTATACTTTGTAATGGTAAAGGCATTAAGGGCAGATACATACAAACGCACGTTTGACAGTCCGGCCCTTGTACTCAGGTTCTGCGGAAGTGTATAACCCAAAGAGATATTCCTGGCCTTGATAAAATCTCCCTTCTCGATATTGCTGGAAATTACAAGAGCGGAACCATTGGATACGTTATCTCCAAACACCACTCTTGGCCATTCAGTAACATCACCTGGTTTGGTCCAGCGGTCAAGATTTGTTTTGGCGTTGTTCCAGTTCCTGTTGTCGTGCAAACCAGCCTTGCTTCCATTGTACACATAGTTGCCTCCGCTAAAGAACATAAGGATGTTCAAATCAAAACCTTTGTAACGGAAAGTGTTTTCAAATCCTCCGAAATATTTTGGAAGAGCTGGCCCGATTATCACACCATCAGTTGCCTGGTTGGGAGGTGTGGTAATGGCTACACCATCAGATACACGTGTCCACCTGCTGGCAGCCGGTGCAGCATGATTGTATTGAACTTCTGTTCCATTCTTCATTAAAAAGATACGCTGACCATTAGCCGGGTTGATTCCTGTAGTTCT
>CAYWSQ010000387.1:0-2256 GCA_964460925.1 uncultured Flavisolibacter sp. | reverse complement strand
ACTGGAAATGGGAAGCTGGTGGAATAAAAAAGTGGAAGACCTCTCCAAGGGCATGTCGCAGAAACTGCAGTTCGTTACCACCGTGATGCACAATCCCCGGCTCATTATCCTGGATGAACCATTCAGCGGTCTTGACCCTGTGAACAGTAATGTGATCAAGGATGAGATCTTTAACCTGGCAACAAAGGGTGCCACGGTTATCTTCAGTACACACCGGATGGAGCAGGTGGAAGAGATCTGCGACCATATCGTGCTGGTGAATAAGGGAAAAAAGATTCTTGACGGCACCGTGAAAAATATCAAGCAGGATTTCAAACATAATCTCTACCGCATTGGTTTTGATTCCATGCCGCCCACTACCAACAACGATGCGTTTGAAATCGTAAAACAGAACGATGATTATTCCATGATCGTCAAGATACGGGAAGGGCATACTCCCAATGACATCCTGAGATTTTTCATCCAGTCCGATGCCGGTATCCATGCCTTCAACGAGATCCTTCCCTCACTCAACCAGATCTTTATTGAACTGGTGGAAGGAACACCCGCAGCCAGGCAATTTCAAAAAACAACTGCTTAAACGCTTCATATGAACAAAACCTTACTGGTCATCAAAAGAGAGTTCCTTACCCGTGTAAGGAAAAAGACCTTTATCATATCTACCATTTTATTTCCCCTGCTTTACCTGCTGCTGATATTCGGCACGGGCTATATCGCCGCGAAAGGCAAAAAAGACCTGCGCGTTGCCGTTATAGACTCATCAGGATTCTTTAACAAGGCCCTGGTGAATGAGGCCAATATGCAGGACAGCTCTTCTTACCTAGAATATATCACCACCAATGCCGACAGCGTGATGAACCATTATGCCGATATGGGCTATGATGGATACATCGTGCTGCCTCCCACCAGTTGGGAAAAAGGCATGCAGGGAGTGGCCCTTCGTTCCCAGAAAACGCATGGCATTTCCTCGGTGATGGGTGTGCAGAGCAAGCTGAATTATATGTGGACCCGTGTAAAATCGTCCAAGCTGGGCATTGACGATAACCAGCGGATGATCATGGACCAGAGCAAGATCACGGTGCAGGCCGTGAATGAAAAGGATAAGAATTCCAACGCGGAAGTGGCCAACGTGATCGGTTACCTCTGCGGCTTCCTGATCTATTTTATCCTGCTGATCTATGGCGGACAGGTTATGATGGGTGTGATGGAAGAAAAGACCAACAGGATCGCCGAGGTGATGGTTTCCTCCATCAGGCCTTTCCAGCTCATGCTGGGCAAGATCGTAGGCATCAGCCTGGTGGCGCTCACCCAGTTCTTCTTGTGGATCCTGTTCATCTTCATTATCTATAATGTGACTTCGGCTACGGGTAACAGTAATGATATGATGTCGGGTGTGGTGGGCAGTGTGCAGAATGTTTTCAAGAGCATCGATATCCCGCTGATCATTTTCTGTTTTGCTTTTTACCTGATGGGGGGCTTTTTCTTTTATTCATCCCTGTACGCGGCTATCGGCAGCGCGGTGAACGAGGATATGAGAGAAGCGCAATCCCTTTCTTTTCCCGTTACCATGCTGGTGATCTTTTCCATTGCCCTGATGTCAGCCGCTATGGCCGATCCAACTGGTGATATTGCTTTCTGGGGCAGCATCATACCTTTCAGTTCACCAATTGTGATGATGGGTCGCATACCCTTTGGTGTTCCAGGTACGGTTCCTTACTGGGAGCTTGCACTTTCGATGGGACTGCTCATCATTGGTTTTATTGCCACCACCTGGTTTGCCGGCAAGATCTACCGCACCGGCATCCTGATGTATGGTAAAAAGCCAAGCTGGAAGGAGATGTTGAAGTGGGCGTTTAAGAAAGGGCAGTAGCCATTGGCCATTGGCTATTGGCTATTGGCATGGTGCATACCTGATAAGTAAAGACAATTCATTCTCTGAACCACTACTTACCGTCTTACCGCCTTACCGGCTATTTAGTTGAATCATGAAGAAGGCCGGGAAGACAAGAAGACGGTAAGTAGTGAACTAAATTCAAGATCTCTGCGCAATCCCCTTTTCTCCTTCGCCAGCCATAGCTTTAGCGAAGACTGGTTTTCTCTGCGGTGAAAAAAACACCTGAACATCATTCACTAATTACAGGAAGTTGCATGAAGAACTAAAGTATTTAAGAATCTCAGACATTACTTACCGCCTTACCGCCTTACCGGCTATTTAGTTGAATCATGAAGAAGGCCGGGAAGACGAGAAGACGGTAA
>CAYWSQ010000386.1:0-2262 GCA_964460925.1 uncultured Flavisolibacter sp. | reverse complement strand
GTTTACCCGGTCCTGCTCGGCCATTCCATGCCGCTGGAATTCCACGTAAAAATCTTCTCCAAATAAATTCAGCCACCATTTAAATTCCTTTTCCGCCTCGTCTTCCGATTTTTTTAGGATGGCCTGGGGCACCATCGCTCCGAGGCAACAGGTGGTGGCGATGAGTCCTTCGTGGTATTGTTCAATCAGGTTTTTGTCGATGCGGGGATACTTTCCATACAATCCCTCCATGTAACCTAAAGAAGTGAGTTTGGTAAGGTTACGATATCCTGTCTCATTTTTTGCAAGAAGTATCTGGTGAAAACGCTGATCCTTCTCATCCTTGGTAAAACTCCGGCGATGACGGTCGGAGGTCACATAGAATTCGCAACCCACGATCGGTTTCACTTTTGGTTTTCCATGTTCATCGAGGTGCTTGTAAGCCTGGGCCACAAATTCAAAAGCACCGAACATATTGCCATGGTCGCTGATGGCGAGGGCGGGCATTCCGTCCTCGATCGCCTTTTTATAGAGAGAGGGAATGGAAGCGGCTCCATCCAGTAATGAGTATTGGGTATGAACGTGTAAATGAGAAAATTTCATGGAATCAGCACTTATTTTACAGACTCACCGGAAGCCATTCCGGTTGCCCGGTTTGGTTGATCCGTATCAAATTAATTGGAAATGAAGATGTAAGACTGCAAGTTACTGGCAATACCGGCAATAATAGCGAAGCATGAGCGTTGATTTTAATCCACAATCTGTGGGAAAAATTTTATATTTTCGTCACAATCCAAATCCACCTAAAGAAAGCCAAATGAGAAAATCTTGCTTTTTCATACTGATGATGCTGATTGCCGCGGGTACGCTTACGTCCGCAAATGCGCAGAAGAAAAAATCAGAACCAGCTGCCCGCTCGGAGGTTAAATTCCTGGAGGAGATTTCGGTTGAACCCGCACCCCTGCCTGCTACTGCCTCTGATCCCAAGGCTGCTTTCTCAAAATCTCTTTTCACAAGTACTCCCAAAACGACTCCCAATAATGTAAGTGCACCAGCCAGTTCATCCATTGAAGGGGCCACTGCCCTGCAATTCAAATATGCCCTGTTGCTGGATACTGAAGTAGAGCAGGTTCAGAATATTGACCTGTTTCGCATGATCGACGAATGGTTTGGTACCCGGTACCGTCTCGGTGGATCCACCAAGGACGGGATCGATTGTTCTGCCCTCATGCAAATTTTTTATTCAGATGCGTATGGTGTAAGCCTGCCGCGCACAGCCAGGGAGCAGTATGGATTTTCCAAAAGAATTTCCCGTGCGGAGATCCGCGAGGGTGACCTGATCTTCTTTAATACCATCGGTGGTGTTTCGCACGTGGGCATGTATCTTCAGAATAATAAATTCGTGCATGCTTCATCCGGAAACGGTGTTACCATCAGTGATCTTTATGATGATTACTGGATGCGTAAATTCATTGGCGTTGGAAGGGTTGAATCAGCCTTACTTACCGCCTCGCTCAAACCCTGATTTTTTTACGGATCGTCTGGAGCACCGGCTGTAGGTCGGGTGAAAGTTTCATGAGAAAGGTTCCGCCTGCAAACAGGATACAGAAAACCAGGCTCCTGGTGATGATCCAGGTAAAGCCCTGCTGGTACCTGAACAGGTAATAACAAACCAGGTAAGCACCGGCAGCCAGCACCAGTGTAAGCAGAGTTTTATAGGTGAATGGCTGCATTTTGAATTTTTTCCAGAGAAAAACATAACGGATACCATTGTACACGGTAAAGGTGATGAGGTTTGAAACAGCAGGACCTACCACTCCCAGGTGACGTGTAAGTTGCCAGGTAACTGGTATGGTAAGCGCCAGCAAAACCACGCCGCTGATGAAATCAAAACGCCAGTAAGTGGAGGTGGTGATGATCTGGGCATTCACTCCCGTTCCCATGTCAATGATCCGGGTAAGGCCTATAAAAAAGAAAACCCATTTGGCCAGCCTGTAATCTTCCTGCAGGTTGAACGTAGTGATCATATCATCAAAATTCATCCAGATGAGGCAGAACAGGGCGCTGGCAAACAACAACTGGTTGATGGCTGAATGCTGGTAGATCTTAAAGATTTTTTTCAGGTTCTTATCCCTCCACGAATGCGAAAGTGCACCCACCGATGCGGAAATGATAGCCCTTTGCGGGGCCTGCATGAGACTGGAAAAATTCTGGGCTAGTGTGAAGATGCCGGCAAAACCCATCCCGTTGGGAAGCACAGCGGCGATAATGATCGTATCCAGC
>CAYWSQ010000385.1:0-2277 GCA_964460925.1 uncultured Flavisolibacter sp. | reverse complement strand
TTAATCTTGGAGAGCGGTTTGTGGGAATTTCGATTATGAAAAAACTTTTCTCACTGATATGAATGAACCATTTGGCAATGAAGGAAACAAGAAGCGCCACTACCAGCCCTAAAAGATAGAGACCCATCATCACCAGTCCCTGCACGCCCAGGAACCCAAACAGGTAAGTGTTCGGGATCACGAGCCCAATCAGGATGATATAAACAGGAAGTCGTGCGGAACAACTCATCAAGGGTGTGATCAGGATCGTGAGCAACCGTTCTTTCCTGTTTTCGATATTCCTTGCACTCATGATGGCCGGAACCGCGCAGGCAAACCCGCTGATCAAAGGCATTACACTTTTACCATTGAGACCTACGGTGCGCATCAGCCGGTCGGTAAGAAAACTGATCCGCGCCATATATCCAGAGTCTTCCAGCGCTGTAATCAATCCAAAAAGGATCATGATCTGTGGAACAAAGATGAGAATCCCACTGAGGCCGGCCACGATGCCATTAATGAGCAGGTCGCTCCACCAGCTTTCCTGTAAAACGGAAGAAAGCCAGCCGCTCAGAAATGAAAAACCTGTTTCAATCCAGGTCATAGGATACTGGGCCAGCCAGAAAACACTCTGGAATAATATAAAAAGAACAGCCAGCAGGATAAGGTAACCCCAGCGGTGGTGCAATAAAATATTATCGAGCTTGTCGGTGAGTATGGTTTGCTGCAGCGGGTCGGGTTCGGTAACCGCCACATTCATGATATGCTTGATGCGGCTGTACCGCTGGAGGATCTCAGTTGCCTGCGTTTTTGTTGGATTGAACTGGTGTTCTTTTTCAATTTGCTCAATATTCTGCTGCAGGCCTTCCGCCATTTCAAATTCTTCGTGATTGATGAGAAAATGAATGGCAGCGTAATCGCTCAGTTCAGGGATGGAGTTTTGTATTGCTTCTATGGGTGTTGGTGCCAGTTCCTTGTTTTCAATAAAATCACGGGCTGGAACCTTATACAGGTTGGTGGCCGTTTGTTCGATCACCTTTTTTAGCTGGCTGACACCTTTTGATTTGCGGGGATTGATTGAAATCACCGGCACGCCCAGTTCTCTTTCAAGAGCGGCAAGGTCTACCTGTATGCCTTTTCTTTTGGCCAGGTCCACCATGGTGAGTGCAACCACCACAGGTTTTTTAAGATCCAGGATCTGCGAACAAAAAAGAAGATTTCTCTTAAGGTTGCTGGCGTCAACCACCACAACAAAAATATCGGCCCTGATATCCTTATCCTGGTTGAGCAGCACGCGGTAGCTCACCCATTCATCCAATCTTTTGGGATAAAGACTGTACGTGCCGGGCAGATCAATAATATTACCGGTAATAGTATCAGAAATGCTGGTTGTCCCGGTTTTCTTATCTACCGTCACACCCGGGAAATTGCCCACATGCTGGTTCATGCCGGTAAGGGCATTGAACAAGGAGGTTTTTCCGCTGTTGGGATTACCTACAAGTGCGATATGGATCAGTTTTTTTGACACGGTTCAGCGCCGCAAAGGTAACCCCGGGCCATTCTCTGCGGTTTACGATATCGGAAGTTTTAGCAAAGGCTTAGGGAAATAAGCAAAATGAAAAAATTCAGATTTCGTCTCTTTACAAAGGGATAAATTTGTCGCCTTACTCTAAATCTATGGCTGTGAAAAAATATTGCATTCTTATCTTTCTTTCTATTTCTTTTTTTGCCGATGCACAAAAACTAAAAAAAGAGGATAAACAACTCCTGTCCCATCTCCGTTCGCATATCGAATACCTGGCAGATGACAGGCTTCAGGGCCGCCGCACCGGCACTGATGGTGAGAAGCACGCTGCCGATTATATCAGCAGGGAGTTTGAGAGGATCGGCCTTACCCCCAAAGGAAGCCAGGCCTGGTTACAGCCTTTCGAAATCAATGAAGGAAAAGAGGTCTCTCCTTCTACCATCATGACCATCAACGACAACCCCTTGCAGTTGCATAAACATTTTTTTCCGCTCATTATCAGTCCCAATGCCAGCCTGGACGCCCAGCCATCCATGTCACTCCAGGAACCCGGTATGCCCTGGTTCTTTGATCTGAAGGACCTGCTGGAGGAGAATTCATCCAACCCTCATTTTGATTTGAATTCAGCTATTATCAATTCGGCCAGGCAGGTGGAAAAAAAAGGAGCATCCGCAATTTTTATTTATAACACTTCGAAATACGAGGATGGTTTAAAATTCAACGGTAAGGAAAAAGCAGAGGTGATCGGCATTCCCGTGATCTACCTTAGCAGG
>CAYWSQ010000384.1:0-2281 GCA_964460925.1 uncultured Flavisolibacter sp. | reverse complement strand
ATCCATTTCTCAGGTGTGCGGAACAACGCGTGTGATCTTTACAGATACCTCTCACATCTTCTATGGCATCTCAAATGTGCAATGGAATTTCGGCGACGGCCAAACAGGTTCGGGCAGCCAGGTAATTCATGATTATACAGCCTCGGGCCTTTATCCTGTTGAAATGATCATTACCGGCAACAGCGGATGTGCAGACACAATTGAACTTCAGCTTGCCATCCAGGTGAACAGTATTCCAGATGCGCAGATCAATGGGCCATCAACTGCATGTGCCGGGCAGCCGGTAACTTTTGACGGGCAAGTATCATCTATCGACCCGGTAGGAATTCTTGACTGGAGTATTTCTAATGGAGCTACCGGAACAGGTTCATCCTTTAATTATACTTTCAGCACGCCTGGGAACTATATTGTAAGATTTATTACAGGAACCACTGCAGGTTGTTTCGATACAGCTTTTCATAACATTACAGTGAATCCTTCTCCTGTAATTTCTGCAAGTGCAGACGCTACAATATGTTCGGGGAACAGCATTCCATTGAATGTTACAGGAGCACTAAGCTACCAGTGGGCACCTGCAAACGGATTATCCTGTACCACCTGCCCGGACCCTGTTGCATCTCCAGCGATCACAACGCCATATTTAGTTACAGGAACCAATTCATTTGGCTGTACAGATACGGAGGAAGTGATCGTGACGGTTATTCAGCCATTGAACATATCTGTAACTCCAAGTGATAGTATTTGCATAGGTGAATCACTTCAGCTGGTGGCATCGGGCGCAACAAGTTACCAATGGAGCCCTGCAGCAGGATTATCGGCAACGAATATTTCAAACCCGGTAGCAACACCGCAGCAAACGACCATATATCGCGTGGTAGGTTATGACGGATTCAATTGCTTTACAGATACCGCTTTTGTTCTTGTTGGTGTAGGCCAGTATCCAACCATCAGCCTGGGACCCGATCTTACACTGGCTACCGGAACTATACATCCATTGAATTCAACTGTAACCAATGGACCAGTCGGAACATGGATGTGGACTCCATCAACAGACCTGAGTTGTAATACCTGCCCGCTTCCATCTGCCTTTATAAAGAAAGACATTACCTATATAGTAAACATTGAGAATGTTTATGGCTGCGAAGCATCTGATACGATCAACATAAAAGTATTCTGCGAAGAATCGCAGGTATATATACCAAATGCATTCACACCTGATGGAGATGGCATCAACGATATCCTGATGGTGAGAGGAAAAGGAATAGTATCGGTAAAGTCTTTCAGGATATTTAACCGCTGGGGTGAAGTAGTATTTGAAAAAGCAAACTTCACACCTAATCTTCCGGCATTCGGATGGGATGGAAGGATTAAAGGGATCGTTGGTCCTCCGGACGTTTTTGTATACACAGCGGAAGTGCTTTGTGAGAACGGCCAGTCATTTATTTATAAAGGAAATGTTTCCATACTCAAATAGAAACACCATGAAAAGATTTTTAATTACCTACTGCATTATTACATCCCTGTTTTCAGCAAAAGGACAGGATATTAATTTTTCCCAGTTTTACGAATTGCCGCTTCTCCGAAATCCCGCGCTGGCAGGCCTTTATTACGGCGATTCCCGGGCAACTGCTGCCATGCGATCCCAATGGGCAAGCGTTAGCAGCATGCCGTACCAAACCCAGGCACTTGGTGCAGAACTGAAATTCGCCATGTCGCAGTCAAGTAATGATTACCTGGCCCTTGGCCTTCAAATGACTAATGATATTGCAGGTGATTCGAGACTTGGTAAGACTCAACTTTTGCCAGTTGTTACATTTCACAAATCGCTGAATCCTGACAATGATTCATACCTCTCGCTTGGATTCATTGGAGGCGCAGTACAGCAAAGGTTTGATCCTTCCAAATTGAAATTTGATGACCAGTTTATAAATGGCGCTTATAGTCCAACAAATCCTACCCAGCAAACTTTTACCAATACCAATGTTACTTACTGGGATGCGTCGGTTGGAATGCTTTACAGCAATATGGTAGGAGGTAATGTAAAGGTTTATGTTGGTGCATCATATTTTCATCTGAACAAACCCAAGGTTGCATTCAGCCCGCAGAATGATATAGTGCTGAATGAGAAGATCGTTATCAATGGAGGATTGTCTGCACCAATGAGTGATGAAAATGATCTCATCCTGTATGCTGATTATTTTACCCAGGGAGGAAACTCGCAGGCGCAGGGTGGCTTTATGTTCAGGCATGACCTTTACCAGTATGATGAGAATGAAGCGAT
>CAYWSQ010000383.1:0-2321 GCA_964460925.1 uncultured Flavisolibacter sp. | reverse complement strand
CCTAATGGAGGAGAGAAGGCATAGCCAGGCACCCTATATTCATGGGCTTGCGCAAATATAAAAAAGCAAGGGATGTTGTTTTTTAAAAATCAATGGATATGGCAGGTAAAAAAAGTTCCGATAAAAAAACGCCAGCTAAAAAAACGGCAGCCACTAAATCCGCGGTCAAAGGAAAAACTGCGGCAAAAAAGACTGCAGCAAAAAAATCGCCTGTCAAAAGCAATGATACATTGAAGCGGGAAAAAACTCCTGCCAAAACACAAGGAAAGAAAAAAGGCCTGGTACAGTTGGATCTTACGGTCGCAGATGAGCAATTATTGGTTCTCAACGGGCATGAGCTTAAGCTTACCAATCTCAATAAACTTTACTGGAAGAAGGAAAAGTTCAGTAAGGGTGATATGATCAATTATTACCTTGAGATCGCTCCTTACATCCTGCCCTATATGAAGGACAGGCCGCAATCGCTCAACAGGCACCCCAATGGAATTGACGGACCTAATTTTTACCAGAAGAACCAGCAGGGAAAGGTTCCTGCCTGGGTGAAAACGCATAAGGATTTCAGTGAGTCAACCAATGCTATTGTGGAATATCTTGTCTGTACCAACGAAGCCAGCCTGGTGTACATGGCCAACCTTGGTTGCATTGAAATGAATCCCTGGCATGGAAGGGTGCAGAGCTGGCAGCAGCCTGACTGGTGCCTGATTGATCTTGATCCTGATGACAGCAATACATTCGAGCAGGTGATGCAGGTAGCTTTAAAAGTAAAAGAGATCCTCGATGCCATTGGTGCTGATGCCTACTGCAAAACCTCTGGTTCAACGGGTCTTCACATATTGATACCGCTGGGGGCGAAATACAGTTATGAACAATCGAAGCAGCTTGCTGAATTGGTAGTGACACTGGTGAACCATGAATTTCCTGAATTTACCAGTATTGAAAGGAAGCCGGCTAAAAGAAAGGGCAAGATCTACCTGGATTACCTGCAGAACAGGGAAACACAAACAGTTTCAGCTCCATATTCTTTAAGGCCTAAACCAGGCATTCCCGTTTCAACGCCGCTACACTGGAGTGAGTTGAAAAAAGGACTGACTTCCCGCACCTGGACCGCACGAAATATTTTTGAAAGACTTAAAGTTGAAGGTGATTTGTTCAAGCCTGTACTGGGTAAAGGCATCAATCTTGATAAAGTTGTGGAACGGCTTGCCGGATTGATCGGGTAATGCCGGTGCTTTTGTCGAACTTGCGTGTTCACCCCTAAGAATTTCCATATGCATCACCAGTTAACAGTTTACCAGGAAAAAGTTTTCCAGTATATCAATCCTGATTTTACCAGCCATTGCCTGGCCGATGACTGCCTGTTCACCGAAGGTCCTGTATGGCATGAGAAGGGTTACTGGCTTTTCAGTGATATACAGGCCAACCATATCTGCAGCATCAGCCTGCAGGAATCTAAACATGTAGTTATTGCCAACAGCGGCACCAATATCCGTTATGACCCGGATCTGAAACCTGACCAGGTAGGCTCTAACGGTCTTGCATGGTCGAAGGACGGTAGCTTACTGGTCTGCCGTCATGGTAGCCATGATATTGGTATCTGGGATGGAGAGAGCATCAGGCCTTATATCAGCATGTTCAGGGGAAAATTATTCAATAGTCCCAATGACCTGGTTGTGCATGATAATGGAACGGTGTTTTTCAGTGATCCTCCCTACGGTTTAAAAAACGGGCAGTTGAATCCCGGAAAGTTCCAATCAAGAGCCGGTGTATATGCTTTCGCAGAAGGGGAAGTGAAATTATTCTGCGAACGTTACCAGTACCCGAATGGTGTTTGTTTATCTCCCGGCGGTGAAACGCTCTACATCTGTTCCAATAAGCCCATTGAAAAAATGATCAGTATGTATGATGCCTATACGCTGGAATATAAAGGCGTATTTGCGGAAGAGAACAGCGATGGGATGAAAATGGATGAAAAAGGCAATATGTACCTCTGTAATAAAGATGGTATCCTGGTACTTGATGATAAGGGTGAAAGGATGGCATTGATAACGCTGCCTGCTGTACCTGCCAACTGCTGTTGGGGAAAAGAAGGGCTGCTGGTCACTGCCAGGGAGTATGTTTACCTGCTGGAAGGTTTAAAAAAGGGTTGATTCACCTCATGATAATCGTTCCTTGATATATGTCAACGGTATAACTTGATTATCCTCATGGTCCGGGGGGAAAGCTTGTGGTAGCTTTGTCGTTCTCAGTTGATTTATTGTTTCACCTTCAAAATCTTATGACATGACTACCATATTTGCCTTTATTTTTTTAGTTGCCGTTGC
>CAYWSQ010000382.1:0-2336 GCA_964460925.1 uncultured Flavisolibacter sp. | reverse complement strand
AATCCTGAAGGACGCCTGGCTGCTTTGTTCTCTGCCGCCAACAGCGACAGGATCAAACCGGGTGATTCTGATGCCAAGGTGGAAAGCGAGATCCGCAAATCCGCCAACGAAGCATTTGACATCACCTACAATAAACTGGTGCAGCGTATCGACCAGTTTGGAGTAGCCCAGCCCAATATTAACCCAGACAGCGAACGTGATATCATCACCGTTGAACTGCCGGGTGTACAGGATATTGAAAGGGTGCGTACCAACCTCCAGTCCTCTGCCAACCTGCAATTCTGGGAAGTATACCGTGATGATGAACTGATGCCCTACTGGGCGGCAGCCGAACAGGCATATAGCAATTACATCAATGGTACCACACCCACAGTAACTCCTGATACTGCTGCAGCTACTGCTGATAGTGCCGGTGTTGCTGACAGTAACGGTGTAGCCAAAACTGACTCTGTTGCCAATCCAAACAACAACCAGGTTTCCCTTGCCGCAGCTTTCCCCGAACTGGCTGCCTCAGGCTACCGTGAGATCTCTTTGAGAGACTCAGCAGAATTCCGTTCTGTTTTGCGCAACGTGATCCTGAAAGCATTCCCGCCGGATGCCAAAGTTCTTTTTGGTATTCCTGCGCTGGTAAATAATGTAAGAAGTAAGAATATCCCGATCTATGTGATCAGGACCAAGGGCAGCGACAAAGCTCCAATCGAAGGTGATGTGGTGGTTTCAGCCAGCCAGGTCTTTGACCCCGTTACCAACAAGCCTGTTGTGTCTATGGATATGAACCATAGTGGCTCATTGAAATGGGAAACCATGACAGAAACCAGCTTCAATGAAAAAAGGCCTATCGCCATTGTGGTGGATGATATCGTTTACTCTGCTCCCGTTGCCAACGACGGTAAGATCACAGGTGGACGCACTTCCATCTCCGGTAATTTTTCCCTGGAAGAAGCCCAGGACCTTGCCAACATCCTCAAGATCGGTCGCCTTTCCGCTCCTGCCCGCATTGTTCAGGAGCAGGTGGTGGGACCCACACTTGGTGAGGATGCAATTGTAGGTGGTATTACCGCTTTCGTGGTTTCCTTCATTGTGATCTTCCTTCTGATGCTGATCTATTATAATACCAGCGGATGGGTTGCTAATATCGCGCTTGTACTGAACCTGCTGTTCACCATCGGTGTACTTACAGGTTTGGGTGCCACCCTTACAGCACCTGGTATCGCCGGTCTGGTGCTTACCATTGGTATGGCGGTTGACACCAACGTGTTGATCTATGAAAGGATCAAGGAAGAACTGACACGTGGCAAAAGTTATATGCAGGCCGTGAATGATGGTTATAAACGTTCACTGCCACCGGTACTCGACGGACACATTACCACCCTGCTTACGGCCATCATCCTTTTCTCTTTCGGCCTTGGCCCGGTTAAAGGTTTTGCCACCACCCAGATCATCGGTCTTTTACTTTCCCTGTTCTGTGGTATCCTCGTGAGCCGCTGGGTAACTGAATGGTTTACCAGCAAAAAGCGCCACCTGCAATACTTTACACCGGTTTCAAGGAAGATCTTCCAGCATGCCAATTTCAAATTCATTGAGAAAAGAAAGATCGCTTATGCAATTTCAGTAGTGATAATTGGCCTGGGTATAGCTGCATTCTTTAATGGCTTCGATTATGGAGTGGAATTTAAAGGAGGCCGTAGTTACCAGGTGCGTTTTGACCAGACACCAAACATTGAGCAGATCCGCGAGGACCTGGCACAGACCTTTGGTGAATCACCGATCATCAAAACAATCGGTAACAACCAGCAACTGGATATCACTAC
Source organism: uncultured Flavisolibacter sp. (assembly GCA_964460925.1). Classification (GTDB taxonomy): domain Bacteria; phylum Bacteroidota; class Bacteroidia; order Chitinophagales; family Chitinophagaceae; genus Flavisolibacter. The sequence goes on along the minus strand of CAYWSQ010000382.1, from coordinate 525 downwards.
GGCATACCTTATCGACAATCCATCTCCTGATGCGGGTGTACAGGTGCAGAGAAAATTATATGAAGGACTGGCGAAACACCTGCCTGCAGGTCTTACATTCGAACAGTTCAATACAAAACGTTACCAGTTGGGTTCAACCACGGTATTGCCAACCATTTCTGATGACCTTGTGGATGGTGCCAAATGGGCGACTATCTGGTCCCTGTTGCTGATCTCCCTTTATATCTTCATCCGCTTCCGCGACTGGAGATATTCCCTGGGTACGCTGGCAGCACTTTTCCATGACGTACTGGTTACCCTTATCGTATTTTCATTTGCCAGAGAGTTTGTACCATTCCCACTGGAGATTGACCAGCATTTCATCGCGGCCATCCTCACAGTGATCGGTTTCTCCATGAACGATACAGTGGTGATCTTTGACCGTATCAGGGAGTATAGCAGGCAGATGACCGGACAAACCAAGGAAGTGATCATCAACCGTGCGATCAACGATACCATGAGCCGTACGATCATGACTTCACTTAC
>CAYWSQ010000381.1:233-2383 GCA_964460925.1 uncultured Flavisolibacter sp. | reverse complement strand
AGTCGTCTTCGAAACATTCATGGTAAAGCAGGGCAGGGAGAAGCGAATGCTTATCATCAATGTACTCTATTACGTTTTCTTCCTGTTTCTGCATTTGTATATACTCCTGTCCGATTATTCCTTCCTCATGCTGTTTGGCAGCCTCACTTTGCTGTTGCTGTTAAAGAACCTGTTCATGCTTCCGGAGAAAAGAAGCACCGGTGCACAGGCAGATGAGGTGCTGGTTTCAAAACAATGGCTTTATCTCGGGCTCTATGATGTTATCGGGGTCATCTTCCGCTGGCTCGATAAATGGATCATACTGTATTATGCCGGCCTTGTTCCTTTCGCCATATATTATAACGGCGCATACGAGATCCCCGTCTTTGCGCTTATGGTGAGTGCCGTAAGCAGTATCATGATCACCGAACTTTCTTTGAAGGCACATGGCTCCTCCATCAAACAGCAATTCCATGATTCGTCAAAATTGCTGGCATCTTTTGTATTTCCGGCGTTTGCAATGCTTCTTTTTTACCATGAGGAATTCTTCCTGTTGCTTTTCAGTGAAAAATATGTGCAATCCATCCCGGTCTTTCTCGTCTGCATTTTCGTGCTTCCCGTGCGGATAACAGGTTATACCGCGGCGCTGCAGGTTAGCGGCAGAAATGAGATCGTTTTCCGCGGAGCGTTATACGACCTGGCCCTGGCAATAATCCTGGTGCTGGTGCTTTATCCATTCTTTGGTGTTCGCGGACTTGCAGCAGCATTCGTGATCTCAACCTGGCTGCAGGCTGCCTATTACTTATGGCATACGGCACGCATAGCGGGAATAAGATTTTCCTCAGTCATTCCTTTCGGGCGATTAGCATGGATGATGGGGCTGTCGCTTACCGTATCCGGGCTTACATACTGGATGGGCAATGAAATCGAATGGAATTTGTGGCTGGGAGCAGCAACGGCTGGCGGGTTGTGTTTGATCTACTTCTGGCTTTACAGGACCGGAAGAGGATTCAGATAAGAAATAAAGTTACACTGAGTTTTGCAGAGGGTGCACAGAGTGCACAGAAGGTTTCTGATTATTGGAGACTTTCTGTGTTTTCTGTGTGAATTCAGTGATTTCAGTGAAACAATAATGCAATTAAAAAAGCCTCCCGGGGGGAGGCTTTCAGATTATTACTTCGTAGTGTCTGCAGGAACAGTAACTGCAGTGGTATCTACCACAACAGTGGTGTCAACCGGAGTGGTAACTACAGGAGTTTCAACAACCGTAGTGTCAGCTGAAGTTTCGGTAGACTCTTCTTTAGAATCACAACCTACTGCGAAAGCAGCGATCAGTGCAAAAGCAAAGAACTTTTTCATTTTTGTTTTGAAGGTTTAAGTTTTCAATGGAACGGGGGGCACCCGTTCATATTTTCGGCGCCGAAATTATGTTTTTTTAATAACTATTTATATATTAAGGTCAATTATTTCACGTCGCCACCTGGGAAAAGCACCAATTAACCCTAAAATTTTAAATTTTATGAAAAAGCTTTTCCTTTTTATGGCCATACTGATCATATCGGTAGCATGTATTGGCCAGAATGTTCCAACCACCCAGGCAAACACGACCTCCACTTACACCTGGCAAGACAATCCCTGGCAGAAGGGGAACTGGCAATTCGATTTCAGAAGGTATATCGGGTTTGAAAGCCGCGATTATGAATTCGGAGATGTGGATGCAGGTTCCGGAAACATGTTCGATCTTAATTTCGGTACGAAGTATTTTGTTGCAGACCATATTGCTGTTGGCCTGAATGTAATGTACGAATCTGAAAAGTACAAAAGCGTGCTCGATGCTGTGGAAAAAACCAGCAACTACATGATCTGGCCAAGTGCCACTTATATGACCGGCCTTTCTGATAATATAAGCCTATATGGAGAGGTTGCGGTAGGCTTCGGTGGTTTAAAGAACTCGTACGAGTATGGCTCCATTGACGAAGACGAAAGCTACAGCAGGTTTGGTTATAAGATCAGTGGCGGCCTCCCGATTCGCGTGGCGCGCAATTCCCCTTTATATTTCACTCCGGAATTTCATTACCGTGGAATCAGCACAGATTATGACGATGGAAAAGAGAAGGATAACCAGTTTGGCCTGAACATGATGTTCGAAACCTACCTGCCCTGCAGCGCAA
>CAYWSQ010000381.1:0-223 GCA_964460925.1 uncultured Flavisolibacter sp. | reverse complement strand
ACGAACGGCAGGTGGTCGAATGGCCGCTACCGCCAGGGCCACAGCATCCTTGGGTACACCACCAGGGCGGGAATTATGTTCGGGTCTACAACATTTGAATATGACGATGATTATGAAGATGAAGAACAGGATTTCTTCCGGGCAAAGTTTGGCGGGGAATACCTTTATTATATAGTGAACAACGTGGCGCTGGGAGCAGAAGTTAGGATAAACTCTCAAAAAT
>CAYWSQ010000380.1:0-2384 GCA_964460925.1 uncultured Flavisolibacter sp. | reverse complement strand
TTAAGACCTTTCACAACTTCATAGGTCAGCCCCACGTCTCCGAAGAAACGGTCACGGTTGTCGTTATTGAGGTTTTCATAAGCTTCGAAATATGGATTATCCCAATATCGTGAATTGAAATTGGTGATCTCTCCTGTGGTGGTACTTGGTCTCCTGAGATTCCATTGCTTGATGGTGCCATCGGGATACCTGTAATCTTTCAGCCTGTTGATATCAACATTGCGCTGGAACCATTGCACCATGTAGCGGGCACCCCACTCAGAGCCCTGCGTGGGACGTTGTGCACTGTTGGTGGCGAAGTTAAAATTGGCAGCCACGTTCAGTTTGGAGGTGAGGTCAAGCCCTGCACCCAAACCAAAATTGTTTCTTTTCAACCAGGAGTTAGGCTCAACACCCTGGATCCTGGTATCATTAAAACTCAGGCGGAAAGAGGAATTCTCATTACCACCTGTTACCACTACACCATTGTTGATGTTGGAACCGGTCTCATAGAAATCCTTGATATTATCAGGCTGGGGAAGAAAGGGAGTCAGTTGTCCGTATTCAGGATCCTGCGGATAGAAGCTGAAGACGCTGCGGGCAAGTGTTCCATCCATTTTTGGACCCCAGCTCTCATCCACATCCATATCTACATATTTCTGCCCGTTAGGAAGCGTTCTCCAGTTCTGGCTGGCACCGCCGCCGTATAAATTCTGCATCGGCATAAAATTGCCGGCGCGTTCAATAGAGAACGCAGAGTTGACCTGCACATTTACTTTTTTGGCACCCATCTTTCCTTTCTTGGTAGTGATCATGATCACACCATACTGTCCGCGCAAACCATAGAGCGCGGAAGCCGCGGGTCCTTTCAATACATTGATGGATTCAATATCCTCGGGGTTGATATCCTGTGCAAGGTTACCATAGTCAGCCTTGGCACTTCCTGAAAAGTTTGAATTGGAAATGGGAGTACCGTCGATCACGATCAGCGGGGAACTGCTGCCGGTAAGGGAGTTGATACCCCTGATATTTATTTTCTGGGTACCGCCCATGGAAGCACCGGAGGAGCCAACCACCTGTACACCGGCGATCTTCCCGGCAAGTGAACCAAGTACATTCTGTTCTTTGGTAAGTGTGAGGTTATCACCACTTACTTCCTGTGTGGAATAACCAAGAGAGCGTTCGTTTCTTCGGATACCCAGGGCCGTTACCACCACTTCTGACATAGGCCCTGAACTGCCAAGGCTCACATTATAAGTGCTGGCTGTACCAACAATGATCTCCTGTGTGGCGCGTCCGGAATAACTGATCACAAGTACCGGGTTGGCGCCTGTAACTGTAATGGTGAACACACCACGGTTATTGGTAGTAACACCATTACTGGTACCTTTTTGTAAAACAGAAACAGCAGGCAGTGGTTCTCCTTTTTCATCTGTTACTGTTCCCGTAATCTCGCGTGATTGCGCGAAGGCCTGGGGAATCGCAAACAGGGAAATGAGCCATGCCAGAAGCAGGATTTTCTTCATACAAGCAATATTTAAGGGTTATGGTTTAATGATCGTCGCGGTAATAAATAAGAGTGGGTAGGATTACCGTATGCTGCAAATTCCTGCAAAAATTACGGAGAAAAACGCCTCAACAATGCAAAATGATTTGTTTTTTTTAGAATCAGCTCCTCAAACTCATGAAAAGCCGCAAAAACGCAAGATTTTTGTTTCAATTTTTTGGTGCTTCTTTATTGCTGTCTACATGTAATAATAATTTATTAGCAACCACGACAGGAAGGTAGCCTTCGCTGAAGCTTCAGCTACCAAGAATGGGAAGTAGAGGCTGGAAAAGAAAAGAATTTAATTATTCCGCATTTATAATGAACTCCTGTTTTTAAAGAAATTACTTACCGTCATTCCCGCCGTAACGGCTATTTCTTAATACCCTCTTTTGAAAACCCGGCACTTGGTTTACATAGCTTAATTTTGCCTTTCAGAATTTTTGATTAACCAATAAAACAACAGTTATGGCATTTACCCTTCCTTCGTTACCGTATGCGCATGATGCACTGGAACCACATATAGATGCGCAGACCATGCAGATCCACCATGGCAAACATCACCAGGCGTATGTAGATAATCTGAACAAGGCAATTGCAGGCACGGAGCATGAGAATAAATCATTGGAAGAACTGATCGCAAACGCGGGAAAGATCTCTCCGGCAGTAAGAAATAACGGGGGTGGTCACTGGAACCATTCTCTTTTCTGGGAGATCCTGGGAACAGGAAGCAGTGCACCTTCAGGCAAACTGGCGGAGGCCATCAACCAGGCATTCGGTTCACTTGACGGATTGAAAGAAAAAATGAACGCTGCTGGCGCTACACGCTTTGGCAGTGGCTGGGCATGGCTGATCGTTA
>CAYWSQ010000379.1:0-2386 GCA_964460925.1 uncultured Flavisolibacter sp. | reverse complement strand
AAGTAACGGATATCGATTTTGATGGCTTTGAAGAAAGAACTACGCTGTTGCCGGTTCAGCCTGGAAATTATGGAAACCTGGAAGCAGGTAAGGGCAGGATCTTTTACATGCGCTTTCCCAATACAGGAAATACCGGAGCCCGCAACAGCATCAAATATTTTGATATAGATAAAAGAGAGGAAAAAACAGTACTTGAAGATGCTAATCTTTTTGTGCTGGCTCATAATAAACAGAAAATGCTGGTAGGCAGGCAAAATAGTTTTGCCGTGATCAATGCGGCGGAGAACCAGAAATTCGAAAAGCCCATCCGCACCAACGAAATGCAGATGATGGTGAACCCTGTGGAAGAATGGAAGCAGATCTTCATGGATGCCTGGAGACTGGAAAGGGATTATTTCTATGATGCTAAAATGCACGGGGTTGACTGGGCGGCTACCCGTGACCGTTACCTGGGCATGCTGGAAGGAGCGCTTACCAGGGAAGAAGCAGACTTCATCATTGGTGAAATGATAGGAGAACTGAATGCATCACACACCTACCATGGCGGCGGCGATATGGAAAATTCCAAGATGCAGAACGTGGGATACCTGGGGGTTGACTGGCAGGCAGACGGAGATCATTACAAGATCAAAAAGATCATGAGAGGTGCTGCCTGGGATGCCGAGGTGCGTTCGCCTTTCGATGTTTCAGGCGTTCCGGTGAAGGAAGGAGATTATATCCTGGCGGTGAACGGAATTCCTCTCACAACCGGTACAGATCCTTATATGGTTTTCCAGGGACTGGCCAATAAAACCATTGAGATCACTTATAATAGCAGTCCCTCTTTCAATGGCGCAAAAACAGCGATCGTAAAAGCCATGGATGATGAATACCGGCTGCGCAACCTGGCCTGGATTGAAGAGATGCGTAAGAAGGTGGATGAAGAAAGCAATGGTGATATCGGATACATCTATGTGCCCAGTACAGGGGTTGACGGACAGAATGAACTGATGCGCCAGTTCAATGCGCAATGGCATAAAAAAGCACTGATCATTGATGAAAGATTCAATAATGGCGGTCAGATACCCGACCGTTTCATAGAAATGCTGAACCGTGATCCGCTTGCCTTCTGGGCCATACGCGATGGTGAAACCTGGCCCTGGCCTCCATTCTCACATTTTGGTCCAAAAGTGATGCTCATCAACGGATGGAGCGGTTCAGGCGGTGATGCTTTTCCTGATTATTTCAGGAGAAAGAATCTCGGGCCATTGATCGGTACCAGAACCTGGGGTGGACTGATCGGCATCAGCGGCGTTCCGCCACTCATGGATGGAGGTAATGTTACAGTGCCTTCATTCAGGATGTATAACCCCGATGGCACCTGGTTCCGTGAAGGCCATGGAGTGGACCCTGATATTGCAGTGCCCGAAAGCCTTGGAAGCATGGCCAAAGGTGTGGATCCGCAATTGAAGAGGGCGATTGAAGAGGCAAAGAAATTATTGCAAAGCAAAGAATTCAAACGGCCTGCGGTTCCGGGAACAGAAAAAAGAGCCTACTAAAAATAGAGTTAAAAATTTTGAAAAACATTCCCGGTGAGCAATTGCCGGGAATGTTTTTTATCAGGCCTTCTCACCCACAAACCACTTCTCTTTATCCCTGAACAGGACATTGAAGGTGGTGAGGGTTCCATAAATGCGGGTGATATATTGCTGTAAGTTTACCTTATCCTCGTCGGTAAGAGTTTTATGGGCATTGATCTGTTGTTCCATTACCCTGAGACGGTCACGAAGCATAACGATCTTGTGAAAAAAATCATCGATCGGGATCTCTTTTGGCTTAAGTGATTTATCGGCTGGCTGGAGAATCATGGTTCCGCCAATCCAGCGGTCGCCCAGCTTAACGGTTTCGGTAATGCCTCCCCAAAGCCTAAGGATTTTCAATAATGATCTTTCCACTTCGGAATGGGTTTCTATTTCAGCGCTAACATTTTCAGGAATGATCTCTTCCAGCGCACTATCATTCTTATCAATTTCTTTTACGCCGCTATTGATAAATGAAATGAGATAGGTGGCAAAACGTACCCCCACTATGACCCCTGGTCCGTGTTGTGTATGCTGAAGCCTTGTGCCGATACCAAGATTGAGTTGATCCATAATACCTGATGTGATGATAAAAATTTATTAAACTGATGATAAATAGCGCAGCAAAACTATTATCAAAATAATGACTCCGGGTGATCTTTTACTCCACGGCTCCATATACCAGCACCTTGAACTTGCTGGCTGCATCGCGGTGGGTGCTGCCCCAGAGCTGGCGGTAGATGATGCCAATGAGTTTTTCTTTAGGATCGGCCCAGTAGGTAGTAGCAAATGCGCCACCCCATTCAAAAACACCGGCAGGTGTGGGA
>CAYWSQ010000378.1:0-2422 GCA_964460925.1 uncultured Flavisolibacter sp. | reverse complement strand
TGAAGAGGAAGGTGTACATAAGATTGCCCAATATCTTGGTGTCGATGAAAAGCAATATTCCCTGCTGGGAGAATTTGCTGAAGAAGCTGCCTCAGGAAACCCCCAACCGGATGGCGGCACGGATCCCTCTTTTTTAACAGGAGGATTAAAAGAGAAAATGCAAAACGCTGGGATCAATACAGGCAGTTTGCTGAAAGGACTGCTGGCTATTGCAGGACCAATGATCCTTTCCCGCATGATGAACCGCCGTAGCGGCAGAGGCGCTGGCGGAGGATTGATGGGAGGCGGGGGGCTTGGCTCTCTTATAGGCATGCTGGGAGGGGGAGCAGGACTGGGAAAGGGCAGAGGGGGAGGTTTGCTTGGAAAGATATTGGGAGGCTTGCGATGACAAAAAATTTATCACCTAAAAATTAATACAATGACAAGACTGAGATCATGGTTGCTTATGGGCGTCTTTGCGATCGGCCTCGGATTTACATCCTGTAAAGACAAGAGTAAAGACAATCCAAAAACTACAGTGGATTCCAATACTACCATCAATACAGCTCCCGTGGAAATTTCCGCAGATGCTGAGCTGGAAAGAGGTGTACGGGATGCCATCAAAGACCATCCAGGCGTATCTGCCACGGTAACAGATGGTGTGATCAATCTTTCCGGCTCTATCGAGAGAGATAACTGGATGAAACTGAAACCTGCACTCGACGGGTTAAGTCCTAAAAGAGTAAATGCAGACAACTTAACTATCAAATAATTTTTATGGCAGTACAAACTAAATACGCAGAACTGATTGCTGCCGCACAACAGGCAGGCATCAAAAATTTACAGGTTCGTGAGCAGAACCAGGTATTGTATATAGATGGTGAAGCTCCCAATGGCCAGGTAAAAGACCAGCTTTGGTCAGTCTATAATAAACTTGATCCTGATTTTAAATCAGGTGATGTGGTGCTGGATGTGAAAGTCGCTGAAATGGCTCCAGGTCCCAAAGCCAAAGTAATTACTGAAACATCCAATCTCAATATCAGGAAGGGTCCCGGAACTGACCAGCCCATACTCGGAAAAGCTGCACATCATGAAATCGTGACTATCGTAAACCAGACCAATGACCAGTGGAGTCTCATCCGCACCGACAAAGGCATAGAGGGATATGCATATAGTCAGTACCTCGAGAAGTTTTAAAATAAATCCCGGCAAATGCCGGGTTTTATTTTAATAGCCGGGATAATAGCGTTGACCTATTACAAGTACATTGGCTCTTCCTTTCAGTATATTCCCGGTTGTGCGGTATTTGAATTCGATCCTGTCGATATAGCGGCCGTCCCTTGCCAGTTCAATGATGCGGCTGAACTCCCCGGCCCTGATCACATCATCAATATTTGGAGCCAGGTGATCTCCGTTTTCAAAATAGATTTTGATATCATTCAGCCTGATATCCCGGTCTTCCACCTTGAAGCGGATGGCGGTAAACTGGTTCCTGCTTTCCACCTTTATTTCATCCTTGTCACGAACAAAATTGACTTTGTTTTCCGAAAGCAGTTCCCAACCTTCTTCTATGCCAATACTGCGTCGTGAAGAAGAGCAGGCGGTGAGGGATAAAATAAAAATTGCGAAAAATATTTTACGCAGAAGGAAAGGTGTTTTCATTACTGATAGCATAGTGTTTTTATACTGCTACAATCAAATTCTGTTCCCCCTGTTTACAAGCAGGCGCAGCCATTTTCATAACGCAGGGGCTGCCTCAGTGGGCATGATGGTTGTATAGGAAGTAGTCAGAAATTTATTTTCAAATTTAAAACTGGATAGATTATGAAAAAAACAATGTTCGCATTGCTTTTCGTGGGTGGCAGTTGTGCAGCGTTTGCCCAGGATGATTCAAACATGGCTACAACCAATGCCATGACTACAAGTACTGAATACAATGCCTATAGCGCTTTTACAGCAGCGGCTCCCGATTATGTAAGAAGCTACGTGGTTCGTGATTACCCGCTGGCCACGGATATCCGCTGGAGGCAGAACGGTGACTGGTGGCATGGATACTATGTGGAAAATGGTGCACCAATGCACGTGTATTACAACAATGCCGGCCAGAGTTTCCGCGCCGCCATTCCTGTAAGGCAAAGCCTGGTACCTGATGAACTGGTAACCAAAGTTGTGGATTTGTATGGACCTATGGTGTACGATATCAATCTCATTAAAGGTTCTAATGGACAGGATATTTATCATGTACGCCTGCTGGATAATGGCCAGATCGTTCACCAGTACCTGAACGCTGACGGTACTAAGGCGATCGACGTCTGGAGGATTGGAGTGGCAGATGAAAGCCTGCATTCCGGAATTATGCCTTCAGCTACTCAAAGTACTGAAAGCGAAATCAAGGAAATGAAGATCAAACGTGATGGCGATGAGCTGAAGATCAAAACAGAAT
>CAYWSQ010000377.1:0-2424 GCA_964460925.1 uncultured Flavisolibacter sp. | reverse complement strand
TGGCTGGATGCAAAGAAGCATAAAACCATTACCAGGAATCCGGTAAAAATTCTCATAAGTGTCGTCAGGAATAATAGTCTTAAAGGAAGGAGGAAATTAACACTTTTTTTTAAGCTATTCCTATAAACTAAGAGAATTCTAATGTGGAAAATTTCATTTGTACACGTAAATCTACGTAGTGCTTTCTGTTTCGAACCGTTCAACTGATTGAATTCCATGCAAACTTTTCAAACGCTTCACCAATTCATCAAGCTCCTCTTTATCATGTACAAATAATTTTATAGTGCCCTCAAATACGCCTTCTTTTGATTCGATTGTTATGGCTGAAATATTAATCCTCAGATCACCGCTGATGATGTTGGTGATTTTGTTTACCACTCCCACATCATCCATACCAATGATCTTAAGACCGGTAAGGAAGGAGATCTCCTTGTTCTTTGCCCACTTGGTCTTTACAATGCGGTGCCCGTAATTGGCCAGCAGCTTATTGGCATTGGGGCAGGTAGTGCGGTGGATGGTAAGGCCTTTGCCAGTGGTCACAAAACCAAATACATCATCCCCGGGTATGGGCTTACAGCAATTCGCCAGGTTATACATAATGCGGTCGCTGCTTTCACCGAAAATGATCAGCTCTGTATCCTTCTTTGTAATGGCAGGATGGTATTCCGGCTTGGCCTCAAGCACTCTTACCGGCTTGGGCGCTTCCAGTCTTTCACCTGAGATCTTGAACTCTTTGAGTTCCTTCAGATCAATATTCTTTATAGCGACCTGGTAATAGAGATCGAGCGGAGATCCCTGTTTGTAATAAGAAACGATTTCTTCGATGTTCTGAATATTGAATGCCACACCCAGGCCTTCCAGTTTCCTTTGAAGGGTGTATTTGCCTTCATCAGCAATTCCCTTCTTCTCATCTTTGAGTGAATCCTTGATGCGGCTGCGGGCTTTGGCTGTCACTACAAAATTCAGCCAGTCTTCGGAAGGCTTTTGTTTATTGGATGTAATGATCTCCACCTGGTCGCCGCTTCGCAGTTTATGGCTGATGGGCACCAGTTTATGATTGACCTTGGCACCGATACATTTCACTCCCACCTCACTGTGAACCGCAAACGCAAAATCAAGAGCGGTTGCTCCAACCGGCAGCATCTTTACATCACCTTTTGGTGTATAGATATAGATTTCCTCAGCAAGAAAACTTCTTTTGAAATCATGAAGGAAGTCAACCGAATCCACATCCTGGCTGGTGATCACTTCCCTGATCTGGTTAAACCATTTATCAAACCGGCTTTCATCCGTAGTTCCTTCTTTATACTTCCAGTGGGCAGCCAGTCCCTTTTCCGCGATCTCGTTCATTCTTTTGGTACGGATCTGCACTTCCACCCACTTACCCTGCGGCCCCATTACTGTTGTATGGAGCGCTTCATACCCATTGCTTTTGGGATTGCTCAGCCAGTCGCGTAGCCTCTCAGGCGAAGGTATATATTCATCCGTGATCATGGAATACACTTTCCAGCAATCCTCTTTTTCTTTTTCAGGTGTGGAACTAACGATGATGCGTATGGCAAAAAGATCATACACCTCTTCGAAGCTCACACCCTTCTTCTTCATTTTATTCCAGATGGAGTGAATGCTTTTGGGGCGGCCATGGATTTCAAACTCCAGCCCGGCGCGGGCCAGCTTTTCATCAAGTGGCTTGATGAATTCATTGATGTACCTTGTTCTTTCCCTCCTGGTCTCTGCAAGTTTTTTGGCGATCTCTTTATAGGTATCAGGCTCCAGGTATTTCATCGCCAGGTCTTCCATCTCCGTTTTGATATTGTACAGACCCATTCGATGAGCCAGCGGCGCATATACATAAACGGTTTCGGAAGAGATCTTCAGTTGTTTTTCCGGCTTCATGCTGTCGAGTGTCCGCATGTTGTGGAGCCGGTCGGAAAGTTTGATCAGGATCACGCGGGGATCATCGGTGAGGGTCAGCAGGATCTTGCGGAAATTCTCCGCCTGCTGTGAAGCATTTACATCTATTACGTTGGAAATCTTGGTTAACCCGTCAACGATCTTGGCGATCTCGCTTCCAAACTCCCGCTGCACATCTTCCTGGGAAATATCTGTGTCTTCAACGGTGTCATGCAATAAGGAACAGATTGTAGAGCGTACTCCCAGGCCAATTTCTTCCACGCAGATGCGGGCCACCGCTAATGGATGCAAAATATAAGGCTCACCGCTTTTACGCCTCATGGTCTTGTGCGCTTCGGCTGCCATTTCAAAAGCATTCCGGAGCAGTTTCCGGTCCCCCGGTTTGATGCGTGATTTGAGAGCCCTGAGCAATGAACGGTATTCCCGCAGAATCAGCTTCTTTTCCTGCTCTTCATTCAAATTATACTTCGGTATCTGCGCTACGGTTTCCATAGATGACGAATTTACTGA
>CAYWSQ010000376.1:0-2452 GCA_964460925.1 uncultured Flavisolibacter sp. | reverse complement strand
TACCCTCAGCCCTCGGCATATCCTACAGGCTTTCTCCGCATGGCGAACAATTTGCCTTGCCGGTCACCCTTGTTTTCAATTATGATGACCAGGACCTCGAGGGCACCCTCCCGGAATTCCTTGACATTGCCTACCAGGATGATAAAGGAGTATGGCAGGCACTTACCAACAGTACGGTTGATAAAATAAATAAACAGGTAAGGGTCACTACTACCCACTTCAGCGACTGGACGTATTTCAAGAGTATGCAGCTCACATCATCTGAGGCAACTGTTGCACTCGGCGGATCAGTGGACCTGAAAGTAACCACCACTTTTCCTTACATGGATCCTGATGATGCTCCTCCCGGGGATAAAACAACCCCGGTTTATACAGCACCAAGAGAATTAAGACCTGATGAAATCCTCGGCTGGACCTACTCAGGGGATGGTATTCTGATCTCACAGGCAGCCAAAGCATTTTACACCGCACCACAGGAAGAACCGGATGCCAACCCGGAAGCCGTGACAGTAAAAATCAACATGGCTCGCAAAGGACAGTTCCTGATCGTTTCAAACATCACGGTGCTCTCCGATAAAAATATTGATTACCTGCATGTGGATGAAGACTGGGTGTCACCCCTGAATAATGGAAAATGCGTATTATACCTCTATGGTAATTTCGGGAATGATCCCGGCGTCAATAAAAGATCCGTTACCATTAACGGGACATCCGTTGTGGCCAATCTATGGGCACCTACATTGATCAGGTGCGAGATCGACCAGGATATTTTTGGAGCGATCGAAGTGAAGGCAAATGGAAATGTGGTGGCCAAATCTGTTCTAAGGAAGTTCACAGGTTCCATATTTTATGAAAGGTTTCATGGAGGTGTGGCTAATGCAGGCAGCAGCAATCCCCTGAAAGAAACCACCCGCTTCGACCTGGTATACCGGGGATTTGGAAAGCCATGCCCACCTCATGTGAATGTTCTCCCTATTCAACTCGGACTCGCCAATGGCACAGATGCTAATTTCACCCTGGGAGGGAGCGCTTCTGTTACGCAGCCAGGTACCTGTCCTATTACCACAAGCACAAACCTGCCAACGGCCGCGGGGATACAGCCACTGAATCCACTTTCTGTCCAGGCTCTGTCAGGTTTCAAGGCATGGGTGGAAGAAACTGGTGATGGATTGGTCATCGAATTCAAATACGCTATCAATAATGTAATTCCCGGTGCAAAAATTGTCCGTTCCAATTGCAATTTTACCAGTGAATCGCTGCATAACCTGGCCGTGGGACTGGAAGGATTCGAGTTTAAGCCGCTGGCTTTTGAATTTGATGGCGCTTCAGGATTGAAATTAAAGAACAGTCCATTGGAGTCTGGCCGTATGTCGACTAATATTTTAATTGAAGCCTGGAGTGGAGAAGGTAACCCGAGTCATTATGAAACGGACGGATTGATGAAAGCGACTTTGAGGAATTTTTAATCGAGGATCTAAATAAGAACAATAGAAAGGCAAGGCCGGGAAGTCGGGGAGGGGGGGAGTTGATGCATTAGAGTTTGGATAGGTTTTTAATTGATAATAAATCCATAATTCTAATTTTATCAAATACTCTACTTACCGCCTTCCCGTCTTCCCGGCCAAAAAAATTTAACCGCAGAGAACGCGAAGAAGCGCAAAGGAGACGCAAAGAAGAGACACAACAAGAACTATTTGCCAATTCCTTAATTTCACACCAAACAAATAACAATGAACGGCTACAGCCAATCGGCACATGAACTTGACTACCGCATCCTGGGAGAAGAAATGCAATGCGTGGAGATCGAACTCGATCCACAGGAAACCGCCATCGCGGAAAGCGGTGCTTTCATGATGATGGATGACGGAATTGAGATGCAAACCATTTTTGGTGATGGTACAGGACAAAAACAGGGCTTTCTCGGCAAATTGATGTCCGCTGGCAAACGCGTGCTCACGGGTGAAAGCCTCTTCATGACCACTTATACCAATGTAGGCCATGGGAAGAAAAAAGTTTATTTCGCTTCTCCATATCCAGGTAAGGTTATTCCGCTCGACCTGATGCGCATGGGTGGAAAGATGATCTGCCAGAAAGATTCATTCTTATGCGCGGCCAAGGGTGTGGCTGTTGGAATCGAATTCCAGCGTAAACTTGGTACCGGTCTTTTTGGCGGTGAAGGTTTCATCATGCAGAAACTGGAAGGCGACGGACTCGCGTTCGTTCATGGAGGCGGTCATATTGTAGAAAGAGATTTGCAGCCAGGTGAATTGCTCAAGATAGACACCGGCTGTATTGTAGCCTTCACGCCAAGCTGTGATTATGATATCCAGTTTGTGGGCGGCATCAAGAATACCATTTTCGGTGGTGAAGGATTATTCTATGCCACGCTCAGGGGTCCGGGTAAGGTTTGGATTCAAACCCTTCCAGTCAGCCGCCTGGCCAGCAAGATCAT
>CAYWSQ010000375.1:0-2463 GCA_964460925.1 uncultured Flavisolibacter sp. | reverse complement strand
GAAAAAACATGGAAAAAAAGTCGGCAATAAATAATATTCAAATGGGCGGACGCGGGAAATAGTTGCCGTCATTAACTCTTTCTAACACCTGCACATGATAATGAATTGATATACGTTGAAGCCAATTAATTCATAAACAACATGAACTTAACCGTTCTTGCTTTTCTAACACCTATCTTTATTGAGCCCCGGTTCCAATTTATTGAGTTTCCGGCAATGGCAAAACCAGATATTCTATGGCTAAGCTCAGCTTCAACAACAAAGGACAGCTTTTTTATTCTTCCCTTAAAAAATCCGTTGACCAGTATTTTGAATCCAAAAGAATCAGGAAAACCGGTAACATCCGGCTTTATACAAAAGCATTCATCCTGATTCCACTTGCAATTGCACTGTATGTTTTCTTTTTGTTTGGAAATTATTCTGCATGGACAGGAGTTGCTCTTTCCTTCGTCATGGGTCTGACACTGGTTTCCATAGCCTTCAATATCATGCATGATGCCTGTCACGGCAGTTTCAGCACACGTAAATGGGTGAACGATTTGTTCAGCCTTACCATGAATGCGCTGGGCAGTAATGCGCACATCTGGAAGATCAAACACAATGTAATTCATCATACCTATACCAATGTGGACGGGATTGATGATGATATAGCCAAAAGTCCGGTATTACGCCACTGCCCTTCCCAAAAATGGGTGCCTGCCCACCGTTACCAGTTCATCTATATGTTCTTCGTGTATTCCATCAGCACCATCCTCTGGGTCTTTCTTACCGACCTGGTAAAATATTTTTCACGCAAGATCGTGGTCACTGATATGAAGTTCACGCCGAAGCAGCATCTTATGTTCTGGTTCAGCAAGATTGCCTACATTTTCTTCTATATTGTTTTACCGGTAATGCTGCTGGGATGGCAATCCTGGCTGGCAGGTTACCTAATCGTTAATATGACCATGGGATTGACCCTTGCTATCGTTTTCCAACTGGCACACGTGGTTGAAAAAACAGAATTTGAAGTAGCTGGTGAATCCGCCAGGGTGATAGACTCTGAATGGGCCATCCATGAAATTAAAACCACCGCGAATTTTGCACCGCGCAATCCCATCATCACCTGGTTTGCAGGCGGTCTGAATTACCAGGTAGAACATCACCTTTTCCCAAGAGTGAGCCATGTACATTATCCTGCAATCAGCCAGATTGTAAAAGCGCATTGCGAACAGTATGGCCTTCCCTATCACAGTTATGAAAGCATGACCAGCGCTGTCGCTTCGCATATTCGCGTAATGAAAGCACTGGGAAGGAAAGATGCTTTTGCTGAAATGCCAATTGCTGAAGAAAAAGCAGCATAAGAACAGCCTGGAAATTCTTTCATGGCAGGTGTTTTGCATAAATAGAGTGGAATTAGCCGATTGCATACTCAAACTCACAGAAGATGGTGGCATTTACACTCGAGCATAAGGAAAGATTTGAAGAAATGCGCAAAAAATTGCTGGTACTGGGCAGCCGTGAGTCCAGCTTTTTAGGAGTTGAACTATTATTTTATGAAGCCATTACCATTGCCCGGTCGTATGGCAATGATCCAGAGAAAAACCAGCTTTTACATGCATTGAAAGAACTTGAGTCGGGTGTGTATCGTGATACAAAGGCACACTTTAAAAAAAACACGCAGAGAGAAACCGTGATCCGGCGCTTCATCGTGCAATTGAAAAACATACTGAATACCGGTATCAAAACACCACTTTCGATCCCATCATGATCCCGCAGCGGGCGGCAATGCTTCTGAAAGTCTGCATATATTTTTCATACCATAGGCAAAAAACAATAACTTGTAGTCTTCAGGCAGGATACAGCCAAGTCTCCCTGTAAATAAAATCATATTATGACCAAACTGAAAATCGGTGTCATTGATCTCGTAAGCAAGGGACCAACCAGTACTTTATGGGCAAAGATCATGTATGCCAACCTGGCCAGTATCATGCCGCAGGTAATTGCTACCTGGTGTGAAGAACAGGGTCATGAGGTAAAAATGATCTGTTATACCGGGCGGGAAGACCTATCCACTGAATTGCCAAAAGAAGTGGACCTGGTTTTTATCAGTTCATTTACCCAGGCAGGTTTACTCGCCTATGCGCTGAGCAATTTTTTCAGGCAGCAGGGTGTTGTAACCGTACTTGGTGGCCCCCATGCAAGATGTTACCCGGATGATGCGATAAAATATTTCGATTACGTTTTGGGCTTTACCAATAAAGCCATCATCAGCGAAGTGCTTTCTGAGTGCACTCCTCATAAACCCTTAGGCAAACATCTTTCATCAGGAAAACAGCCTCATCACCTGCCTGGCATACGTGAAAGATGGAAGTTTATTGAGCCTACCCTTAATAAAGCTCCCTTCCTGAAAATGGTACCCATGATCGGAAGTGTGGGATGTCCATATACCTGTTCTTTCTGCATCGATTCAACAGTGCCCTA
>CAYWSQ010000374.1:1022-2465 GCA_964460925.1 uncultured Flavisolibacter sp. | reverse complement strand
ATCTTTTTCATGAGGATGGAGGCATTGAGGCTGGTGCAGACCCCGTGTTTGAGCTGGTAATCGAAATACAATTCCTCGCCTGCCACCTGCACATCAAAATGGTAATTTTCGATGGAGTCAGGATATTTCTCCGAGAGTGTGGCCAGTTCCACATCATGGGTGGCGATCACCGCTACGGCCTTCTGCCTGATTAATTGTTCCATCAGCGCTGCTGACCCGGTATGCCGGTCAAAAGAATTGGTGCCTCTCAGGATCTCATCCAGCAGGATGAAAACTTTTTCATGGCGGTTCACCGCTTCAATAATGGTTTTGAGTTTTTTGAGTTCAGCATAAAAAGTAGAAGTATTCTCAGCCAGGTTGTCGGCGATGCGCATGCTGCTCATGAGCTGAACAGGGGAAAGGCTAAGCCTTCGTGCACAAACCACGGAACCTAATTGGGCTAGTACGGTATTCACACCCAGTGCACGGAGAAAAGTGCTTTTACCCGCCATGTTGGAGCCCGTTACCAGCGCGATCTTCGCTGTTCCATGGAGATCAAAATCATTGGTGACCCGTGTAGTTGCGGGTATCAGCGGATGCCCGGTCTCCACCCCGTTAAAAGTGAAATGCCCGGTTGCCAGTTCAGGAAATGCCCATTGCGGGTAATTGAAATGAATGGTGGAAAGACTGTTGAGTACTTCCATTTCCGCGATCATGCGGAACCAGAGCGACACCACTTCACGGTTCTTCCTGCGCCAGGCATTGAGGGCGATCATCTGCCTCACATCCCATAAAAGAAAAGCATTGAAAAACAAGAGCCCGGCAATGTTCAGCCTCAGGTCGAACCGGTCGAGAATGGACTTCAGTTCCCTGATCTCATCGGAGGCTTTGACATTTGACTGCTGCGCATTGAAGGACATTATTTTTTTCAGCCTTGCCGAACTGAAAGCCTGCTGTTCGGTCCATTCAACGATCTTCTGCATAGTTCCGATCTCCTTTACAATTCCCGTGAGCAGCACATAGGGTTTTACTGTATTGCGGCTCAGGATAATGGAGGTGACCAAAAAGATGCCGTAGAGAAATGAAAAAATGCCACCGGGTATGTAACCAAGGATGGCTGCAATTGCAGAGGAAACTGTTATCAAAGAATAGATCCACACAATGATCTTCCAGCTTCCGCTTTTGAAATGCCGGTCTTCTTCCGACAGCCAGGAAGCAGTACGGTTTTCAGTGGCGGTGCTGATGGAATGCTGCATGGCCAGGGCCTGCAACTGTTGTCTCCATTCCACCATTGGCGCCAATTCTTTTACCGCCTCATGCCTTTCATTGATTTCTACCGGGGGCAGGGGCTCCAGCAGGTTTTTTGCGAGCAGGGTTTTTCCCTGTTCAGTAAAACAGCGGCTGGCCCATTGAAAAAGGGAGGCCTTGCCGAAGAGATCCAGGTCATTAGCATAATCATGAAGC
>CAYWSQ010000374.1:0-1012 GCA_964460925.1 uncultured Flavisolibacter sp. | reverse complement strand
AGCGCCGGGTTGTACACGGCACCATCTTCTCTTTGATGAAAACGGTGGGCCATCACTTCCAGTTCTTCTTCATTCAGCCGGATGAGCGTTCGGGTATTGGTGATCTTCTGGTTGTTGTTCACATCAAGTGAAACCAGGTACAATAGCAATCCTATTCCTGCCACCAGGGGAATGATGCCCCAGAGTCCGGCCTGCACAAAAACCTGGTAACAGATGAAAATGGTGATGATAAAAACAATAAAACGGGTCCAGCCCAGTAGTTTTCTTTTATTCAGGTGCAGTTCAAGGGCTGCCTGGTGTTTTTGTATGAGCTGGTGGTAGATGGCTTCTGGTTCCTGGGCTTTCATAAAATCGGTTAAGGTAAAGAATTCGTAACAACGGTAATCAGGCATTTCTTTCAAGGATCCTTGAAAATCTGTTTATATCCGCTTCCGGTGTTATTGGAAAATTGTGAACGAGGTGCTGCACGAGCTGGTGAGCAAAAAATGGAGCGAGGGAGGTACCCTTGGTTCCCATGCCATTGAGAATGCCTGCCTGGCGGTGTACGGGGTGCATCCCAACGAAGGGTCTTCTTTCCAGTGTGGCCGGACGAATGGATGCTTTGTGCTCCAGCACGCGGTAGGGTTTTTTGAGCCACTGGTCAAGAAGTGTGGTAGCCTGTTTGAAAAATGCCGATGAAGGCTGGTCGTTCTCAAACGACCACTGGTAGTTCGATCCAACCCAGTAGCGGTTTTCTTCAAGCGGTGCCAGTATCAAACCTTTTTTATAAACATGCCGGTTGAGCAGTTCATCACATTCAATCACCAGGGCTTCACCTTTATTGGGCGCGAAAGGCAGTTTATCAAACCAGGGATGAGTGGTGCCGTAACTTCCATCACAAAAAATGATTTTGCCGGCATGAATATCCTGGTAGCGGATGGAATCAGCCTGCAGCTCCAGTTTATCCTGGTCAAATTTTTCTTCAGATAAAATTCCTTCTTCAAAAAGTTTTTTTCTCCAGGCCGGCAGCAGT
>CAYWSQ010000373.1:0-2483 GCA_964460925.1 uncultured Flavisolibacter sp. | reverse complement strand
AAAATAACAAAAGAGCTCTGGAGATCGCGGCGGCAGGCGGACATAATGCGATCCTGATTGGTCCGCCTGGCGCGGGCAAGACCATGCTGGCGAAAAGGCTTCCCACCATCCTGCCTCCATTGAATTTGCATGAGGCACTGGAGACCACCAAGATCCATTCGGTGGCAGGTAAGCTGCCGGAGAATTCAACGCTTGTTGCGAAAAGACCTTTCCGTTCACCGCATCATACTATTTCTGATGTGGCGCTGGTTGGTGGGGGAGGCATTCCCCAGCCGGGCGAGATTTCGCTGGCGCACAATGGCGTTTTGTTTTTGGATGAATTGCCCGAGTTCAAACGCACGGTGCTGGAAGTGATGCGGCAGCCGATGGAGGAAAGAAGGGTGACGATATCAAGAGCAAAGATCGCCGTTGATTTTCCTGCCTCTTTTATGCTGATCGCCTCGATGAATCCCTGTCCCTGCGGATTTTACAATCACCCGCAGCGGGAATGCAGTTGTCCGCCCGGTGCAGTGCAGAAATATTTGAATAAAGTCTCAGGACCCTTGCTTGACCGTATTGACCTGCACGTGGAAGTAACGCCGGTTGCCTTTAATGAATTATCGGAATCCAGGTCACAGGAACGCTCATGCGCAGTTCGGGAACGAGTAATAAAGGCAAGGGAGATCCAGGCTACCCGTTATAAGGATAAGGAAGGTGTTTATTGTAATGCGCAGATGAGCAGTAAGATGCTGAGGGAGATCTGTGTGATCAGTACTCCGGGTCAGAAGCTGTTGAAGATTTCGATGGAGAAACTGAACCTGTCTGCCCGCGCTTACGACCGGATCCTGAAAGTTTCCAGGACGATTGCTGATCTGGATAGCAGTGAGGATATTAAGATTGAACATTTGGCGGAGGCGATCCAGTACAGGAGTTTGGATAGAGAGGGCTGGGGAGGGTGATTTTTTTACTTGGGCATTGTAAGGGTTTCACGCAAAGGCGCAAAGGGAAAAAGGCGCAAAGAAGATTAGCTGCTTTAATTTGTTGGTGTTTGTCTCTGAAGCTCATTTTACTCTAGTTCACTTACACCAACAACTGAATTTGAACCGGCATGATCACTTGCTGGAAGTCCTATCCCAGTTAGTGAGATAAGAATTTCCACTCTGAACTTCTTGTTTCGTAAAACATGGCGGAAGAGTACCTATATTCTTCCGGATATTTTACCAGTCCAACTCTAACTGGATTTTGATGCATGTAATTTAGTTTTTGAATAATAACCTTCTCACTATACAATTCAATACTGAGTGGATTTCTTTTCCACACCTGGTATGACCTGTCTTTTGCTTTGACTCTATAATAAGGAAGTTCCAGCGGATGATGTATGGCAAGATCAGCTTTAATTTGCTGGGGCAGTAAATTTCATAAAGTCCCGCTGAACGTTTTCTTTTTTATGCCCCTCTAAAATATGCCAGATGAGATGGATGTGGTTAACCATGATGACAAACCCATACACAGCCACTCTTTTTTGGGAGGTTAGAAAGTCAAGGCTGGAAGTGATGACATCTTTATATTTATCTTTTTTAAGCAGATGTTTCCACTCCAGGATGGTAGCAGTGAAGAAATGGGGGTAATAGGGTTCAAAGAATTTCATGGGTGTAAGTTGTAGGAGACCATCCTGGTTTTTAAAGGAAAAACCTCATTAGAATATGGTATTTTTCTTCTCTATTCATACATATTGCATTTTCAGTGTTTAATTGGCAGTACTTAGGTCAGTTGTTGGTGTGGGAGGTCGACAGAATGGTGTGGTCTAAAGACGAACACCAACGGCAGTCAAAAAGTTGTAAACAGCGGATCTGCTTCAGCGGCATCAGGAACAATAGAAGCTACTACTAACGTTGCATCTAGTATGTTAGGATCTAGTAGTAGCAATGTAAGAATACCTGTGACTTTTAAGCAAGATTTTACGGACAATACCAGGAAAGTGTTGTCACCAAGAGTTATACTATAAATTAAAAAATGAAATTCTTCTCATATACGGGCCTGGGAATTATTGGAATTTTACTTACACTTTATTTTATATATTTAAAATTAGATGTATATGAGGTAGAACGAAAGGGTAATATAGTAGATATGCAAATAGTGGAAATTTCAAGCAACTGTAATCGTACAAAAGGTAATTATTATGTGTGGTTACTTTATGAGGGTAGAATTTTCCAAAAAAATATTCCAACGTCTTTTTGTAAAATGCATAGAGTTGGCGAAATTATAAAAATTAAATATTTGCCAAATAATGAGTCCATACTATTTCCTAATGAAAGTATCAAAAAGGAGTTTATTGCTCTTGGAGTCTTTATAGTTGTAGGATTTATTTCTATTGCAATTGGCATATATGACAATCGGATGAATAAAAGGTTGAAGTCATAATTAATGGTTTAGCGCAATTTTATTTAAATCAGGTAAATAGGTCTCTCTCAAAAAGCTTTGGCAAATAGCTACGCCAGACTATT
>CAYWSQ010000372.1:0-2493 GCA_964460925.1 uncultured Flavisolibacter sp. | reverse complement strand
AATGATGGCTGCAAGCAAAAGCCAGTATAAATACTCGTAACCAGGTGATCCATGAAAAGAAGCTTCTGATAATCCGAACCAGGTGATGCCAGCGATATATAAAAGTGCTGAAACATAAGAACGCATCAGGTATACAACCGGTAATACCAGCAACATCCAGGTGAAAAGAAAAACATGAAGTTCTGCATCAGAATGGTAAACCTGGCCTATTACCGCCATGGCTACACCGGTTCCGAAGAACAAAATAATGGAGGCGACTTCACGCCATGCTGTATTATCCCTTTTTTTCAAAAGGGCATACAGGCATAAACCCTGACCGGTGAGCACAGGTATAAATCCAATTGCTGTACGGGTGATCTTTGAAAAATCATCCCAGTTATGTGCTATTACCAGGACAATACCAAGGCAAACGAGGATCGCGCCAAGAATCCCGAGGATTATGATGCCGCTGCTTTTCTTTTTCTTTAGTTCGTACCAGTTCCTGATCGCTTCAGCCGTAGCTGTATCAATTATTCCGTCTTTTTCAAGGTCGCCGAGGTCGTTGCGAAGATTCAAATTATTGGTTTTGCAGGCGGGAAGATATAAAAAAGGATTAGAAGTTGGGGAGTTGTAAATGGATGTTGAGTAGGATGAGAAGGGTCGAAGTGGTTAGACAGACTTCATTTCGAGGTATATGCAATAACTGGATCATTTATTTGGAATGTTATAAAGTGCCATGAAATAGAAAAAGCCCCGCAACCTGCAGGGCTTTTTTATAAATTATGGGTTTACTTTTTCGGTTCAAGCAATTTAAAGAACTGGTCAAGTTGCGGAAGAATAACGATCCTGGTGCGTCGGTTTGCAGCCTTACCTTCAGCTGTGCTGTTTGTGGCAACAGGAAGATATTCGCCACGTCCGGCTGCAGCCATTTTTGATGGGGGGATGCCGTATTTGTTCTGTAACACGCGCACTACTGCTGTGGCACGCTTCACACTCAGGTCCCAGTTGTCTACCAGGTTGCCCCCGCCACGGTAAGGAACATTATCAGTGTGGCCTTCAACCATGAATTCGATCTCAGGCTGGTTGAGCAATACCTTTGCTACCTTACCAAGCACCTCGCTTGCGCGTGGGGTGATTTCGTACTTACCGCTCTGGAATAAAAGTTTATCGGAGATATCAATATATACCACTCCTTTATCCACCTTTATATTAATGTCTTCATCATCCAGGTTGCCTATAGCACCTTTAAGGTTTGTAACAAGGGCCAGGTTAAGAGAATCCTTTCTTGCCATGGCAGCCTGGAGGTCCATGATATATGCATCCTTGGCACCGATGCTCTCGAGCGATTTCTTGATGCTCTCGGCCTGGGAAGAGGAGATCACGGAGAGATTTTCCAGTTGTTTTAATGCCTGGTTGTTGTTGTCTTTCAGGAAGGCTACCTGCTTCTCAAGATTCGCGATCTCGTTTTCCAGTTGTGCTCTTTTCCTTGCATCTTCGGCAGTCTGGCTGTTGCATTCGGCAAGCTGCTGCTTTAGCCTGTTATGCTCAGTTTCCAGGGTTACATAACGGGCCTGTTCGGTCTTCAGCACTTTCTTACTTACACAAGACCCAAGTGATAAAACGCCTATGGCAGCTACTGCCATCAATTGAATCATTTTCATATCTATAGATTTTCAATGAATTGCAAATATACGAACAGGAATACGGGGGATAATTCCAGGCTTTTTGCAAAAATTGTTAACCAATTGCAAATTGGGTCCAGCCCGATCAGCGGTTAAGTCCGACGGAACAGTTGTTACTTCAATCAGTTATTCTACTCTTATAAGCATGTACTTTGGAAAAAGGCGAAGAATCTTTCATCCGTACCTTTACCAGACCTGGTAGATCTCTCTTGATCCTGTAAGGTACATGTCTTGATAGCCTTTCATTTTTTCTTTCATTTTCTTCATCTCCTCGGTATCCTGCATATATTTCTCAAAACTCTTTTCATATGCTGCGAGGTTATCGTATTGGCTTATCATTACAACCTTATTGAAATCTCCCGTAAGGTCGGTAAGGATATTCACGAATTCAGGCAGTTCTGAAGTTGCATCTTTGAATAGTTTGGCGAGCCTGGAAGCATTGCCGGGTTTGCATATGAATATGTCGTGTACTTTGATCATGGCCGATGATTTTAGGTGAAAAGAAAGAAGAAGGTACTGCGATAAATCAAGGATTGCAACTATAGCGGTCCTGCTGATTTTTTTGCGACTGATACGTTGTATTTTGTAATATGAAAAGGGAGAAAATAAAACGGCTTTGTGAAAATGGCCACACCTTTTATAAAAGCAGTGATTGCCCGGTTTGTCCTGTCTGCGAGAGGGAGAACGGCTCAATAGCTGATCCATTTGCGTCCCTGTCTGCGCCTGCAAAACGGGCATTGGAAAATGCAGGGATCACTTCGGTTAAGCAGCTTTCCACGAAAAGTGAAAAGGAATTACTGAAATTACACGGTTTCGGTCCATCATCGCTTCC
>CAYWSQ010000371.1:1939-2496 GCA_964460925.1 uncultured Flavisolibacter sp. | reverse complement strand
TTGCTTTGGGAAATTCGGGATAATAATGCAGGTGAAAATACCCATTCAATCGAAGGTAAAGTGTCGCAAGTTGCTCTTGAATTGTAGATTTTTCTTTGTCTGTCATTGTCGTGGAAAGTGTTGCGAAAGGTTGCAGTTAACTCAAAAATAAAAGCTACCCGAATAATTCCCGCTTACGCAAAACAAATATTGATACTCCCTTTGTGCAGCGCAAATACCATGAAACAGGATAAAATTTAAGCAGCCAGTCGCCCCAATATAATATCTCCTTTTCACTTAGGCAACACCGTATAAATACTGGATAGGAGTAATAGCAAATGCCTTTTCCTACTTCCTCCAAAAGGTCCTTGCGATCTTCTTGTAGCTGTCCAGGTATCTATAAAAATCCTCAGCAGCCTGGCCGATGATGAAATAATAGCCGCCGCTTTCAGTGAACAGCATCACCTGGTAAGCAAGTTGGGGTACACCGTCTTTGGTTTTGCTGTCGGCGACAATTTTGAGGCATTCTATGGAAAGAGGGTGAGTTTTGCAAGTACGGCTACCCGTATTTATACGGT
>CAYWSQ010000371.1:0-1929 GCA_964460925.1 uncultured Flavisolibacter sp. | reverse complement strand
CATTTATAGGAGAAAAATTGTTTATTGGGGATTATTGCCAGAATTTTACCGAAACCCAAAACCAACTATACATGAGAGCTATATTAACCCTTTTAATCCTTTTTCCATTATTAAGTGCAGGCCAGGGCAATTCGGTGAATGAATCCTTCCATCAGAACAGCGATTCCCTGATGAAAGTTTTTCAACGCAAACTGGATAGCCTCCAGAATGTAGTCACAAACCTTTCAAACAGCGAGATTCAGAAAAACAGCTTTGTTTATGATAAATCTTACAGGAATGCAAGGACGGCAGTGGATGTACTTGAACAGCTAAACAGTACGGTATATTCCATGCTGGCAGACAGGAATGATGCGGAAAAATATAGCATTCTCAGCCAGATAAATAGCCCCGCCAGTAACCAACTTGGATTTACATTTTCAGACAGGATCTTATCAATCTCTGACCAGATAATAAATTCTTCTTCAATCCTGGGAGAACAAAAGCAAAGACTAAAGGGATCCATATTTAATATTGTTGAAGGGCTAAAGAATGTATTTCCCCCTTTGAATATCGTTACCACTATTGTTTCAACCTTTGCCTCATTTAATTCCCCATTCATTGATAAGCTGAATAAGAAAATGAAAGAGGGCGACAGTCTTGCTGTGAAGGTTTTGAACCCGGTCTCTCAAACCATGCTCAGGCAGTTTACCGATTCAATAATGCCCTATATAAATTTTTACCAGCACCTGAACGACATTTCACTGCAGTTTCAGAATGACCTGAAAAACCATAAAGTGAAATACGCCGATTATTATACGTTGATATCAAACCTGAAAAATGGATACCAGGCAGAATTGAACATCAACATATCCGGAAACTCTTCTTCCATTGGTGATGCGTTGGATGAGCTGTACCAGAAGTCTATCCGGCAAAAAAATGCCACTTTTTATTCCACGGTCTTAACGAATAAAAAGATCCAAAGGCTGAATGATTTTTCAAGCCAGTCGATCTCTTTAGCCAAAGACTTCAAGCCATTTTATGATGATTATTACAGGATCCTGATCAAGCACTTTGATGATAATATGATCATGCTGGTAAAAGCAAAGAGATTAAAAGGCAGTGATAGTGAAAAGATCGACGAATTAATTGATACCCTGAATAAACTACGTACAGGGACGGATATTAATTCCCCAGGGTTTGAATTGAAGTTTAAGAAGAACCTTGAGAAGATCATTGTAAGTGCAATAGATTTCAGTCCGACAACATTTTAGCATCCTTTCATTAAAACATTCTTTTATGTCCAAATTCATAATCTTCAAAGCGAGCAACCAGCAATTCTATTTTCATTTAAAAGCCGGTAACGGTGAAAAGGTTTTGGCCAGTGAGGGATATTCCTCGAAGCAGGGCTGCCAGAACGGTATTGAATCGGTAAAAAAGAATGCCCCTGATGATGCCCGCTACCAAAGAAAGACCTCAGCCAGCGGCAAATTCTATTTCAACCTCACCGCCGGGAACAACGAGATCATCGGCACCAGCGAGATGTATGAAACTTCATCAGGTCGGGATAATGGGATTGACGTGGTGAAGCGGATTGCGCCAGGTGCGGTGGTGGAGGATGAAACGGTGTAAGTATAAAATGATGATTCCTCTCACTGCAGCCTCCTAGGAAGAGGCGCATCTTCTTGCGCCTAAAATGTTCATATAGATGGAAATAATGAAGAGACGCAATATTTTGCATCTCATCGGCTCAAGTTCGGTGATATGAATATTATAATATTTACCTGATTATTGTTTTTGAAAGATTTTTTGATCCTTACCCTTAATGGATTTGAAAATCAAACTTCCATTTTCATATCCCACTTTATATTTTTTGGAATTATCCTCTTTGGAAGAATTAAACGTTATTAAAGAATTTTCAGCATCATAATTATACACTCCTAAATCATCAAT
>CAYWSQ010000370.1:295-2506 GCA_964460925.1 uncultured Flavisolibacter sp. | reverse complement strand
TGTTATCCCAGGTCCAGCACCTCGCGGGCAAGATCTACTGCAGACCTGTTCCTGCTGCCATTGGCGATTAAAAGAGCCAGGAGTTCTGAATCGCTTAACGCCGAACTTCCGTTCCGCAACATTTTTTCCCGCGGCCTGTCGCCCGGAGCCCACTGGCGGATGGGGTTTGAGTGCTTTTTTTCATTTTCCATATTTTTCTCTTTTCAGGTGCCATAAACAAAATGTATTTTCGCAAATCTTCTTTACAATAACCGCCAACAAACATTTACATGGAAAGCAGTAATGCCAAGATATTCTCCGGAACGGGTTCCCAGTATCTTGCTGAAAGAATAGCAACCAAATTCGGAAGCCCCCTGGGAAAGGTAAATATCCAGCGTTTCAGTGACGGAGAAATAGGCGTGGAATTCATGGAAAGTATTCGCGGCAGGTTTGTGTTCCTGGTTCAGAGCACTTTTGCACCAGCAGATAACCTGATGGAACTCCTGCTGATGATCGATGCAGCAAAACGCGCATCCGCCTACAAGGTCATTGCTGTAATACCATATTATGGCTTTGCCCGCCAGGACCGTAAAGACAAACCAAGGGTGGCAATAGGTTCAAAACTTGTGGCCAATATGCTGGTTGCAGCAGGCGCCGACAGGGTGATAACCATGGACCTACATGCCCCACAGATACAGGGGTACTTCGATATTCCCGTAGATCATCTTGATTCATCTGCCATTTTTATCCCTTATATAGAAAGTCTGAACCTTCCCAACCTCACCTTCGCAGCGCCGGATGTGGGCAGTGCAAACAGGATCAGGGAGATTGCTACCTATTTTGAATGCGAAATGGTGATCTGCGACAAGCACCGTAAGCGTGCCAACGAGATCGCCAGCATGGTAGTGATCGGCGATGTAACCGACCGGGATATCGTATTAATCGACGACATCTGCGATACAGGGGGTACCCTGGCAAAAAGTGCCGGCCTGATGAAGGAAAACGGCGCACGAAGTGTGCGTGCCCTTTGTACCCACCCTGTCCTAAGCGGAAACGCCTACCAGAACATCAAAAACTCCGTTCTCGAGGAACTAGTGGTGTGTGACACCATCCCTCTTCGTCAGAAAAGCAACAAAATCAAGGTGTTATCTACCGATGAACTCTTCGCCGTTACCATCAGGCATGCCTTCGAGAACAAGAGTATTAACAGCCTGTTTATGAGGCATCGGCTCAAGCATAAAGCCTGATGTGTTGGATGTTTGAATTTAGAGGTTTGAAGTTTGGGTCAAAATAACTTCCAACCTCCAACCTCAAACTATTTCCGTATCTTCGCGCCTCATAAAAAATTAATAAATGAAATCAATTACAATCAACGGACAATTGAGGACCGAAAGCGGAAAAAAATCCACCCGCCAACTTCGCTCTCAACAACTCGTGCCTTGTGTAATTTATGGTGGTGAAAAAGAGATCAACTTTTCTGCGCCGGCATCAGAATTCAAAGGCATTGTGTACACAGCTGAATTTATGCTGGCAAACATCAACATCGACGGTAAAACGTATAACTGCATCCTGAAGGACCTTCAGTTTGACAAGGTTACCGACCAGCTGATCCACGTAGATTTTATGGAGCTCGTAGAAAACAAGAAGGTTATCGCTAACCTGCCTATCAAGTTCACGGGAACTCCTGCCGGTGTAAAAGCTGGTGGTAAACTCGTGACCAAAATGAAAAGCCTGAAAGTTAAAACCCTTCCTAAATACCTGAAGGAGCATATTGAGGTTGATATTACCGACCTGGAACTTAATGGAAATATCAGGGTAGAGGATGTAAAGGCTGAAGGAATGGAGATCATGAATTCTCCACGAATCCCAATGGCATCTGTAACCATGACTCGCCAGCTTAAGCAGGCAGAGTCTGCAGAAGCCAAAGCCGCAGCCCCTGCGAAGAAATAATCAATTTTTTGATACCAGTGAATGCCCTTGCAAAAGGGCATTTTTCATTTCAGTACCTCGCAAACTTGTTTACCTTTGCACCTCTTAAAAAGAAGACATGGGAATGGATAGAAATACAGTGATCGGCTTTATTCTGCTTGGTGCTTTACTTATCGGGATGTTTGTCATTAACAGTCGCAGCCGGCTTGCCTATGAGGCAGAGCAGAAAAGAATTGCCGATTCCATTGCCTTGCTTCAGCCAAAACCGGATACAACACTGGCCAGACTTGATTCCCTGAAAAC
>CAYWSQ010000370.1:0-285 GCA_964460925.1 uncultured Flavisolibacter sp. | reverse complement strand
AGTTTAATTGCCCGCCAGCAGCAATCTTCCTTTACCACCACAGCCGGGGTTTCTGAAACTTCAGTCGAGAACGAGGTGATGAAAGTTCGTTTCTCTAACAAAGGAGCTGTGCCTGTTTTTATCAGCCTGAAGAAATACAGCAAACTGAATGGCGACCCGGTGGTGGTCCTCAGCGGAGATTTCAACAGTATGGGTTACATGGTGAACTCTGGAAATAACTCCACCGTGGAAACCTCTAAGCTGGTATTTTCACCTGGTGTGGTAACCAACAACCCGGATAAGTCC
>CAYWSQ010000369.1:0-2585 GCA_964460925.1 uncultured Flavisolibacter sp. | reverse complement strand
TCAAAAGTCAAAAGTCAAAAGTCACTTTGCAATATCCGATAAATGAGTGAAATGGGATCATAAATCGGGGAGAGTTTCAATATTAAAATTCACCGTCTTCGATTAGCGAAGAAGTAGGTTACGTGGAGGGATCTTTGGAATTGACATAATTCTTTGCGCATTTGGCGTCTTTGCGTGAAAATCTTCAGAATATGATTAGACCTCACTAAAGCGTTTTCAGGTATTCAATCACCGCTCTTCTTTGCTCCGCTGTGAGATGATCGCCAAAATAATGACCATAATTTCCATAGCCGGGAAGCGTGGTATTATAAACCGAAGTATTATGCGCCGAGGTTTCTATTTGATATTTCCAGCCGGGAATTTCATAATTGTACACAGGCTTGTCAAAATCGCGGGACCAGAATTTTGATGCACTATTCAGCACACCTTCCAGGTCAGGCACTGATCCGTTGTGCAGGTAAGGAGCGCTGACCCAGATCCCATCCAAAGGAGGGGCGATATACCCGGCATAAGGTTCAAGTCTGGCAGGATTATTCCCCATCGTAAACCAGCTTTTGTTGAACCAGTTCACGAATTGCGGATTGGAATAATTGCTTTTGTATAAAAAAGAATCCGTTCCGATCATTGATTGAGGGATCAAAAGGTTGGGATAGGTTTCAACTTCACCGTAACTGCCGTGACAGCCGCTGCAGGTTGTTTGAAAGATCTGCCTTCCCGCGTTTACCATTGCCTGGTCAACCGGCCTGGGATATGCAGGGGGTTCAAGTGAATATATGTAAGCCAATACATCGGGCATGTGTTCATTCACCTTGCGTGATTCTGAAGTATCACTTACCGTGAGCAGGTTGCTGGCCATCAAAAATCTTCCGAAATCCCCTCTTCCAAACCCATTGTAGAACATCGCGTTTTTCTTCTTGAGCAACCACCATGGGGGTGTGTCAGTTGGAATGACCTCGTTGGGAATGTCAAGCGCCGGCTGTTCGAGCCATTTAAAATTCTTGGGATCGCGGTGAGCTACCAGTACAGCGGCCAGGCGGTCCGCTACATTCACACCCTTGCTTGCAGGATACAGGTGATCGGTGATGGCCTTGGTGGCCCTGATAAAATCTGCCGAAGCTTCAAATTGTTTGGGCGCATTCAGCTTTAGCACGTTTTCCAGCAATTCAATATTTGCTGTGTTCAGCCTGTCGGATTTTGTAAAATCAGCCAGTGAGTTACCAAGGCCCATAACCAGCTTGTCATCAAAAACCTGGGCATGGCATTGAAGGCAGTTGGGCGCCACCAGCACTTCACCATTTGATGCTTTCAGTGCAGTGTACTGGTGAGGAATATTTTTGTTGATACCACCCCGGTCAAGCAAATCCTTTTGCCCCAGTCCCGTGCTGAATAAAAAAACATTATAAGGAAGCCCGCTTTTAACATAGTCGCCTGTAACCAGGTAATTATAACCTTTGGCAGCATCACCAATTCGCTGGGGGCTAGGGGGGATGGCCACAGGCTCTTCTCCGTTGTAATGCGTGTTGAGACTATAACTGGTGAGCCATGCAGCCAGCACGAGGAATATGACAGCCAGCTTTTTCATTCCTTAAAATTGATGAAATCAGCTTAATATTCAAAAACAGGGAAACCAGGATAAGGTAATGAAAGGTTAAACCTGGAACATGGTAAGATCGTAATAAGAGTTGATCCAGGATGTCAGATGCGCGAACTCTTTCGATTACACGTAACTGTTAAAAAATCCGGCTTGCAATTTATTAAGTTAAGACGAAACAGGCATGTAGTAAACCAACTACATTTTCCATGCGGGCTTATTCAATTTTGTAGTTTGCATCCTCATCCTGACCATTTATGTCCAATGAACCCATCGTTATATACTATGCCGAAGATGACGAGGAAGACCGTACCATGTTCCGGGACTGCCTTGAAGAAACCGGCATGAATGTGAAGCTAGTGGAATTCAACAACGGGGTTCAGCTTTTGAATCACCTTAATTCCAAATACAAACCATCGATTCCCTGTATCATTGTAAGCGATATCAAGATGCCGGCCATGGACGGCCCGGAATTATTAAGAAATCTCAAAAAACACGAGACTTACAAAACCATACCGGTGATCATGCTGAGTACTTCCTCCAATGAATTTGACAGGAACATCTGCCTGGAGCTTGGGGCCCGCGCTTTTTTTACCAAACCCAATACATTGAACGAGATCAGGAGGACAGTGAGGGAAATCATTTCCATCTGTCATGATATGAATGGCAAACCGCTGGCTGTGATTAATGGTTAACCGATAAAGGCGCTTTGATTATGATCTTGCATCCTTCATCAGGAGCGGATTCAATATCAAACCTTCCATTCAGTTGAGCTACTCTTGCTTTCATATTCCTTATGCCCATTCCCTGTTTCATTACATCAAGGTGACAGCCTTTTCCATCGTCCTTGATCACCAGTTCCACATGATCCTCATTAATATGACAGCTTATTTCCAGTGAACTGGCATCAGCATGTTTCAGGATGTTGGTAACAGCCTCCTGAATGATCCTGAAAGCCGCCACTTTGAAAGCCGGATCCATGGTGTGGTTTACG
>CAYWSQ010000368.1:0-2644 GCA_964460925.1 uncultured Flavisolibacter sp. | reverse complement strand
CCTTTCATGCCATAACCAAACTCTTCATACAAGGCTCCGTAGTTATTTGATGCCTCTTTATTGAAGTCGCTTAACAAGGGAAAGTTAAGGTTCTGCTCTGCTTTAAACTTACCCAATGTGTGGAGTGAGTCCACAGAAATGCCAATGGGCAGCACATCCAGGGACTCATATTTTTTAAGATCATCCCTCACCGCGCAAAGTTCAGCGGTACAAACGCTGGTGAAAGCAAGGGGGAAAAACAGCAGCAGCACGTTTTTGCCTTTGAGCCCGGAAAGCCTTACCTGGTTTTTGGTGGTATCATAAAGAATAAAATCGGGAGCTGTGTCGCCTGCCTTCAGGGAATTTGTTTCCATCATATATGGCAAAGATCAGCAAGCGCGGTCAAAATCGGGGACAATTCACGGCATTCAGCGTGGAATTATCACGGTCCATGAAACCTACAAAGGATAATCCGAGTTCAAATCCCCCGCGCCCATAGCTCGATGTTTTGAGTTTGGATATGTTCACATCATAACTGAGTGAGACCGCGAAGGGTGCATAATCGATCTTGATCACCGGAATGAGTGCATCATTCCATCTCAGGAAGGCGCCACCATGAAGTGTATACGCAGGATTATCGAGGTCCGGCCCCAGTTTGATTCCGTAAAGAGCACCGCCAACCGTTTCCCGGAATTTTCCCTGTATGGAATGGTCGGCCTGGATGGTAAGATAACTGGCAGGGGTAACCGAAAACCTGATGCCTGCTGATGCCACCCATTTAGGATCCAGTTCCGCTGATGCATTTCTATAAAAAGAATTTTTTGGTTTGGTGAAATGATGATAGCCCAGTCCTAGAAAAAAATTATTGTCTTCGTTGGCATTCATCTGTGCGTTATAACTCAATCCAACTGCCGCATCAATGTAAGTGAATTTGGGATCAACGAACATCTCTCCATCACCCAATCCATCATACATAGAGTTGGTGGTCATTTTGCTGCGGTCGAACCTTCTTTGCACAGGGCCCCCCATAAAGCCAAGTGATAAATAACTGTTCCTTTCAACACTGAGTGATTTATGATAATTGAGCGCAGGCAGTATGTGAGTGGAAACCCAGGAAACTGTTCCGGCACGGTCATAAAGCATCTGGAGGCCTGCGGTTACAAAATCACTGGCCTTGCCAATTGGCATTTTATATTCAGCGTTCAGTGAACCGGTTTTATAAGCATTGGTCACAGTGTTCCACTGGTCGCGGTAAACTGCCTGTACCCTGATATCACCCGTAAAGATCCCGGCCAGTGATGGATTCCGGAGAAGGGGCGCTTCAAAAAACTGGGAGAAGTGAATGTCCTGGGCAAAACTTACCGGCACTATTAGTACAGTAGCAAACAGCACCGCGACCCGTTTATAAAATAATTTAAATGCTTTCATGACTATTGAATTAACGCAACATTTCCTTCGAAGCGGATCAACTGGCTGTTGTCACAGAATACCTCTACCTGGTAAACGTAAACGTCAGGCAGGGCATTCTTTCCTTTGTATTTTCCATTCCATCCGAAAGCCGGGTTGTTTACCGGGAACTGCTGCTGTTCGTACACTACTTCACCCCAGCGGTTGAAGATCCTGAGTGATTTGACACGTTCAAGGCCACGGCCTCTTACATAAAATACATCATTGCTTCCATCTCCATTGGGAGAAAAAGTATTCGGAATAAATACATTGGCATCCTTGCAGATCACGATGATCTGTACCTGCCCGGTATTGCGGCAGCCATTGCTGTCAACAAATGCAACCGTATAGTTGGTATTGAATTTTGGAGAAGCTATCGGTTGCGGGCAGTCATTACAGTTTAATGTAGCGTCAGGTGTCCAGTTATATCCCATTACATTACTACTGTATTCAGCAGGAATGGTTACAGGGAAGCCAGCCTGCATGGTCATAGTAGAGGGCAGGGTTACCTGCGGCAGCGGATTCACAAGAATGTTTTTTGTGGCGGTATCCCTGCAGCCACTGCTGTTGGTGGCAATTGTGGTCACAGTAAAAATTCCTGTCTGCCCATATTGCTGCGCATCCGGGTTTTGCAGCAATGAGGTATTGCCATTGGGAAATTGCCAGTTCCATTGCACGAGTGAAGTATCGGGTTGCTGGAATTCACCGAGGTGTTCCAAAAAGTCATTGATACAGATCACCGTATCACCGCCGATTCTTACCGAAGGGCTTTCCACGATCTTGATGGCCTGGTTCATGTGGAAGGTATCAACACAGGCATCCTGGGTCTGCACATTCAATGTTACATTATACCAACCGGGTGAATCATAATAATGAACAGGGTTCTGCAGGTTGGAAGTATTTCCATCACCAAAATCCCAATGATATACAGAAATGGAATCGTTGAAGGTTGTAGAGTCAATGAAAGTCACCATACCCCTGTCGCAGAAGAAACTGCTATCCATTCCGAATTTGACCGTGGCTCCTTTTATTCGTATCGTATCAATGCCCGTTACCGGGATGATACAACCGGCAGGATCGGTCAGGATCACTTTAGGAACAAAGTTTCCGAAGGAATTATAGATATGCGTGGTGGCCGTGTCTTGCTCAGTAATCAATACCCCGTCACCAAAATCCCAGGTGTACTGGTCCATTCGTCCCGGGCTGTAAGCGGAGAAAT
>CAYWSQ010000367.1:0-2645 GCA_964460925.1 uncultured Flavisolibacter sp. | reverse complement strand
AATGTCTTCTCCATACATAAAAAATGTTTCATCGAAACCACCGGTCCACTCCAGCACTTTTCTGCGCACCATCATAAAAGCTCCCGCCAGCACATCCACTTCATGATCCTGCTCCTTGTCAAGATGCCCGAGGTGATATTTTGCAAAAGTCTTGGAGCCCGGGAAAAGGCGGGCAAGGCCAAAAAGTTTGAATAAGGATGTGGAAGGCGACGGAAAAGATCTTTTGGATTCTTTCAGAAAATTTCCTGCCCCGTCGATCATCTTCACTCCAAGTGCCCCACAATCAGGATGGCTTTCAAAAAAATCCAGGCACCGTTGAAAGGTTTGCTCTTCTGTAATGGTATCCGGATTCAGGAATAAAATATAATTGCCGCGGGCAACAGCCAGGCCCTGGTTGCAGGCTTTTGAAAAACCGGCATTCTGGTCGTTTGAAATAAATACAACAGAAGGAAATCTGGGCTGCAGGTACTCAATGCTTCCATCGCTGGAATGATTGTCAACCACGATCACTTCCGCTTCCAGGCCTTTACAACTTTTTTCAACCGAATAAAGGCATTGCTCCAGGAAATGCCTCACATTATAATTCACTATGATTACGGAAAGCCTCAAAAGCGGATGGTTCACGGTAACGGGCAAACCTAAGGAATATCAGGGAAAGAAGCCAATGGCTAATGGCTATTAGCCATTGGCTTAGGTGCGTCTCTTCCTGTTCCTGTTTCTGTTTCTGTTCCTGTTTCTGTTTCTCCCTCTCATTCTCTCACGCTCGAAGCTTCCCTATCTTTGCTCATGCTCAAAAGCACCCTACTAGAAGCCACACATGCGGCAGCAGCGGAAATGCGCAGGTTCATTGACCTTGATTTCAAGATTTCCAACAAAGAAGGAGTCAACAACCTGGTTACGGAAGTGGACCATGCTTCAGAAAAGGCCATCATGGATGTGATCCGGAAAAACTATCCTGACCACCATATCCTTACTGAAGAAAGCGGAGACCTGGTGCAGGATTCTGAATATAAATGGATCATTGATCCCATCGACGGTACCGTGAACTTCGCCCATCGCATTCCCATCTGCTGCATATCCATTGGCCTGGAGCATAATAAAAAAATGGTGCTGGGTGCAATCTACAACCCGTACATCGATGAACTTTTTGTTGCGGAAAGAGGCGCCGGCGCCACCCTCAACGGAAGACCTATCAGTGTCTCCAAAAAACAGCATGTGATCAATGCCTGCCTCGTTACAGGCTTCCCCTATACTTACCTCGATGAGCCCAATGGTCCGCTCCAGGTGTTTGAACGTTTCATCAGGCGTGGTATTCCGGTTCGCCGGCTGGGTTCAGCAGCCATTGACCTGGCATGGGTAGCCTGCGGCCGCTTCGATGGATTTTATGAACACCAGCTCCAGGCCTGGGACAGCGCAGCAGGGTTTTTGCTGGTGGAAGAGGCCGGGGGAAAAGTTACCGATCTGAAAGGCGGACCCTATTCACCTTACCAGCCCGGCATCATTGCCAGCAATGGAATCATGCACGATGAACTGCTGCAGTGGGTAAAGGGTGATCTCCCTAAATCTTAACTTATATTAGCGCATGAGCCAGGAAAGAACAGAGGTGTCAACTTTAGGAGAATTTGGTTTGATAGAACATCTTACCAAAAACGTGGAGATCCACCAGGCTTCCACTATTATTGGCATTGGTGATGACGCGGCAGTGATCGATCATTTTGGTAAGCAGACCGTCATGACCAACGACCTGCTGATTGAAGGTGTGCATTTTGATCTTATGTACACACCCCTGAAACATTTGGGTTACAAAAGCGTTGTAGTGAATGTGAGTGATATCTGCGCCATGAACGCCAATCCTACACATATTGTGCTCGGTCTCGGTTTCAGCAACCGCTTCAGCGTGGAAGCACTGGAAGAATTTTATGAAGGTGTGTATGCCGCCTGCGAACGTTACCAGGTTGACCTGGTTGGAGGTGATACCACTACCTCTCAAAAAGGTTTTATCATTTCCTGCATGGCTATTGGAGAAGTGGCGCCCGATAAATATGTAAAAAGAAGCGGTGCGAAAAAAGGGGAGCTGCTTTGCGTGACAGGCGACCTTGGCGGCGCCTACCTCGGCCTCACACTTCTTGAGAGAGAAAAGAAAATCTTCCTGGAAAGCCCGAAAGTGCAGCCTGATCTTGAAAACGAAAAATATATAGTAGGCCGCATCCTTAAGCCGGAGGCAAGGAAGGATATGATCGAATTCTTTGCCAGCGCCAATATTCAGCCCACTTCCATGATCGATATCAGTGATGGTCTCAGTTCTGAGATCCTCCATCTCTGCAAACACAGTGGTTTGGGTTGTGTGCTGCACGAAGAAAAGATCCCGATTGGTGAAGAAACAAAGATGGCCGCGTTCAAATTCAATCTTGATCCAACAGCCTGCGCACTGAGCGGGGGTGAGGATTATGAATTGCTGTTCACCATCCGCCAGGACGATTATGAACTCATTGCCAACAATCCCGACATTTCCGTTATTGGATATATGACCGACAGAGAAGCAGGAGCCCATATCATCACAAAAGGTGGTGGCAAACATCCCATTACCGCACAGGGCTGGAATGCATTTAAATGAGCCGTGCCATGAAAACGAAATTTGTTTTAAT
>CAYWSQ010000366.1:0-2697 GCA_964460925.1 uncultured Flavisolibacter sp. | reverse complement strand
CGAGCCAAATAACCACGCCATTTACCTGGCAGTAAAACAATACCTGGCTGCACAGCGCCAGGGAACTCACAAGGTAAAGACCCGTGCAGAGGTGCAGGGTGCCAGCCGTAAGCTGCACCGCCAGAAAGGTACCGGCGGGTCCCGTAAGGGTAATATCCGTAACCCTTTGTACAAGGGTGGTGGTACCGTATTCGGACCAAAACCTCACAAATATGATTTCAAGCTGAATCGTAAGGTGAAGGACCTGGCCAAGATGTCGGCTCTTGCACACAAGGCGCAATCCAACAACATTTTTGTTGTGGAAGATGTGAACCTCGATGCTCCCAAGACCAAGACCTTCATGAACATCCTCAACAGCCTTAAGGTGGGTGACAAGAAGATCATTTTCGTTACACCGGAATACAACGATAATATCTATATCAGCTCACGCAACGTGCCTTCGGTACTGACTTCTTTGCTGAGCGATGTAAATACTTATGACATCATGAATTCCGAAGCGCTCGTGCTCACTGAAAGTGCAGCCCTGATCTTTGGCGGAGAAGAAAAAGAAGAAAAAGCTTAATTATTAAATAGAAAGATGAAATCGCAAGATTCCATCGCACTAACATAAAAAAACAGAATAGCGATGAAACTTTCTGAAGTACTGATCAAACCGATCCTGACAGAAAAAGCAAATGGACAGCAGGACAAACTGCGCCGTTATGCTTTCAGGGTTGATCGCAAGGCTAACAAACTTGAGATCAAAAAAGCGATCGAAGAGTTTTACGGCGTCAACATCGTGGATGTAAATACACTGGTGGTTCCCGGTAAGAATAAAACCAGGTACACCAAAAAAGGATTTACCAAAGGACAGAAGCAGGCTTATAAAAAAGCAATGGTTACTGTAGCCGAAGGCGAAACCATTGACCTGTATTCAGCGATCTAAAAAGTAAAAGCAAAGCTTTTTGAATTTTGACTTTTCACTTTTGAATTTTTAAAAGAATGGTCGGCAAGACCGCAAAAATTGCAAGAATATGCCATTAAAAAAGTATAAACCCATTACAGCCGGAACCCGTTGGAGAATCGGCAATGCTTACACTGAGATCACCACGCACGAGCCAGAGAAATCACTTCTTGAAAAGAAGAGCGGATCAGGCGGACGTAACTCATCAGGCCGCAGGGCTATGCGTTACATCGGTGGCGGTAACAAGAACATGTACCGTGTGATTGATTTCAAACGTAATAAAAAAGATATCCCGGCTACTGTAGCCACTATCGAATACGATCCGAACAGGACCACCTTCATCGCGTTGCTGAATTATGCGGATGGAGAAAAAAGATACATTCTCGCTCCCCAGGGTCTTACAGTTGGTATGACCGTAGTAAGCGGTGATGCCGTAGCGCCTGAACTGGGTAATGCGTTGTTGCTGAAAAACATGCCCCTTGGTACTGTGGTTCACAACATCGAAATGCAGCCTGGCCAGGGTGGAAAGATTGCCCGCAGCGCCGGTTCTTCTGCCCAATTGAGCAACAAGGAAGAAAAATACGCGGTGCTGAAAATGCCAAGCGGTGAATTAAGAAAAGTGCTGATCAACTGTTATGCTACTGTAGGTATCGCATCCAACAGTGATCACCAGTTGCAGTCAATGGGTAAGGCCGGGCGTAACCGCTGGAAAGGTATCAAACCAAGAAACCGTGGTGTGGCCATGAACCCTGTAGATCACCCGATGGGTGGAGGTGAAGGCCGTGCATCAGGCGGACAGCCCCGCAGCAGGACCGGACAGTACTCACGAGGATTGAAAACACGTACCAAAGGAAAAGGAAGCGATAAGCTGATCATCCAGAGGAAGAATGGTTCAAAACTGGCTAAATAAAATCTGATGATGCAACATCATCAAATCATCAAATTATCAAAATAAGATATGGCTCGTTCAATCAAAAAAGGTCCTTATGTAGCAGCTCATCTCGAAGGAAAAGTGCTTGCTATCAATGAAGGAAAGAACAAAAAAGGCGTGATCAAAACCTGGAGCCGCCGCTCTACGATCACTCCTGATTTTGTAGGACACACGTTTGCGGTTCATAACGGGAACAAATTCATTCCTGTGTATGTAACGGAGTTCATGGTAGGACATAAACTGGGTGAGTTTGCCCCTACAAGAAACTTCAAAGGTCACTCTAGTAAAAAGGGTTAATTGGTCGCGTGATTCCCAAAAGAATCACAGGCCCAAAACAATATAAAATGGGAGTTAGAAAAAAAATTGCGGCAGATGCCCGTAAGGAAAAAAGAAAGTCATATTTCGGTGCTACACTGAAAAACTATCCCACATCTCCACGTAAGATGCGTTTGATCGCAGACCTGATCCGTGGCATGCATGTAGAAAAGGCGCTGGCTGTTCTGGAACACAATCCAAAACATTCATCAGAGCCCATGCGCAAACTGGTACTGAGCGCAATCAATAACTGGAAACAAAAGAACGAAGGCGCTGATGAAGGCGAGCTGGTTGTTGCTTCCGTATTTGTTGATGGGGCAAGAACACTGAAGCGTATGCGTCCGGCTCCGCAGGGCCGCGGATACCGTGTTCGCAAAAGAAGCAACCACGTAACCGTAGTAGTTGGCGATATCAACGAGCTGAAAGCAGCCAGGCAGAAACAGCCCAAGGCAGTGGAAGCTGTTGAAGAGGAAACCGCAGCAACTGAAGTGAAGGCTAAGAAAGCTGC
>CAYWSQ010000365.1:0-2707 GCA_964460925.1 uncultured Flavisolibacter sp. | reverse complement strand
CACGCCTGTTGAAATTCAATAATCATTATTTCTGGTACGTTCCGCGCCGGATCTGGACCTGACCAGTCCGCCATTCCACGATCATTTAATGGGATTGCCCCGGGATGGGTTCATGTTCTGGTTTATTTTTAAGTCTGAATACAACACGAATGAACTGGCACCAGCAGGATATTGATTCTATTTTTCGGCAGACGGAAAGCTCCAGGCAGGGACTTGGTTCTGCCGCAGCCCAAAAGAAATTACAATCTGAAGGTCCCAATCAATTGGAAGAAAAAAAGAAAAAACCGGCATGGGTGCTTTTCCTCAACCAGTTCAGGGATTTCATGATTTTGATCCTCATCGCGGCTGCCGTGATCTCCGGTGTAATTGGTGAAGTTGCTGATACCATTATTATCCTGGTAATTGTATTGCTCAATGCTATTGTGGGTTTTCTCCAGGAATACCGTGCCGAGAAGGCAATGGAAGCACTCAGGCAAATGGCCGCACCACATACCCGCGTATTGAGAGAAGGAAAACAACTCACAATTCTTTCATCTGAACTGGTGCCGGGCGACCTGGTGATGCTGGAAGCGGGTGTGCTGGTTCCGG
Source organism: uncultured Flavisolibacter sp. (assembly GCA_964460925.1). Taxonomy (GTDB): domain Bacteria; phylum Bacteroidota; class Bacteroidia; order Chitinophagales; family Chitinophagaceae; genus Flavisolibacter. The sequence goes on along the minus strand of CAYWSQ010000365.1, from coordinate 2,119 downwards.
CCGACCTGCGGCTGGCTGAATCCCATTCCCTGAGAATTGAAGAAGCATCACTAACCGGTGAATCCGTTGCTATTGATAAAATAACGGAAGCGCTCAGTGAAAATGACCTCCCGCTGGGCGACAGGATCAATATGGCCTACAAGGGAACACAGGTGATCAATGGCCGCGGGCTTGGTATTGTAATCGCCACAGGTATGAAAACCGAGATCGGTAAGATCGCTTCCATGCTGCAGGAAGAAAAATCAATGACACCCCTGCAGAAACGGATGGCTGATTTCAGTAAAAAACTATCCTGGCTTATTTTAGGTATCTGCGTTTTATTATTTGTTGTTGGGGTGATGAGGGGAGAAAAGCCACTCAATATGCTGCTGGTTTCCATTTCACTTGCGGTTGCGGCCATCCCTGAAGCATTACCTGCCCTGATTACGATCGCACTGGCACGTGGAGCCAAACGCCTGGTGAAAAAGAATGCATTGATCCGCAAGCTTCATGCTGTGGAAACACTTGGCTCAGTCACTTTTATCTGTTCCGATAAAACCGGCACGCTCACCCAGAACAAAATGAAAGTGGTTCAATTGAAAGGATGGGAAGGAGTGGAAAAATTGCATGATGAATTTTCCCTGCTTGAGATCGCCATGGCATTGAACCATGATGTAGTGATGGAAAAAGGGGAATGGAAAGGTGATCCCACCGAAGTGGCATTAGTGGAGTATGTGCATGAAAAAAATCCTAAAGCCGTGGACCTCGAAGAAATTTTTCCAAGGGTGGAAGAACTGCCTTTTGATTCTGACCGGAAACTCATGACCACGATTCATCGTTACGGACAACAATACCTGGTATTGGCAAAGGGTGCCGTAGAATCCATTGAAAATATTACCCGGGAAAATGATGGGCAGGCAGGTGAAGAGGCAACTGCTTTAGCCAAAGATGGTATGCGGGTGCTTGCTTTTGCTTATGATATCATTGACCAGTTACCCCAGCCTCTTGATTATGAAAAAATAGAAAAGGATCTTGCATTCATTGGACTGGTTGGCATGATCGATCCTCCCCGCGAGGAAGCCAGGCAGGCTATCGCTGAATGTAAAACCGCGGGCATCCATCCCGTCATGATCACCGGTGATCATAAGGATACGGCAAAAGCAATTGCCGGGCAGATCGGGATCCTCAATGAAGGACAACTGGTGGTAGAGGGAAAAGAATTAATGAATTTCAGTGATGCGGAACTTGATGAAAAGATTGAGAACATCAGGGTTTATGCCCGTGTATCGCCTGATCAGAAATTGAGAATTGTAAAAGCGCTGCAGACAAAAACTCATTTTGTAGCGATGACCGGCGACGGGGTGAATGATGCGCCTTCACTGAGAAAGGCCAATATCGGGATTGCCATGGGAATTACGGGCACCGATGTAAGTAAGGAATCATCGGACATGATACTGCTTGATGATAATTTTGCCACCATTGTAAAAGCAGTAAAGGAAGGCAGGCGCATTTACGATAATATCAGGCGCTTTGTAAAATATATCATGACCTGTAACAGCGCCGAGATCTGGACCATTTTCATGGCGCCGCTGCTGGGCATGCCCATACCACTTCTGCCTGTACATATTCTTTGGATCAACCTGGTTACAGACGGACTTCCAGGGCTTGCCCTTTCAGCAGAAAAAGCAGAAGCGCAGATCATGAATCGACCTCCAAGAAAAACAGATGAAAGTTTGTTCGCCGGCGGAAACGGTTTGCACATCCTGTGGGTTGGCATCCTGATGGCGGTCATAACACTTGGCCTGCAAGCCTGGGCACTGAACAATGGCAATGATAACTGGCAAACGATGGTGTTTACCGTATTGTCTTTATCCCAGCTTGCCCATGTATTTGCCATCCGCAGCGACAACCAGTTTATCTACCAAAAAGGATTTTTTTCCAACAAACCCCTGTTTGTTGCGGTGGCAGCTACCTTTCTTTTGCAGATGGCAGCTATTTACCTGCCGTTTGCCAATGACCTGCTTAAAACAAGCCCGCTTTCTTTCAACGACCTGCTTATATGCATCATTCTTTCCATAGTTTTATTTCACGCGGTAGAAGCTGAAAAACTGGTGAAGAAAAGAAGGCATAATATTGCCTG
>CAYWSQ010000364.1:0-2709 GCA_964460925.1 uncultured Flavisolibacter sp. | reverse complement strand
CGAGGATGTTGGATTCAGCCGCGCAATCGATCACCAGCTTCAGTTTTTTTCCTGCCATGTAGGTAGTGGCAATGATCCGGTTGTCCGTGATATCAAAAGGAACGACCCTGTATTGCGAAGTATCTCCCAGCATGGCATGTTTGTATTTACTGCCTTCTTTTCTCCCAATGCGATGAAGGTAGATGAGATTGTGTTCGTAATCTATGATCATCTCACACTTTTTAAATAACTCCATACCCAGGAGGCCCATGATCTGGATGCCTTTGCTGTTTTCAAGATGACCCAGGTTTACCAGGTCAGCTTCCGCCCTGAAATATTCCATGCCTCCAAATGAAAGCTCCCCGACAGATGTTTTGATCACCACTGGAGAAGATCCGTTGATGCTGGTTTGTTTTTCATCATGGTGTTCGGTGGCAGGGTAATCACGGAAATAAGTAATGTTCAGCACCAGGTGGGGCGCACCTGTATCCAGGATAAAATTTCCTTCCATACTATCCACTCTTGCCCTCAGCACTATCAGGTTGCCTGCTCTTGTAAAAGGAATAATAGTTGATAATGAATCTTCCGGCGCTTCAAAACCATTGATGTGTTCCAGTGCTGCGGTATCCCTACACGGTTCAGCGAAAGCATGAAGTGTGATGAATAATGATATAATAAAAAGCAGCCGGTTCATGATTCAGAATCGGGCGTAAAGTAATGCCTTTGCCCACTGAAACCAGAACCACTGGCCATTTTTAATTTTTTATTTGACAGAAAAAGAAACAGGGCCCATGAGGACCCTGTTTCTTTTTATTTGTCGTGAGTCGTGCTTTGCCAGCCATAGCTTCAGCGAAGGCTGGAGTCGTGAATTGTGAATCGTGAGACGGGAGTCGACTACTGACTACCGACCACCGACTTCAATTCTCAGTCTCCTCATTCTCTAAACGACCCGACTTTGAACTTTCAACTATGAACTAGTACCTACCGTCTCTCTTATCCATTCCACGACCGATAGCATAACCACCACCGGCACCAATTACAGCACCTACTGCACCACCAACCACACGGTTACGTTTGTTGATCACTGCACCGGCTACACCACCTGCAACACCACCGATCACGGCGCCTTTGGCAGCCTTGCTCCATCCTTTCTTCTGTGTGGCTTTGGCCGCGCTTGAAGACTCGGAATTATAAACGGTCCTGTTGCTGCTGGCAGAACTGCGGTTTACAGAAGTTCTGCGTGCAGTGTTGTTGCTGTTGCTGGCAACCGCATTGCCCTGGGCCATCTGGTAAGCGGCCATCTGCTCCATGAAAGCCTGCTGCTGTTTCATGGCCTGGAATTCGGCCAGGCCGGTAGTATCAACAGCCATAGCGGCTTCAGTTCTTGTTCTTGTGTTTGAGTTACATGCTGTCAGAAACAAGGCAGCAATGATAACCATAGGGAGTATCCTTTTCATACTGCTTAATTTGAGTAATACATTTTTCATAACGATATTATTTTAGGTGAACTAATACTCCTCTAATGCCGATATTATGCCATAAAAGGTGAATGATTGTTAAAGGAAACCAAGTGGCATTTCCTTAACTTTTTATATGGTCTGGACCTTGATTATGGGGATTTTTTGATTGGGAAGAAAGTAGAAGATTACAGTTATAGTTATCAAATGAGATTATATTAAAAAAAAGACAGTCGCATACGCGACTGCCCTTAACATTTTGATATTTCCAAATTCTTAATTCCAGTTCCTGCTGAAAACTTTTTGCAGCAGTGCAGTGGACCTCGCAGAGGCATTGGTGCGGATCTGCCTTTCTTTTTCTTCCATCTGCTGGAACATTTTTTCTGTTACCAGTCCGGCCATCAGGTTAGCCAGGTCAATATTGAGCTTGTTGCCAAGTACACCCTGTACAGGTTTGGTGATCTTATCCCATTGCTCATTTAATTTGTATTCTTCCAGTGCGGACTGCATTACGGGTTTCACTGAATTGCGCAGTTCCGTGCCAATATTGGCACGCAGGAAATCGGTACCGGCAGTGCCACCGTTTTTTACAATTCGCATGGCATCATTAAAATTCATCCGGTTGATCCCGCTGATAAATACCGGGATGGAATTGGTGGCGGTTTTTTCAGCCGCTGTACTAAGTGTTGTAGTGAACCTGTCGATCTCATTGGTAAGACCCAACTGCTGAAGAGTATTCAGCGTTTTGCGAAGCGATTCAGGAAAAAGCGTGGTCATGATGGCATCTTTACTGAAAGAGCCGGTAATGCTTTCCCGGGCACCCATTTCAAGCATTTGCCTGAGGGCAGCGGTCGCGTCCGCTTCTGTAAGTGAATAATTTTTAAGGGCGCTGCAGGAAAAGGTAACCGGCAGCATCATCACAAATAACAGTGGCGTAAAAAGTTTTTTCATATGAATCGTTTTAATGTTTTTTTCACATCAACACTCTGATGAAAAAAATGCGCCGAAGTTTTGCCGGCCGATGTTAAATTTAATCTAATGGGTATAAATGAAGGATCCCGCATCGCTGCAGGATCCAACCAAACATAAAACGGCACCTATTTCAATAAGTATAAAAATCCAAGGTATATGGCCATCGGCGTCAGGTCGCCACCCCCTACCGGGGAATTATTGATAGGAGCAAAGCTCCTGGTAAACCTGGCATTGATCACCATGTTCTGATTAAGCATATAGGCTAATCCCACCAGCCATCTTAAGTCTGTTTTTTTATAAA
>CAYWSQ010000363.1:0-2763 GCA_964460925.1 uncultured Flavisolibacter sp. | reverse complement strand
ATTTTCCCCATATAAGATTATTCCTGTTTTATATCTCCGGATTTCTTTCGATTACCAAAACCAATTACCGATTATGAAGAACTATTTACATTTATTTGCTTTAACAGCCATTTCTTTTTTAACCTTATTGCCGGCGCAGGCTCAAAACCTGGCCAGCAGTCCCACAATTTCTTTCAGCAACAGTACCGGGTTTGGAGATAATATCGCACAGGACGGCGAGGGTGGATCTATTGCTATCACCGATTTCAATATCCAGGTATTTCCGATCAATAGCTCAGGTGTCAAAATCGATGCCGAACCGCTGCAATTTCATAGTAGTATGGATTGGTTTGGCTACCCGGCATTAATCACTTACGGGGATATAATCCCGCATTACGGTTGGGCTATCAAATCTGATAATGGAAATAATTTCTCTCTTCAGTCGCTGAGCTTTATGGATTGGGGTGATTTTGCAGGTTACATTTTTGTTATCCAGGCTTTTAATGATAATGTTGCTTTAGGGTCTGTGAATTTTTTTGGCAATAACAACGAGGATATGGTCGTATTAAGTAATCCGGGAGTACTCACCAGCATATTTCATAATGTGGACGAGGTCCGTATTTACCGTTTGGGAGGTTCAAGTACATGGACTGGTCTCAACCATATAAGGGTTTCTTCACCTGCTGCTGTTCTGCCAGTCCGGGGATTGGCTTTTAACGCTTCCCTCCAGGAGAATGGAGTTTTTCTGCAATGGGAGACGCTTGCGGAACAGGGAACCAAAAATTTTGTGATCCAGCGCAGTACTAACGGAACTGTATGGTCGGATATCGGAACGGTTCCGGCAGCAATGAATAGCGCAACAACAAAAAAATATCAATGGATGGATTATCCTGGTGAAGAAGGCACTTACCAGTACAGGCTCCAGCTAAATGATCTTGACGGTAGCAAAACATTCAGCCAGGTTTCTCTGATTGATTATTCAGCTACAGCTAATGACCTGAAAGTTTATTCCAATCCTGTTATGAACGGCAGGTTGCAATTCACTGTCCGGAAGAATGTATCTTTTGAATTGTATAATTCCACGGGTAAAATGGTGTTTCATAAAAATCTTATTGCAGGCACTCATGAAATATCATTACCTCACCTGCCGAATGGTGTGTACTACCTGAAAGCTGAAAATTCAAAACAGGCCGTGATCTTTCAATAACCACCTTTTTACAAAGAAAAAACCGGTCCGCTGAAGACCGGTTTTTTTATTGATTTGTATTTAAGCGTCTTCACGGTCATTGCACTTAAGTTTTAATTGCGTCTTTTTTTTCTTTGCTGGTCTTTACGTGAAAAAACAGCAGCATGATTTGAAATAATATTTAAACTAATCTTGCTTTTCAAATCATCATTATGAACCAAAAAGCATTCTTGGGCATGGGGCTGCTGGGATCAGCTTTCACCAGGGCCATGAACAAAAGAGGAGAGACGGTCAGGATATGGAACAGGACCGCTGCCAAAGCGGAAGAACTGAAGTCACCCGGCATTGAAGTTTTTTCAACCCCTGCCGAAGCGGTGAAGGGCGCATCCAGGATCCATCTTACACTGAAAGATGATGCATCTGTTGATGAAGTACTTGCAGCGGCCGAAACCGGACTGGAAAAGAATGCCATCATCATCGATCATACCACCACCACTAAAGAAGGCGCTATTGAACGCACACGCTACTGGAAAGAAAAAGGTTTTACCTACCAGCATGTGCCTGTATTCATGGGTCCGGCCAATGCGCTCGAAGCTTCAGGTGTGATGCTGATCTCAGGCGACCAGGAAGTGGCGAAGACCCTCGAGCCTGAATTATCGGTGATGACGGGCAGACTGTTGAACCTGGGTGAGGAAACAGGCAAGGCAGCGGCAATCAAGCTCGCCGGTAATTCATTCCTGGTCTGCTTTACGTTTGCACTGCGCGAAACACTCACCGTATCCAAATCCCTCGGACTGGATGCCAATGACCTCCAGCATCTTTTTTCTTTCTGGAACCCGGGTGCACAGGTGGAAGCGAGGCTAAGGAGAATGACAGAAGCCGATCTCAGCAAACCTTCCTGGGAACTGGCCATGGCAAGGAAGGATACCGGTCTTTTCCTTGAAGCCACTCAAAAAGCTGGTTTGTCAACCGATCTCCTGCCTGTTATTGCTTCTATTATGGACCAGTGGATTGAAAGGGGTTATGGTAATCATGATTGGGCGATTGTGGCTAAGTAATTTTTTTTTACCGCCAAGGGACGAAGGGCGCTAAGGATAAATAAGGAAACTATCAAATTTCTTGGCGTCCCACTTTGCGCCCTTGGCCTCTTGGCGGTGAAAGCCAACAGCCAAAGGCCAAAAGCCAAAAGCCTTCCATTGTGCTAAACTTCTTCGTCTTCTTTTTGCTAAAAATTTTAGCTTTGCCCTATGTTCCAAAAGGATCGGACCATAGTGCACCTCGACCTCGATACATTTTTTGTATCGGTAGAATGCCTGAAGAACCCCAGGCTCAAAGGCAAACCCCTGCTCATTGGTGGTCACAGCGACCGGGCCGTGGTGGCTGCCTGCAGTTATGAAGCACGCAAGTTCGGCATCCACTCCGCCATGCCCATGAAACTCGCTCGGCGGCTTTGTCCCCAGGCCACCATCATGAGCGGTGACCATGAAAACTATAGCAAATACTCACGCATCGTTACAGAGATCATCTCTGAAAAAGTGCCGCAGTTTGAAAAGGCCAGTGTGGATGAGTTTTATGTGGACATGACCGGCATGGATAAA
>CAYWSQ010000362.1:0-2783 GCA_964460925.1 uncultured Flavisolibacter sp. | reverse complement strand
TTCCCGCGGATTTTGAAACCTATACCTATATAGACCGGATCGACAAACTGGTGAGAAAGGGAAATGCTGAACCACCGATCAAAAATTTTTCACTTACAGGCCCGGAGATCACTGACACAGCAAGCGGGGAAAAAAACACTAATGATTCCACTCAAATTATACTGGAACAACCCTATGCTATCATAGGCTTCGGACTGGGTATGGCTGCTGAAAAAAGCTGGTTGGAAGATTTCAGGGAATTGATCCTGCTGGCTTCGCAAAAAAACATCCCGGTATATTTTGCGAGTAATGAAAGAGAAAAATTTCTGAAGTTCTTTAATGAAAATAAAATAAACGTACAGGTATTTGCGCTTGACTTCACCAATATCCGGACAGCCGCTCGGACCCAGCCAACTTTTTACTTTTTGCAGAAAGGAACCGTAAGTGGCAAGTACAGTCAACGGCAAATCGATGGACTGAAAGAACAAATTCAAAAATTTTAAACACAACCAGTGGGAAGATATATTCTGAAAAAAATATTTTATGGCCTGCTGGTGCTGTTGGGTGTGGTGATACTTGTGTTTGTATTGTTCCAGGGTTTCGGCGACCCCGCGCGGCTGGTAATGGGACAGTCAGGCGATTCAACCACCCAGGCCAATATCCGCAAAGAACTTTATTTGGATCAGCCCAAATGGAAACAGTTCATTCTATATCTCAATGATGTATCACCCTTGTCCATCCATTCCGGGGAGGAAATAAAGCAAAAAGAACTGAGAGGTTTTTTTGTAGGAGGGGAAAAAAAACTGGGCGTCAAACTTCCTTATCTCCGAAAATCCTACCAGACCAAAAAATCGGTTAGCGCGGTACTGATGGAAGCTCTGCCAGGAACCCTGATACTGGCCATTGCCGCCATGATGATTGCTGTAATGGTTGGCATTCCCCTGGGTGTGCTGGCAGCTACCAGGCAAAATACCTGGGTTGATACCACCGCCGTATTCTCCAGCATCGTAGGTATATCGGCGCCTTCGTTTTTTATGGGTATCATCATTGCCTATGTTTTCGGTTTTGTGCTCAGCGATTATACCGGTCTTCATATAACGGGGAGCTGGTTTGATATTGATGAGAATGGGCATAAGCGACTCACCCTGCAGAACCTGGTATTGCCCGCTATAACGCTTGGCATCAGGCCGCTGGCCATCATTACCCAGCTTACCCGCAGTTCCATGCTCGATGTGCTGGACCAGGATTACATCCGCACTGCGTATGCAAAGGGATTGAGTAAAAGATCGGTGATCTGGAAACATGGATTACGCAATGCCCTCAATCCCGTGGTTACAGCCATAACCGGCTGGTTTGCCGAGCTCCTTGCAGGCGCTTTTTTCATTGAATATATTTTTGGGTGGAAAGGCATAGGCAAGGTGACCGTAGATGCCCTGGAAAAACTTGATTTCCCGGTGGTGATGGGTTCCGTGCTGATCACTGCTACTTTTTTTATCCTCATTAATATTCTCGCTGATATACTTTACGGAATTATTGATCCCCGGGTGAGGGTAAACTGAAGTCAACGCTCAATCTTTGGTTTGCCGGCCCCCATTAAAAGGATTACCTTTGGTTACAAGCTGCCAATAACGATTGCTTAACCTAAAAACCATTTCTTATGGAAAGAATAGCAGATGTATTGGCCCGAAAATATCCCCAGTTCAACACCGCAGTTCCCGACTGCCTGGTAAGCGATGCTTTATACCAGATGTGTTCCGAGAACGTAGACTTCCTTATTGTGCTGGAAGATGATAAATTCCAGGGCTTGATCACCGATCATGATATCGCCAGCAAGATCCTTTTTGAGAACAGGCCGCTGAACAAGATCCGTGTAAAGGAATTCATGAGCCGCACCATTCCAGTAACTACGCCGGATACTTCAATTGAACAATGCATGCAGCTTATGGAGCGTTACAATGTAAAGCACATTGCCATCTTTGAAAGATTTGATTTTATGGGCGTGGTATCCAGCAATGACCTGATGCATGAAGCCTTGTCGCAAAGAGGAGAAGTTTTTGAAATGAATGATTACAAAAGACAGGGGTACCCCTGGAACTATTAAAAAATTTAACCGGCCATGCCGGTTTTTTTTAAGTCAAAACTCAAAATTAAAAAGTCAAAAAAGTTGCAGCAAAAGTGCGAAATGGCGTAAGATTCAGCGAAGGCTGGCCTTCCCGGCTATGCCTTTTTTCAACTATTAGACATGCAAATATTTATGATTGACTTTGCCCTGACCTAGCATGAACGTTGCTTCAAACAAATTACCTTTACCCCATGGGCCAGTACAGGATCGGTGATGCCATCAAACAATTCCTCAATCAGAGCAGGATCAAGGGTGATATCCAGGCCATGCAGATAGAAGAGGTTTGGGGAAAAGTAATGGGCAAGACCATTGCCCGCTACACAGAAAATATCAAGGTGATCAACCGCACACTTTTTATAACTACACACGTTGCACCATTAAAACAGGAACTGGTCTACCAGAAAGCTCAAATCGTTTCAAGAATTAATGAAGCCCTTGGAGAAAAAGTGATTGATGATGTTGTAATCAAATAATGATTTCACTTTTTAAGCAACGGAACTACAAAAAAATGATTTTATAGCAAACATGGGAACCGCAAAGGCCGCTAAGAAATCGAGCCTTCGCTAAAGCTATGGCGGGCGCAGCTTTTACAATTCCACTAACTGTATCGCCTGTCCCATTTTCGCAAACTGTTCCTGTAATCTTTTACAACTGGTATCTGTAATGAAAATCTGCGTTTCAG
>CAYWSQ010000361.1:0-2804 GCA_964460925.1 uncultured Flavisolibacter sp. | reverse complement strand
CCCCGCGGAGAGACCCCTGCAAGTAATTGTGCCAAAATGAAAAATTAAAATTGAAAATGGCACAACATTCTTGTGCCAATCTTGTAAAGCCATTATGAAAATGGCACAAATATCTGTGCCAATCCAGGGTTTCATTTTGGGAAATTGACACAAAATTCTATATAATTTCCTGGTTTCCTGATCCTTATTGTGCCGACCATTGAGGCAACTATTAGAATTATCAGGGATACCGGAATAAAAAAAGGCGCTTTTGCAAACGCCTTTTAAATTATAATGCGGGATCTTATTTATACATCGGAACAATTCCCATGTTATAAAACATAAAGCTCCATTTATCTTTTTGCTGTTCAATGATCTGTTTAGTGCTTGTTCCCGCACCATGACCTGCCTTAGTTTCTATGCGGATCAATACAGGATCCTTCCCCGTGTGACTCTGCTGAAGTGTTGCTGCAAACTTGAAAGAATGCGCAGGAACAACTCTGTCATCATGATCCGCGGTGGTGACCATTGTAGCTGGGTAATCCGCTTTTTTAAGATTGTGAAGAGGGGAATACTTCAACAGGTATTCAAACATTTCCTTACTTTCTTCAGATGTTCCATAGTCATAAGCCCATCCTGCACCCGCGGTGAATTTATGATACCGAAGCATATCCAGTACACCCACAGCAGGGAATGCCACTTTTACAAGTTCAGGTCGTTGGGTCAAAACTGCACCCACCAGCAATCCTCCATTACTTCCGCCCTCAATTGCCAGGTAATCACTGGAGGTGTACCTGTTATCAATCAGGTATTCTGCAGCTGCTATAAAATCATCAAATACATTTTGCTTTTTCGTTTTGATGCCCTGAACATGCCATTCCTTACCATATTCGCCACCGCCGCGGATATTTGCCACAGCATAAATTCCGCCGTTCTCCATTAAAATAATATTTGAAGTACTGAATGAGGGAGTCAGCGAAACATTGAAACCGCCATAGCCATACAACAGGGTAGGATTAGTTCCATCGAGTTTAATTCCTCTTTTGTGGGTTATGATCATTGGAATCTTTGTGCCGTCCTTTGAAGTATAGAAAACCTGTTTTGATTCATAATCCATTGGGTTGAACTTTACGGCAGGCTTACGGTATAGTTCCGACTTTCCATTATCCAGCTGGAGCCGGTAGATGGTAAGGGGAGTGGTATAGCCTGTAAAAACATAATAAAGTTCTGTTTCATCCATGTCTGCAGAGAATCCAGATGCAGTACCTATTCCCGGAAGGGAAATTTCCCGGATCATTTTCCCATCAATGCTGTGCTGGAAAACCTTACTGCTCGCATCCTTCATATAATGCACGAACAGGTATTTCCCTGCGGAAGAAGAGCGCATGACTTCCGGCTTTTCAGCGATCAGCGTCTTCCAGTTCTTTTCAGAAGGATCAGAGATCGGAGCAATAACCAGTTTGTTCTTTGGAGCGTCACGGTCTGTCTGGATGTAAAAATATTTATCATCTGTTCTTACCACACTATATGAGTTCTTCATATCAGAAACCAAGGGCTGCACTGTTGCACCTGGTTTTGTCAGGTCCAGGTAATACAATTCAGAACCATACGTTGCATTCGCGGCATAAATAAAGAGCCATTTCTGGTCTTCGCTCACGCTGCCAGATACATATCGACGGGGCGTTTTTTCTCCACCGAAGATCAGGATATCATCCGACTGGGGCGTGCCGAGCTTGTGATAATACAAAGCATGCTGGTTGGTGATGCCCGAAAGCAAACTTGCTTCGGTTGGTTTGGGATAAGTACTGTAAAAAAAACCTTCATTATTCTTCCACGATGCGCCGCTGAATTTCAGTTCGATGGTATCTCCGATCTGTTTTTTTGTTTTTGCGTCGATAACGATCATTTTCTGCCAGTCCGATCCGCCCTGGCTTACACGATATGCCAGCAGGCTTCCGTCCTTCGAGAAAGAGACCCCAGATAATGAAGTGGTTCCATCTGAAGAAAATTTATTCGGGTCCATGAATACTTCAGGTTCGCCACCAGATTTTTTCTGCCGGTAAAGAACAGACTGGTTCTGTAATCCGGAATTTTTATAATAGTATATATAGTCACCTTCCTTAAAGGGTGCAGAGAATTTTTCATAATTAAATATCTCCTCATATCTCTTTCCGATGGCATCCCTGAACGGAATATTATTCAGGTAGGCCTGTGTTACCTGGTTCTGGGCACGTACCCAATCCGCGGTTTCTTCACTGCGATCATCCTCCAGCCAACGGAATGGATCCTCCACGCTTGTCCCAAAATAAGTGTCTGTTACCGGTTGCCTTTTGGTGTCAGGGTATTTTATCTGGGCAAAAGTTCCGGCAGCCCCGGAGAACATCAATGCCGAAGCCATTAATATCGTTTTGGTCATGAAAATAATTTTCGCTGAAATTACTCAAATCCATCAACAAAAAGAGAGCACAACCTTACAAAATGTACAGGCGGTACTCTCTTTCATGGTGGAGTTTCTATTTATCAGCAGCCGCTGTCTTCGATGGCGAGGGCAACATCACGTGCTGTTGCAGCATGGAATCCTGATATCATTACGATCCTCGCATTTGGATTCAGCGTCCGGATATGACTGATAAAATCAATACCAAGTCCATCAGGCAGTTTATTATCCAGCAGGATAATATCCGGTTTTTCTGCATCCAGGAATTCCTTTGCTTTTGCAAGAGTGTTCACATGCTCGATCTCTGTTTCATCCCCGTTAAGGATAATATTCAATAAAAGGCATATATCACCTTCATCTTCGATGATCAGGATCTTTTTAAGTTTTT
>CAYWSQ010000360.1:0-2817 GCA_964460925.1 uncultured Flavisolibacter sp. | reverse complement strand
CCTATGAGAACAATAATATGATCACCAAGGAGATCTTCATTTACGAGGACGAGGCAAGGCCGGTGTTCCCATACAATTTCGCCATTGTGAATCAACAGGATTTCCAGATGCAGGCATCAACGGCCAATCCGTTCAGCCCCAATAAGGAATACCAGATGGAGATCGACACCACTCAATTCTTTAATTCTCCTTTGAAAGTTACCCGTACCACCAGTTCTGCCGGTGGAGTGATCACTTTTAATCATGGAATGAGTTTCTCCGACAGTACAGTTTATTACTGGAGAGTAGCGCCGGTTGTTACTACCGGTACACCTACTTGGAATATGGCTTCCTTTATTTACCTGCCAGCCAGTGAAACCGGGTTTAATCAGTCGCATCACCAGCAGCAGGCGTATTCTACAGGTGAAGGCATCAGCTTTAATGCCAATTCCAAACTCTGGAAATATGGAACCAGGTATATGAACCTGTTCGTGCGCCAGGGTACCTGGGTAAGCAGTACCTCCCAGGAAGCAGGTCTGTCAGTTGCCATCAATGGCATACCCAGTATCCGTAATACCTGCTGGTTCCAGAGTGTGGTGTTTAATGTATTTGATCCGATCACTTTTGCTCCATGGATCAATACCACCACCGGTGTAGCAGATGCTTACCGTGGAGGTAAGTTCGGAAGTGCGGCCAATAATTGCAGTAACTCCAGGCGCTGGAATTTTGAATACCGCTGGGATTCACTTAGCTCCAGAAAACGTGCGGTCGACTTTTTGGAAGATACCGTGCCGGACGGGGCCTACGTGGTAGTGAGAAGCTTCCTGCTGGATCCTATTGCCTTCCCGGCCTTTGCCAATATGGTAAAATATGCCAATCAATGGAGAACCGAGGATGAAGCAGCTTATGGTGCTGGTAACAGTTTATACCATACGCTCAAGAATGCAGGCTTCAGTGGAATTGATAGCTTCTACAAGCCAAGGCAGTTTGTATTTGTATATAAAAAGAATGATCCCTCCTTCACTCCCAAATGGATCGTTTCAGAAGGTGTACTGGATAATGTGACGCTTACCGTGGATTGCCCTGTGCCCGATACAGTGGGTTTCATTAATTCACCACAGTTTGGTCCGGCGGTTGCCTGGAAAACTTTGAAATGGAGAGGAAGTTCTCTTGACCAGTTGCCGGGTGATAATCCAAAAATGAGTGTGATAGGAATCCGTACCAATGGCCAGGCTGATACATTGATGAACAACCTGAACCTGTCGCAGCAGGATGTGGACATATCCTCGATTGATGCTGCGGAATATCCTTATGTTCAACTCAGGATGCGCAATGCGGATAATGTAAATAATACGCCTTACCAGTTGCGCTACTGGAGACTCACTTACGAACCGGCACCGGAAGGAGCGATCGCAGCGAATTCCTATTTCAGCATGAAGGATACTGTAGACGTGGCCGAGCCTCTTGAATTCAAGATCGCATTCAAAAATGTTAGTGCCACTCCATTTAGTGACAGTATAAAAGTTAAAGCAATAGTTACGGATAGGAATAATGTGCAGCGGACTGTTTTCGTGAGCAGGCACAGGCCACTTGCTGTTGATAATCCTGACACCCTGCACATTCGTGTGCCAATTGATACAAGGGATATTGTAGGACCCAATTCACTTTACGTGGAGATCAACCCGGATTTCGACCAGCCGGAGCAATACCTTTTCAACAATTTTGCTTTCAGAACATTTTATGTAAGGGGAGATACTTTGAATCCCGTGATGGATGTGACCTTTGATAATGTTCATATTCTCAACAGGGATATTGTTTCCTCCAAACCCAACATCCTCATTTCACTGAAGGATGAAGCCAAATGGCACCTGCTCAATGATCCTTCCAAACTGAAGGTACAGGTAAGGCAAATTTCAACAGGACTGCTGCGTGATTACCAGTTTGACGCGGATACTTTAAGTTTTGTACCTGCCCAGCAGGGCGGCAGCCAGCATAATACAGCATCAGCCATTTTCAAACCCTATTTTGAAGAAGACGGGGAGTATGAGCTGATCGTGACCGGTAAGGATATGAGCGATAATGAAGCCGGCCGGATGCAATACCGGGTGAACTTCCAGGTGATCAACAAGCCGATGATCTCCAATATGCTGAACTATCCCAATCCATTCACCACATCTACCGCCTTTGTATTTACGGTAACTGGCAGCCAGGTTCCGCAGAATATCAGGATCCAGATCCTGACGGTAACCGGTAAGGTTGTGAAGGAAATTACGAAAGAGGAACTGGGGCCGATCCATATCGGAAGAAATATTACCGAGTATAAATGGGATGGCACTGACCAGTACGGGCAGAAGCTCGCCAACGGTGTTTATCTCTACCGCGTAATCACCAACCTGAATGGCAAATCGCTTGACAAGTACACTTCACAGTCTGATAATACTGATAAGTATTTCAACAAGGGTTATGGTAAGATGTACCTGATGCGATAAATATTTTAGATGAATATTTCATGAAGTCCCGGCCTGCCGGGACTTTTTTTATTTAAAGTCAGAGGTGCTTACAGCAATGAAATGTTCGGAGAGGTACACCAACAATAGGAGTCTATCCCCCTTGGCCTTGATGATTTCCTGTTAACCCTCAACCTTTCTGACCCTGTCATCCCGCAGGGATCTGGAATTGGCATAAACGCATGTTAAAGATGTTGCAGGCTGTACTTAGTTAAAGAATAACTGTAGGGGGTTTACAGGATGGAGATGTAACAATAGAAATCAATAACAGTCAATATACTTTTGTCCTCTCAAACCAACAACAGCCGTTCAGAAGGTTCTTTCCAAGTCT
>CAYWSQ010000359.1:983-2827 GCA_964460925.1 uncultured Flavisolibacter sp. | reverse complement strand
AATTCATATGTCGGAGCTTCTCTTACACCAATTCTTCGTCTATCCTCATCAAAATTCCAGAATTCAACTATGTCAATATTCCTTTTCCGTGGTTCCATAAAAAGTGAAAAGTCCAATGTATATGCTTCATATCTACCTTGGCGCCCTGATGCTGCTGATGTATCTGGTTCAATGACATGCACTAATTTAAAATCCATCAATTGAAGGATTATTTCGTGAAGAGCTGGATAATTTTGTGCATCATCCTGAGAAATCAAAAAACACGTTTTCTTCTTTTCTTGAATACAAAATCGCATCAAATCTCTGAACACGTTCTCTATCGTGTCAGCATCCTTAAAGACATCATCGCGCAGATTCTTCAATTTAGTTCGATATGATAAACTACTCGCAGATTTCCAAATATCTGTTGGGGTCAAATAATTAGTTCTGCCTCCTGATATTGCCACTTCAATAGCATCAACATAGATAGTTAGAAAATCTCTAGGAACACCACCCGACGCAACCACAAGTTTCTCAAAGGCTTGGGAATTAAAGGTTTTAATCGATGCATCAGGTATATTAACCTTTTTTCCCATTGAATCAAGAATGCTTTTGAGATAATCACTTGCTGTTGGAAGGTTTTCTAAGGTTCTATCCAAATTGAGTTCTTCAATGTCTTGTCCTATTTCAACCCCAATTGTTTGCTCATCATTTCGTATCAAGTTTGTTCGATGTCTGACAGTACCGACTTTTAAGTAATAATCGGTTCCACGAAATAGCCGATGCATGTAATCAATAACATCCGGCTGTCTATCTTTCCTAATTAAGTAAAAATCATCCAGAATAACATAACCTGTATCGAATTTACTGTTATGTAACTCTTCGATCAGTGTAGTCTTATAGTCACTTAAATGTCGTTCCAAGGTATCCAATTTATTTTCCTCGAATTCACTTAATCTACCGTAACTGCGTGATGATGAGACCTTTGCATTTGCGCCTACATAATCCCCAACAGCTTCAACTCCAGTTGATTTGTTATTCTCTTCTTTAACTTTTTTATGCTCTGCTTGGGAAAGTAGTGTTCTTAAATTCTTAATGTCCTTTTGAATTTTTGATTTACAAAAAAATAACTTTCTCCATTTTTGTTTAGCAGTCGGTGTCCTTTCCATTACAGACAATAAAAGCCTTATAAGTACATCAGGATATTCCAATCTTTTTATTTCATCTGTATCAACGTAAATAGTAAGTGAATTGAGTTTTGGCGCTTCCTTTTTCATGAAATGAACAAGTAAGCAAGATTTACCCGTACCCCTACGGCCAAATATAATTTGATGTTGTTTGGCTTTTAGTCTTGTAAGATGATCAGAAACATCCACATAAATTGGATCATGATTAGGCCTTATCCGAAACGAGTCACCAATGAGATTTTTCAACCTGTTTACTTCTGGCGTATCTAGCATGATTTAAATTTTGATCAGGGGGATTTAAATTAATATGAATTTTAAAACTAAAAATGGATGGCTTATAAAGTCTTTTACATACAAACTAAATCCACGACAGCACCTTTGGTACCTCAATATAACTCACATAATGAACTTTTGCAACCGTATAAATACGGTCTGTAAATAGATAGGATTAAACAATCAGGCCATTAAGTACCATCGCTTTGTTTTCTCAATCTCCCATATTATTTTAGGAACACCAAAACAATACTTATGGCTGTAATCGTTTACTGTAAAGGCTTACACACATATTTTATATAACCAAGTACCTTTTTCAAAAAATATTTTGAAAAACCTCTTAACCGCAGGCAAGCTTTTTTAAGAATTTCCTGTTTATATACATAGACATTACCCTTTCTGGTT
>CAYWSQ010000359.1:0-973 GCA_964460925.1 uncultured Flavisolibacter sp. | reverse complement strand
ATTGTGCGGTATCACAATCCGAGCTATTCCGGATGTATGCACCGCAGATGATGATCCTCTGTCGCCGGTTCTTCAAAGATCCTCGTGATGCAAAGGAAAGAATGCAGGATGGTTTTGTAAAGTTCTTCAAACATATAAGGGAAGACTTTGTATTTATATCTGAGGAAGCCACCAAAGGTTGGTTAAGCAAGATCATGGTTTATGAATGCATCAATAATCTGAAAAAGAAAAGCATGCTGGTAGCCCTCGATGAACATGTGGAGAATATACCTTTCGAATTTGACGGCCTTGAAAATATGAGGTTCAATGAAATGCTAAAGGTCATTAATGAACTCCCACCCGGGTACAGGGTCATCTTCAACCTGCATGAATTTGAAGGAATGAAGCACAGGGAAATAGCCCAGGCACTCAATATAACTAAGGGCACGTGTCATTCCCAACTTGCAAAAGCAAAAACGTACCTGAAACAATTATTAATTAAAAAAGGATTCAGAGATGAAATTCAAAATAAATAAACCAGATCCTCCAAGAGAATTTGGCTCATGGAAAAAAAAATTCGATGAAGCCACTGAAATTCCAGGTGAAACATTCGACATAGAAGAAGCTTGGAGCAATGTACGCGCAAGGCTGCACGACGAGCCTGTAATTGAAAGAAAGAAACCAGTTCTGTTTCACAGGTACTCCGCAGCAGCCGCAGCCTTACTATTCATATTGCTATTTATTACACTTGATAAACCTGTGGAAGAAAAACTGATCGGGAATCAACCGGCAACAGAAAATAAAAAACCTGTAGTGGTTAAGGTTATCAAGGATCAAATCCAGCCTGCAGACAGCCAGTCTTCCAAAACAGGCGCCGTTTTACCACAATCCATACTGGCATCCAACCAACAGAAAAAAAATAACATTACTGGCAGCAAGATTAATCCACCTGTTAAGGATGATTCATTGCAGGTTGGTCATAAGGATCCTGAAC
>CAYWSQ010000358.1:0-2852 GCA_964460925.1 uncultured Flavisolibacter sp. | reverse complement strand
CTATGATCTCTTCCTTGTGTGCATTTTTAAGAAGGTATCCGTTGGCGCCGGCCTCCAGCATATCTACGATCAGGTTTTCCTCGTCCGACATAGAAAGAGCGATAATGCCGATACCGGGCAGTTCGCTGGTCAGTCTTTTGGTGGCTTCCAGCCCGTCGAGCTTCGGCATTTTTATATCCGTTACTACAACGTCCGGACTGAGTTTATGAGCAAGATCTATCAGTTCTTCACCATTGGAGGCTTCTCCTGCCAAAACCACGGACGGCTGCTTTTTAATCATGACACGGAAACCATCACGGAAGATTTCATGGTCGTCAGCTAGCACTATTTTGATTGGATTCATATTTTATGTTTTAATCACCGGTATCTCGAAAATATAAGTGGTTCCTTTCCCTTTCTTTGATTCAACGAACATTTTTCCTCCAAGCATTTCGGTCCGGCTCAGCAGGTTGTGCAAACCAAGACCTGTAGCATCCTTCACCCGCTCTTCGTAATTGAATCCTGACCCGTTATCCTGTGCCGCCAGAATAATCTGGTTGCCTTCCTGCCTGAGCTGGATAAGGATCTCAGTGGCATTGGCGTGCTTCATAGTGTTATGGATCACCTCCTGGGTGATCCGGTAGAGGTTGATGGATTGCTGCTGGGTCAAAGGCAGATCGTCGTACCTGAATTTGATATCCAGCCGGGAAGACTTTTTACAGTAGTCTATGAACTCCATCAGCGCAAAAGGAAGTCCTTTTCGGATCAGGGAATTGGGCATGAGATCAAAGGATATCTCACGCATGCGGCGGATCAGGTTATCGATCTGCTCGGATGTATTTCGGATCTCAATCTCATCATCTTCATTATTGACCTCGAAACTGCCGATCTTGAGTTTGATGGATGACAGCACGGGGCCCACTTCATCATGAAGGTCGGCAGCCATCCTCACTCTTTCCTTCTCGAGCGTAGTGATCTCGGTCTGTATGCTCTGCCGGTAAAGCTTCAGGCTCCTCCGATGCTGCCTTACGATAGAGATGATGAAATAAGTAATGATGATCCCAAGCACCACGCATACGATCAAAACTGCAGTGTAAAGGCGTGCTTCTTTTTCATCCATAAAATTGCCAATGCATAGATTAAATTACTTAGAAGATTTACAAATGATAAAATATGATATACACTTACTGCAAAATTGCTGCTTGCCAGCAATCCGTACATCCAGAAAACTTCTACCACTATACGATATGTAAAAAATACAATGAACCCAATGCAAATCAGGAAAAGAGGGTTGGTGAGTAATTCCTTTTCCTTAAACAATAAAGTATTAATGGCATTAATACTCATCAATACCACTGGAAATGAATAGATCAGTATGAACCAGGAGGAATATTGCTTTTCTATTGAATTAATAAAGAAATTTTCTACCACCCATGACACGATAAATAAAAAACCCAACAAATAAGGAAGCTTATGGAACTTTTTAAAGTTTCCGATATTCCTGAAAAACCATAACAAAAGCAAGGACTCCAGTAAGCAGTAAATATTGCTGTTGACTACGTTATACATTCCATTCCTGATCAAAAAATAACTCACCAACTCGTTAAAGGAAGCGAGCCAGATCAAATAAATGAATGGATAGAAACTTTGCCGGATATTGGCAAATTTGAAAATTGCTATCGCCGCAGCAATCAGCACACTAAAGCTCAGTATAAAAAGGAGATCGTAATTCATTAATGAATTCAGGTATTAATTGGTGAAGAAGGAGGACAATGTAAAGGGCACCTTACACCATTTTCAAAAATCTCATCGCTGTTATCATTGTTACTGGTAGCAGTAATCATGTCTTCATCGTTATCATTGACCCCCACTACAACAAACACAAGCTGGTTATTTTCCTCCATGCCCATATAAATCCTGATACCCATGCATCCATCCTGCTGAAGAACCTGTTCGAATGCAGCACGGTCGAAAGTTTCACAGGTGGGTAACACATTCATTCCCCTGTAGTTAGGGTCAAGGATCTGCTCCCTCATTTGCCTGAATCGGGAAGTAAGGGCAGAGGCATCTTTCATAGAAATAAAATGGTTGGTTGGCATAATTGAAATTTTGGTGGAATAAAGCGGAAAGATGCTGCATCAAATGCATTTTGCAAACCGTAGTACTACGCAAAATCTCCAGTAGAACTACGGTTCCTTGCCAAGGACTGATAACGGCATAAAATTTTCAATCATTTTAAAAAACAGATCATGGATAATCAACGACATAAAAACCAGCACCCCGGCCAGGGGAATACGGGAAGGACTGAACGTGATTCCTCTGCCCCACATGACCTTCCGGATTCTGAAAAGGACCGCAAAAAACTGGAACCTGAAGAAAGCTATATTGATCTGCCTGATGTAAAAGACATTCCCGGGCAGGAATTTGTACACGCCCCGCCACTGGGTATGATGGCAGATACGACCATATCATCAGCAGATGAAGAAGGTGAAGGTTTGTTTGATGAGGAAGAGGAGGATGTGGTGCCAAGGGGCGAGGTTTCCGTAAGCCGCGAGGAAAGGGAAACACTGGATAGAACTTCCATGACCTCACGCGATGAACAGAACCTGGAAAGAGCGGCTATGGACAACCGTGATTTTGATGGCACGCCTCTCAATGAAGCGGGTTTTGGCCGCGAACGTTCTGGCAGTGACCTGGATGTACCGGGCTCCGAACTGGACGACAGGAATGAAAGGATCGGTGAGGAAGATGAAGAGAACAATGACTACAGCCTTGGCAGTTCTGATAATGACAACCTGAACGAAAGCACACCCTGATTTGCCAGATTTTCAGCGCTGCTGAAAAAATTTCAGTGTCAAATGCAATGGCATTGA
>CAYWSQ010000357.1:0-2880 GCA_964460925.1 uncultured Flavisolibacter sp. | reverse complement strand
CAGGTCCTTTTTGGATTTTGGTAATGGATCTGCATTTTTTTAAGTTGAAAATTAGCCGCAGTGCAATGGAGATCAAAGTGCAATATCAAATTGTGAGCAGTCACATAGTTAGTAAAACACTTTACAATTCAACCATTCATCATTCACGTTTCACGCCTTTCCCCGCCACCGTTCTCGCCGCAATATACCCGCTCGTCCACGCATGCTGAAAATTAAATCCGCCTGTTACTCCATCCACATCCAAAATTTCGCCTGCGAAAAAAAGATTTTCGATTTTACGGCTCATCATGGTATGCGCGTCCACCTCGTTGAGGTTGATACCGCCTGCCGTAACAAATTCCTCTTTAAATGTGGTTTTGCCTTTCACGGTAATGGTGTAATCAAGAAGGTTTTTTACCAAAAGGTTTTCTGCTTTAGAAGAAAGATCAGCAAACCTTGTATCAGCTTCAATACCTGATTGCTGCATCATGAACTCCCACAAACGCTGGGGCAGTCCCATATTGTGATTACAGATTTTTTTTGAAGCCTGGCCGGTTCTTTGAAACCTGAACTGGTCTTTCAGTTCCTGTTCATTCATCCCCGGGATCCAGTTGATATGAACAATGTATTCATATTTTTTTTCCGCGAGCATGCGGGCGCCCCAGGCGCTCAGCCGAAGTATTGCCGGGCCACTCAGTCCCCAGTGAGTTACCAGTACCGGGCCTTCTTCCACCAGCTTGGTGCCTTCGATCTTTACTCTTGCCTTTTCCACACTCACTCCCATCAGCTTTGTAACAGGATGCTGTGGCAGGTTGAAAGTGAAAAGGGATGGAACAGGTTCAGCATGGCTATGGCCCAGTTCATTCAGCCATTGGTACATGGAAGATTTAGGATAACCACCACAAGCAAGGCATACGAAATCAGCAGCAAAAACCTGTCCTGAAGAAACCTGCACATCAAATCTTTCATTTTTGCGGATGGCCGTTACAGCAGTATTCAACCTGATATCTACCCCATACAGATTGGCCTGGTTCACCAGGCAGTTAATGATGCTGGAAGAGGAATCTGAGACCGGGAACATCCGCCCGTCTTTTTCCACTTTCAGATGTACGTTTCTCTGTTCAAACCATTTCACGGTGTCGGCCGTAAAAAATTCATGAAAGGATTTTTTTACAAAATGCTGCCCTCTCGGATATCGTTTACTCATCTCCGTTATATCATCCAGCGCATGGGTAACATTACAGCGTCCGCCGCCCGAGATCCTGACCTTGGAAAGGAAGGAAGAAGATTTTTCCAGCATGATGACCTTCAGCGAAGGATTCATCCGGGCCGCATTTACGGCACAGAAAAAACCCGCGGCGCCTGCGCCCACTACTATCAGTACTGGAGTAACTACTGCAGGCCGGGGATAGGAAGACATTGAAATCGATTTAAGTAAACTGGAAAACCTTTAGGATACCTGTTCACTTCAATAATCACAGAACAAGTTAGGATTGGCTTTTTCAGCGGCTTCTATGGGTGCATAATCGGAAAGGATATCCGCCTGGTTTTTCTTCACACAAACATCATGTTCAAAATGCACGGAAGGTTTGCCGTCTTTTGTTCGCACTGTCCATCCATCAGAATCGGTGAAAACTTCCCTCCTGCCCATATTGATCATTGGTTCAATGGCAAGCACCAGGCCTTCCTTCAACACCGTGCCCGAACCTCGTTTTCCATAATTGGGAACCTGTGGCTCTTCGTGCATGTTTCGTCCAAGCCCATGACCTACCAGTTCCCTCACCACTCCATATCCATGCTTTTTTTCCGTATGCTCCTGGATGGCGTAAGCAATATCACCAATGCGGTTGCCGGCTATCGCTTTTTCAATGCCTTTGTATAAAGATTCCTTCGTGATTTTTACCAATTGGATCACTGCATCAGCAGGTTTGCCAATCATAAAAGTATAGGCATGGTCGCCATGAAAACCATTCTTGAATACCCCTACATCCACTGAAACAATATCACCTTCCTTCAGTTCATAACTCCCCGGGAAACCATGTACTACCACATCATTCACTGATATGCAGGAATTGTAAGGATAACCATTGAAATTGAGAAATGAAGGCACAGCGTTATTGTCTTTCAGGAAATTGCCGACAAATACATCAATGGACAGTGTGGTCAGTCCCGGCTTCAGCATTTTTGCGACCTCTGAAAGCGTAGTGCTGACGAGCAAGGCACTTTCCCTCATCAATTCTATTTCCTGGCTGTTCTTATAATGAATCATAATCTGCTTAGACCTTTTTTGCTGATGCTTTAATAAACAAAGACCTGGCAAGTATTCTTACCAGGTCTTTGCTTTTTATTTCAACTTCTTTTCAGAAAGCTTATTCTAGTAAGATGCCTGGGTTACGGTACGTCCCTGGATCCTTCCGCTTTTCATGAGACCATCATACTGGCGCATGAGAAGCTGTGTTTCGATCTGCTGAAGCGTATCGAGAATTACACCCACCATGATCAGCAGCGAAGTACCTCCGAAGAAGGAAGCAAATCCAGGCTGCACGCCCATGAGTTGAACAATACCTGGCAGAATTCCCACAAAAGCCAGCAGGATGGCGCCCGGAAGCGTGATACGGTCCATGATCAGGCCAATATAATCCGCTGTTGGCTGTCCTGGTTTAACACCGGGAATGAAACCATTATTCTGTTTGAGGTTATCTGCAATCTGTTTGGGATTGAAGATAAGTGCCGTGTAAAGGAAGGTAAACCCGATCACCACCACTGAGTAGATGGTCATGTACCAAACGTTGGAGGGATCAGTGAAAACCCTTTGTATGCCCTGGCCGGTTTCCGTTGTACCCCATTTGGTGAGGTTGAACAAAGTAGGCAGGAACATGATAGCCTGCGCAAAGATGATAG
>CAYWSQ010000356.1:0-2882 GCA_964460925.1 uncultured Flavisolibacter sp. | reverse complement strand
ATGACTGATGGCTTCGTCCTCCTGCATGCCCATTTTTTGCATCAGCCTGGCGATGTTGGCACCGCCCGCGAAAAGGAAAAGCGGTTCATCAAGTGAAGAATAAAAAACTGCTTCCTGTAATTGGTTTTCTTCAAGCCATGATTTTTCTTTTGATACCAGGGGATGGTGCTCATAAAAAATCACGGGATGGTTCTGAAGCGGGGAACCGTTTATGGTCCTGGTCATGAAAATCCTTGCTTCCATCGATGGCATGAGCTGCACGGCTTCTTCATAACTTTCTTCAAACCATACCAGCAGGAGTGTATCCGGGTTGCTGTTCATGAACTCCGCAACAGCTTTTTGTTTGGCACTGGCAGTTATAAATACAAGGTCTTTGCTAGCGGGTTCCTTTTCTTTTTTCCGGAAAAATGAAAACATATCTGGCTTTGCATGAAGATAAAAAAAAGAGGCTACAAATGCAGCCTCCTTCACTATGCAATGAAAACGTATTACTGTTGTGCGGGATTCCAGCCTGCAGATGTTGTTGTCTGATCTGCTTTCTGGGCATTATAGAATACCAGTTTTGTTTTTGACTTGGTGTTTCCTTTTTTGGTCTTCACTTTTACTTCAGCGGCATCAGCCATCTGGGCATCACCGGCAAGATTGAAGATAGCAACAGGATCCACTTCATCGAATTTTTTTCCAAGGGCAACACTCAGCGTGTTGGTAGAAGGATCAAAATGTAAAGTGCCTTCAGGAATTTGTTTTCCGCTTTCAGATTTTTGCTCGATCACCCTGTAGGTGCCTGGAGATTTTCTAAGGAAGGCTTTGAATTTACCTTCAGGCAAACCTTCAACCCAAACAATACCCTTGTTGGCTGAATCAAGTGTTACATAAACACTCTGGCTGCTGCCGTCTTCAGCGGTCAACTGGTAAGTACCTAAAACAGGAAATGATTTTTCAATGGTCAGTGCTTCGGGCATGGGCAATAACTGGTATTTGGCCCTGATAGAATCTACTGTAGACTGAGCACTGGCTGTAACGCTGATAAATAAAGCAGCGATGAACAGGAAAATGGTGTTTTTCATACGTTGAGCGATTTAAATGGAAAGGTTTTGTCCTACTTACGTAATACTGTGCCAAAATCATTTTTAGTGGAAAAATGGAATCGTTTTTTTTGTGTGCCTCACCCGGATGAGACTGATAATCAGTGATCTAATTGCAGCCTACTTTATATTTTCCAGGCATAAATGTAAGTGCTGCAGCCCTTCTTTGTTAAATTTTTTAGCAAAACGGGCGGCTGTACTATCTTCGCAATCCTCGGGAATCATATGAATAAAACAGTAGAAAAGGAACAGGAATTTATAGAGGTATTTGGTGCAAGGGAACATAATCTCAAGGACATCGATATCAATATTCCCAAAAACCAGTTGGTAGTGATTACGGGCATCAGCGGCAGCGGAAAATCTTCGCTGGCCTTTGATACCATTTATGCTGAAGGCCAGCGCCGCTACATGGAAACCTTTGGTGCTTACGCGCGGCAGTTCATTGGTGAAATGGAAAGACCTGATGTTGATAAGATCATGGGCCTGTCGCCGGTGATCTCCATCGAACAGAAGACCACCAATAAAAATCCACGTTCAACAGTCGGTACCGTTACAGAAGTGTATGATTTTCTCAGGCTGCTTTTTGCAAGGGCTGGTGAAGCGTATTCCTACAACACGGGAAAGAAAATGGTGAGATGGAGTGAAGAGGAGATCGTCAATAATATTTTCAAAAGATTTGAAGGATATAAAATCAGCCTGCTGGCACCATTGGTGCGTGGCCGTAAGGGTCACTACCGTGAACTGTTTGAAGAAGTGCGTAAAAAAGGTTTTCTCAAAGTAAGAGTGGATGGTGAGATCAAAGACCTGGTACCCAAGATGCAGGTTGACCGTTACAAGATCCACGATATAGAGCTGGTGGTGGACAGGCTGAAAGTGACCAAAGAGATGCGTACCCGCATCAGCCAGAGCGTGCAGCAAACACTGAAGCTGGGTAAAGACCTGATGTTCGTGGAGGCTTTCTCTGACAGCAGTGAAGAGTTTCCATTAAAACCTGCAGCGGGCGCACTCAAAAAAAAGCCTGCGAAAAAATCGGCTGATGCAGCAGCCGGCCCGTCCAAAATGGAATGGGCCACTTACAGCCGCCAGTTGATGTGCGAGGACACGGGTCTCAGTTACGAGGAGCCTTCACCCAACTCATTTTCTTTTAATTCACCCTATGGTGCCTGTCCCAATTGCAAGGGCCTGGGCCAGGTATATAAAGTAGATCTCAGGGCCATCATGCCTGATGATACGCTTTCCATCAATGAAGGAGCCATTGCTCCCCTTGGAGGAGAAAGAGAGGCTTATTTTTTCAGGCAGGTACAGGGACTGGCCAAGAAAAATAAATTCAGTCTTGATAAACCCATCAAAGACCTTCCTGCAAAAGCTTTGAATCTTGTATTGTATGGAAGAGAAGATGTACCCGTGGAAGATGAACTGCAATTTGATGACGAGGTGCTCGATGGAAATGTTTACAGCGGCGAATATGAAGGAGTGGTGAACCAGGTGAAAAGATGGTTTGCCACCAGTACCAGTGAGTCTATCCAGCGATGGGCGGAAGGCTTCATGGAACTAAGCACCTGCCAGTCGTGCAATGGCACCAGGCTGAAAAAAGAAAGTCTCTGGTTCAAGATCGATGAAAAGAACATTGCGGAATTAAGCAGTATAGACCTGGTGCAACTCGTAGCCTGGTTTGATGATATCGAAGCAAGACTGAGCAGCAAGCAGCAGGTGATAGGAAGGGAAATCATTAAGGAGATCAGGGAGCGTTTGCAGTTCCTGCTGGATGTTGGATTAACCTATCTCACCCTGTACAGG
>CAYWSQ010000355.1:0-2917 GCA_964460925.1 uncultured Flavisolibacter sp. | reverse complement strand
CTTTTAGCTTACCGGCCTTAAGCCAGTCCGGCCTATCAGGAATAGTCAGTCACAAGAAAGAGCCCCTGTACCGGGCCAGTGTCAGCCTGGGCGGACATCATACCCTTACTGACTCCGCTGGGCGGTTCCACTTTCCATCAATCCACCCAGGCAGATTTGTTCTGGAAATTTCCAGCACGGGTTACGAAACTTATTATAAAAGCATCACCCTCACCGATAACGATCACAAGCAACTTGAAATAGAACTCTATCCTTCTGAAGCTTCTCTTGATGCTGTAGTCGTTACCGGTACCATGAAGGCCGTTAAAAAACTGGAAAGCCCGATTGCCGTGGAAGTGTACAGTCCCCAATTCTTTAAAAAGAATCCGGCTCCTTCCATATTTGAATCCCTGCAAAACATCAATGGGGTTCGTCCGCAGATCAACTGCAGCGTGTGCAATACGGGCGACATCCATATCAATGGTCTCGAAGGTCCTTACACCATGGTCACCATTGATGGAATGCCCATCGTGAGCAGTCTTTCTTCTGTTTACGGACTATTCGGCATCCCCAGTGAATTGATCGAAAGAGTGGAAATCGTAAAAGGCCCGGCTTCGGGTTTGTATGGTTCGGAAGCCATTGGTGGACTCATCAACATCATTACCAAAACACCACAGAAAGCGCCGGCTTTCTCAGCTTCGGTGATGGGTACAAGCTGGAAGGAAATAAACGCCGACCTGGGCGTGAAATGGAAGATAAAAAAATGGCATTCCCTCCTTGGTGTTAATTATTTCAATTATTCCGATCCGCAGGACAGGAACAAGGATGGATTTACTGACGTGACCCTGCAGCACCGGGTCAGCATCTTCAACAAATGGAGTTTGGAAAGAAAATACAACAGGCAATTTACCCTGGCCGGGAGGTATTTCCGTGAAAACCGCTGGGGTGGTGAAATGAACTGGAACAAATCTTTCCGTGGCGGCGACAGTATATATGGCGAAAGCATTGATACAAAAAGATGGGAAATGATCGGTAATTACCAGTTGCCGGTGAGGCAAAACATCTTCCTGTCCTTTTCAGCTACCGGCCATGACCAGGATTCATACTATGGCAAAACACCCTACATGGCAAAACAGAACATCATGTTTTCGCAACTGTTATGGGATGTAAGCCATGGTAAACAAAATTTTTTACTTGGTCTCGCCGCACGTTATAATTATTATGACGACAACTCCACGGCAACAGTTGATACGCTTACCGGCATCAACCGGCCTGATAGTTATTTTCTACCGGGGATATTTGTTCAGGATGAATTAAAGATCAGCAACCGGCATAGCCTGCTCCTCGGATTAAGGTATGATCATCACCCCGCACACAAATCCATCTTCACACCAAGGTTTGCATGGAAGTGGACCATGGATGAACACCGGGTATTCCGCCTGAACGCGGGTACAGGTTTCAGGGTGGTCAATATTTTTACAGAAGACCATGCTGCGCTTACGGGCGCAAGAGTGGTGGAAATACAGGAAAAACTGGACCCTGAACAGAGCTATAATATCAATCTGAATTATTCTCACCGTCTGGGCAAACATTCATGGCCCGTGAACCTGGATGTCTCGGCCTGGTATTCTTTCTTCCACAACCAGATCATTGCCGATTATGAAACGGATCCGGATAAGATCATTTACAAAAACCTCGACGGGCATGCCGTTTCAAAAGGCATCACCATCAATGCGGAAACCAATATCAGGCAAAGACTGAAAGGCATGATGGGCATCACATTGCAGGATGTTTCGAAAATTGAAACCATCAATGGGAAAAAATCCAGCATCACACCTATGCTCACAGAAAGCTGGAGCGGCACCTGGTCCATCAGTTATTCCATTCCTGTTGCGGGATTGAATTTTGATTATACCGGAAATATTTACGGACCTATGCGGTTGCCGCTGGTATCTCCGCTGGATCCCAGGCAGCCTGAATCACCGGTATGGAGCATACAGAACATCCAGGCCACCAAATACATTTCAAAATCTGTAGAAGTTTTCGCAGGTATCAAAAACCTGCTGAATTGGACGCCGGCTAAAAACAATCCATTCATCATTGCCCGCACCAATGATCCTTTCGATAAGCAGGTGCAATACGATGCGAATGGAAGGATACAGTCCACGCCGGACAATCCTTATGCATTAAGTTTCGACCCGGGCTATATCTATGCACCCAACCAGGGAGTTAGGGTGTTTGCCGGGTTGAGGGTGAAGGTGAGGTAGGGAGGTGGATGGCGGGTGGCCATTGGCTGTTGGCCTTTGGCGGGTGGCCATTGGCTGTTGAGTTCCGGAAGGCGACATTTCAGCTACCACAAAGAATTATGATGCCGCACGTTGCAGAGCCCCAGAGGGGCGACATATCAGTAGAAAACGTTCCTGGCATAAGTTGCCCCGTAGGGGCGGCATATCAGTTCCTCTCATTTTAAAAAGAGGCCTCTTGGTTTTAAGGCCATTGGCTATTAGCTATAGGCATTTAAAGTTTAGGATTTCTGTTTAAATTGTTCTCACGGCGAGACTGCAGGTCATATATTTTTTTTACCGCAAAGTTCGCGAAGGAGAGCAAAGGACGCTAAGAATGGTTCCCTTGACG
Source organism: uncultured Flavisolibacter sp. (assembly GCA_964460925.1). GTDB lineage: Bacteria > Bacteroidota > Bacteroidia > Chitinophagales > Chitinophagaceae > Flavisolibacter. The sequence goes on along the minus strand of CAYWSQ010000355.1, from coordinate 304 downwards.
AAATCGTTTACAGTATGTGTTGCATTTACTTTGACTAACGTTGCGCAGTAGAGAGCAAAAATATTCATGCGAGGCCAAAGCCAATGGCCAAAGGCCAATAGCCATCAGCCTTCCTTTTCAAACAAACAAAAACTCCCCCCTACCCAATCCTTATCCTGGTTGTACCGCACACCAATCATCTTACCCTTGCTTAATCTTGCGAGGTTATTGGCAGCAACCGGTCTTTCCTTTCCAGGTTCCCAGAAATAAAAAATACGGATCTCACCTTTCGCCGGCTCATTGGTGGTCTCTATCGCTTCCGCGT
>CAYWSQ010000354.1:0-2921 GCA_964460925.1 uncultured Flavisolibacter sp. | reverse complement strand
TCGCCGCTGGCAGCGGTTATAATCCATTCAACAGAACGTCGAATATACCAATGCAATCGCTCAGCTGCTCCAAAAGGTTCTTCTATTAAATCTGCTCGGCCCCACTTTATCAGACTTGTTCGAACACAAAGGTCGCCTTCCCGCCAAGGATATTTTTCGCTTACACGATTATAGTCCTGGTGAGGAAAAGTGTATATAATGCCTCCTATCTTGTCAGGATATATTTTAATATCACCCCAGGGATAAGAGGAGGAAATAACAGCGTACCAGTTTGTGATTGCCGGTACAAACTCATTTACTGGTACGGGACAGATAAGTGAAAATCTAATGGACCAACTGTCAAGCGCCGCCTGCCAGCGAAAATCCTCCAGAAGTGTAAACTGCTGTATCGTAGCTAATTCACGTCTGGCCAGCCTCAATTCTTTTGATGGTTCTGGCATTACGCAAACCTTCCTCCTCCGATTACAGTTGGCGCATTCCGCTCAGTATAGCCCCCAGAAGAAACGTTGCTCCTGCTTTCTTTCTCTTCTGGCGCATCCGGGAATTTATCACCGAATAGCTCTTTCCACTTTGCCACCTGCTCTTTCAGAGTTTTTGCATCCCATGCTTGCCGTGCAATCTTACCATACTTAACAATGTGGTCATAAAAAGTTATGAAGTCTTCTGCTTTTATTCGCTTCCAGACATTATGAGCAGGTACACCACGGTCGGACAGCGTGGGTGTAATCCCAATCATTCGCTCCGTGCGGTATTTGCTTACGATGGCTTCCAATGTTTTGCAAACACCCTCCGCAACAGATTCGATGCCGTCGGGACAACAATCGCCGATCATATGCTCAATCGGGTAACCCTTCGGATGTTTAATATCCGTTATTTTAATTAAGCGGAACCATTTCAATGCCTTTACTACATTGATATAGTGACCGCTGGTATTTTTATTTTTATCCCTTGTCCATCGAATTTGCTCGAGCGGATGCGTTTGTTCCCAGCGAGCAGCATCCCGGTCAGGAATCCAAAGCGGCTCTGATTTCCATTCAGGTTCCTTGCGTGCATTCTCACTTAAAGAATAGCCCTTGAATAAATCAAGGTCAGTCCATGCTTTGTTAAGTCGCCAATCATAATTTGCTGTCAAATCTTCCAGTGCCACATCTGTAGTAACGCTACGTGATTTCAGGAGTTCACTATCAGCTTCTGATGGTGCAGAGGTAATAACAATATCCAAATCAACATAGGAAAGCTCAATACCGATAGAACGACCTTGAATACGGTATTTTCCTTTGTAATGTTTTTCCACAAAAGGAATGAAAAGTTCAATTGCTTTTTCAGGTGTAACCACATGTCGGTCCAGCTTTGTTACCACAATTATATCAACATCTGCGCGCTTATCACCAACTGGCCGAATAGCGGTTGACCGACGATAGCTACCCTGAAGAAAAGTGGTTACGATGAACTTGGAAAGATTTTCATCGCTCATCAACCGGTCACGCAATATGCTGTGCCCGCGCTTTAAGTCATTACGTTGATTTTCCGTGAGCCGAATGTCTTGTAAAAAATCCGTGAAATAAGTATTGATACTGCTCATATTAACTGTTTTACAGGTAAAGAAATAACGGGTTCATAGGTGCCAGTTTTGGATTGCTCAAAATCAAATTCGTAAAGAATGATTTTGCCGAGGGGCTTGGCCTGTTGGCCCAGAAAAAAAGCAAAAGCGTTTGGCGCGGCCATAAAAAGATGAATGGTACCGGTTCTCTGGGCAGGGGTTCTTACAGCACGGACGTAACTGATTAATTCCTGCACGGCCACGATAATGTGGTTAGCATCTGTAACAGACGTGTTGGATGGCTTTGGTTTTATTTTGGCTTGGATAATGGCACCGGTACTGGTCAAAGCGGTAGTGACATAGTGTGAAACGTCACTGGAGATGTCATGGGTAACGCTAAGGGCTAAAACGATATCATCGCCCGACGGGGAAACTGCTGTGCTTTCAAAGGACCAAACATCGACTGGTGCCGAGTTCATCTGCGATGGCTCAGGCTTCCAGATGATTTTCCCCTTCATCGTTTTTTGAACAATGGAAACCTGCAGACCATATTTGAAGTCCAGACAATAACCAAACGAAAATGCAACGGATAAATGCGTGTCGAGGTGAATGAGTACAGGTTTTTTCGCTGCCAGCACTTTATCTGAAAAGCCAGTTACCAGAGGAAATACTTTGCCTTGCCAGGAGCTTTCTTCTAAAATGAATCGCCCCGAAAAATGATGAAGCAGGCACAAAAGCTCTTGAACTTCCAGGGATAACTCTTCTGCACCCCTGATAAAGCTTCTTATTCCGATAATGTACACATCATCGACCGACGCCGTCCTCTCCACGATAAACCCCTCCCGCTTGCAGATGTCCAATAATTCGTCCTTAGTGAATGCTTTCTTGCCTTCGCTGTGGAGCTTTTGAATTAGTTCCGTGTAGCCGCTGGTTCGGCGGCCAGCCTCAATGGGTTTAAAACCGGCAATCTGCAAATGGAGATTCAGTGTTTCAGTAATGCCTGTGAGATCCGCATAGTTATGTCTAATGCGCAAGGGCCTCAGAACCTCTTTAAGTTCATCATCAGATGTTATACCCAAATGCTCACGCCACATTTTCCTGATCCTTCCATATTTCGTATTTTCAGATGTGTCACCAAAAAGCACCTCTAGGCGTAAAGCACCGCCGTTTCCAACGATATATTTAAAGTTATCAGTGTGGTCAATACCCCACGTATTTACTAAATGATAACGGGCACTTTTATGAAGCGAGGGGTTTTGCTTGTAAAGAGCATACAACCGGCTGAGAATAGTTTCGGTCTTGGTGCCGATGAAAGAAGGATCAATCAGCGCAGCACAACTGAATCCTCGCTGATGATTTACATGAAACTTGACTTGGTATT
>CAYWSQ010000353.1:0-2951 GCA_964460925.1 uncultured Flavisolibacter sp. | reverse complement strand
CTTTTCCTAGCTGGAAATTACGTAGTAATACTATACCAAATACCGGAGGATTTTACCAAATTGCACTCCGGTACCAAACCATAGAAACCAGACATTAAATATTCCTTATGAAAAATCTTGACACTGAAGTGATCAAAGTTGCTATTGCCGACGACCACACCTTGTTCCGCACCGGGGTTAAAACCTCTTTGTCGGCCCGGAAAGACATCCAAATGGTGGCTGAAGCCGAAAACGGCATGCAGCTTCTTAACCTCCTGAAACATATCAAACCTGATGTAGTGCTGCTGGACATCCAGATGCCGATCATGGACGGACTGACCACGCTTCCCGAGATCAAAAAATTATATCCCGATGTGAAGGTGATCATGCTTTCCATGCATAACGATCATTCCATGATCACCAAGATGATGGAGATCGGCGCCAATTCCTACCTTACCAAGGAATCGGATTCCGAAACCATCTACCAGGCCATCCGCACCTGCTTCGAACAGGAATTCTTCTTTAATGAACTGACCAATAAAGCCCTGCTCAACGGGCTCCGCACCAAAAAGCCCATGGAAACCTCCATGCCGGAAGTGCACCTTTCCGATAAGGAAGTGACCATCCTTAAACTGATGTGCGAGGAGAAATCCACCAAGGAGATCGCCGATATGGTGGACCTGAGTCCGCGTACCGTAGAAGCCATCCGCGATAAACTCAAAACCAAGACCGGCGTGAAATCCATGGCCGGACTGGTAATGTACGCGGTAAAGGCAGGCATCGTAGAACAGGCCTGAGCTGGACCAATCAAGATTTTTAACCCTGCGAGAGCGGGGTTTTTTTTAATGGGGGTACCTGATAATATGTTAGTGCCGCACGGCTGTTGATTCAGCGGGTTTTTTGCGGCGGGCGAAAACTATAAAATCGGTCTGTGGTATTTTAGTTAGACCCAACTGCCTGAGCATATTCACCAACTGGCCGCGGTGATAGGTGCCGTGGTTGAACAAATGGAACAACATCTGGTAGATGGGCTGCTTGAAACTTTCCCTTTTGGAGTTCTGGTATTTGAATTCATGCTGCAGCATGTGCTCGCCGGCCATGCTGATCCAGTCCTTCCACTGCCGGTTCTGCAATAAAACCAGGTGGGCCAGTTCCTTCATATCCCCATTAAATGACTGGCTGGGGACTTTTACATGCTCCTGCAGTTTCAGGCGCTGCCACCAGATGCTCTCCGCATCATACATGTGCAATACGCAATGATAAAGGCTGGGAAAACTGCCGGGAAGTTGTTGCACCTGCTTCTCTTCCGGCAAAGTCTGGATGCTCTCCAGCAATAGCTGGTTGGCCCAGGCATTGTAAGCGGCAAGCTGTAGAAGAATTTCTTTCATGTATTCCTGAATTTGTCATTCATACATGCAGGCATCGTTATTCTGAATATTTTTGAGCGCTCGATTCTTACGCTAATTAACAAAAAAAGATGGATAAAAATTTTTCACTGAAGGGATTTGGTTCAGCCGCCGTTCATGCTGGTCATGAAAAAGATCCGCGTTATGCCCACCAGGTTCCGATTTACGCTTCGAGCACCTATGTGTTTGACACCGCGGAACAGGGGATGAAAAGATTCAGCGGGCAGGAGGAGGGATACATCTATTCCCGCTGGGGCAATCCCACTGTGACCGAGGCCGAACATAAGATCGCGGCGCTGGAAGGTTTTGGCCTGGGCATCGAGCTCAAAGGCATCCTGCATGCTTCGGGCATGTCGGCCATCACCACGCTGTTCATGGCTAACCTTAAGCCGGGTGATAAAGTGCTTACCCATTTTTCGTTGTATGGCGGCACCGATGAAATGCTGGAAAAGCTGCTTCCCGGTTTTGGAATCGAAGCGGTGATCGCGGACCTGCGTGACCTCAACAAGGTAGAAGCGATTCTAAAAGAAGAGAAAGGCCTGAAGATGATCTACCTGGAAACGCCGGCCAATCCCACCCTGCAATGCGTGGATATTGAAGCCCTCACCAAACTGGGTAAAGATTACGGGCTGCTCATAGCCTGCGACAATACTTTTGCCACGCCTTACCTGCAGCAACCGTTTCAATACGGGGTGGATTTTGTGGTGCACTCCACTACCAAGTTTCTTAATGGTCATGGTACGGCCATCGGCGGAATTTTGCTGGGCCGTGACCTGGAAAGAATGAAGACGGCTGTGACCAAGGTGCACCGGCTAATGGGAGGAAACTCCAATCCCTTTGATGCATTTTTACTGGTGCAGGGCATCAAAACTTTGGAGCTGCGCATGGACCGCCATTGTGCCAATGCCCGGCAGGTGGCCCGTTACCTGGAGAAACATAATCAGATCGGGCGGGTGAATTATACAGGATTGTCATCCCATGCCGATTTTGCCATAGCGCAAAAGCAGATGCGCCAGCCGGGTGGTATGTTGAGTTTTGAATTGAAAGAAGGCTTCCAGGCCGGGGTGAATTTTATGAACCGGCTTCAGATGTGCACACGCACTGTTTCCTTGGGTACGGTTGATACCCTGCTGTCGCATCCCGCTTCGATGACACATCATGGTGTGCCGAGGGAGCAGAGATTGCAGTATGGTATTAGTGATGGGTTGATAAGGATGAATGTGGGGATTGAGAATATTGAGGACATCATTGCTGATCTTGAGCAGGCCCTGAATTAAGCAAAAATTGTTTTACTGGTCCTTTTTTCACCGCAGAGAACCCGCCTTCGCTGAAGCTTCGGCGGACAAGCCAGCCTTCGCTAAAGCTATGGCTGGCGCAGAAAGGAGGATGCGCAGAGGATATAAGGAAGCAAATAATAAATCATCAACCAAAGCATATGAAAAAATTATTGACCACCTGCCTGCTTGGCATTTCAGTTTTGACCCTGGAGGCCCAGAATATCACGGACAAAAGACTTGCTTCTCTTGATACTGCTTTTGCACGTGTACTTAAAACCTGGAATGCTCC
>CAYWSQ010000352.1:0-2960 GCA_964460925.1 uncultured Flavisolibacter sp. | reverse complement strand
TGGACAAAAAAATTCGGTTATGGTGAATTCATTCACCTTGAACACCGTAACTGCAAGGCCTGCATGATCAAGGGTGATAAACTTTTCCGTGAAGTGGAAGAAAACTGTTTTGATGCAGGGGTACGCATTGCAGAAATGAATGAAACCGGTGTTGACCGGCAGGTGCTTTCCACCATTCCTGTTTTGTTCAACTACTGGGCAAAAGCAGCCGACGGGCACGAAACCTCGCGCTTTCTCAATGACCATATTGCTGAAACAGCTGCTTCTGATCCTTCCCGGTTCATTGGCCTGGGTACTGTTCCGATGCAGGATACAACTCTTGCTATTAAAGAAATGGAACGTTGTGTAAAAACTCTCGGTTTACCGGGTGTTGAAATCGGCACGAATGTGAATGGCAAAAACCTGAACGAACCTGAACTGCTCCCGTTTTTTGAAGCGGCCGAACAATTGGATTGCGCGCTGTTCATTCACCCCTGGGAAATGATGGGTGAAAAAGATATGAGCCGCTACTGGCTGCCCTGGCTGGTAGGCATGCCCGCGGAAACCACAAGGGCCATCTGTTCACTGATCTTTGGTGGTGTATTTCATAAATTCCCGCGGCTTCGCATTGCTTTCGCTCATGGAGGCGGTTCTTTCCCCTATACCCTGGGCAGGATCACGCATGGATTTGATGTGCGGCCCGACCTGGTTCAACCCGATAACCAGGTGGCACCACGTGAATATTTAGACAGGTTCTGGGTTGATAGCCTCGTGCATGATCCCAAAGCCTTTCAATTTTTACTGGATACCATGGGCTCATCACGCATCTGCGTGGGTAGCGATTACCCTTTCCCATTAGGTGAGCACCATCCCGGCAAACTGGTGGAAGAACTGGAACTGCCGGCCGAAGTGAAAGAAAAAATAATGTACCGTAACGCACTTGACTGGCTGGGAATAAACGCTTAGTTTGAACTGATGAAAACAATCTTCCTGCTGATAGCAATCATAACTCTTGGTTTTATTTCAAAAGATGATGTAAAGCCCCTGCTTTGCGATAAAAAATGGACCATGAATTTCCTGGTGATCAGCGATAGTGTGATCCGGATCCCGGATAAGATCCCTGATGAGGAAAGACCATGGGTGAGGTTTGATTCCAAAGGTGGATTTGAAAATGAGCTTAAAGGGAAAAAAGTAACAGGTACCTGGTCATACAGGGAAAAAGGAAAGACCATCACCACCACGGAAGATTATGATCCCCCTGTGATCGCGGAAATGAACCTGATCAAACTTACACAGGATTCACTGGTATTGAGAATTGACGAGGAAACCACCCTTGGGTTCAAATACATCAAACCTTAGGGAATAATTCCTCTTTTCGTTTTTCCATCTCCATTGCAATGGTTTTCCCATCGGCATCAGCCTGGTGCAGGTGATCAATAATTGCATCATAACTTTTTTCATCGCGGTTCTGGCTAAGTTTGAAAACATTTTCCATGGAAAGAACTTCCACTTCAAAAGCCACGATCGCGTTCATCAATTTGGCAAGATAATCAGCCGGAAGATTATCATAGGCTGTTGTGGATTCCGCATTATTATTTTCGAAATGGAGCGATGTTTTCCTGAGGATGCTGACCAGCGCTTCATGATCAAGGAAACGCAGGATGCCTTTCACGTGCACCGACATATAATTCCAGGTGGAGGCCTGGTGCGGGTTGCTGTACCAGGTAGCACTCACATAAGTATGATGGCCGGTGAACACACAAAGTGCCTGGGGATTTTTTTCAAAGGCTTTATGATGATCGGTCTGCCGCATCATATGACCCGACAGAAAAAGCCTGCCTTCCCTTTCTTCAATAAAAACGGGAATCTGCGTGGCCACCGGTTTTAGTTGTTCATCACATCCACAAATAAATGCGAAAGGATGCTGATGGATGAACTCCATCAGGCGTTCCTGGTCCTTCTCCTTAAAATAAGGGAGATTATACATACTGTTATTTTTCTTCAACAACTTCCGCCACTTCTCCCGCCTTCATGCGTGCATTACGCATGGATACACTTCTTGCCACCATACCCGCGAACTCTTTGAAGGCAGCACTGGTGATCTCATCATCACTTACCATAACAGGCCGGCCGGCATCACCTCCTTCACGTATGCCCTGCACAAGCGGGATCTGACCGAGAAAAGGAATATCATATTCATCCGCCAGTCTTTTTCCGCCTTCCCTTCCAAAAATATAATACTTGTTCTCCGGCAATTCGGCAGGCGTGAAATAACTCATGTTCTCCACCAGCCCAATGATCGGCACATTCAACTGGGCCTGGCCGAACATAGCAATGCCTTTTCTTGCATCTGCCAGCGCAACATCCTGCGGTGTGGTTACCACTACCACACCGGTAACGGGAGCAGTCTGCATCAGGGTAAGATGAATATCACCCGTACCCGGGGGCATGTCAATCACCAGGTAATCCAGTTCGCCCCAGTGCACATCTGTAATGAACTGCCTGATGGCACTGCTGGCCATGGGTCCCCGCCATACCACCGCGTTCTTTTCTTCCACCAGCAAACCGATGCTGAGTAGTTTGATGCCATATTTTTCAAGAGGAAGAATCATGGCTTTGCCGTTGATTTCTGTCATCAGCGGTCTTTCACCTCTCACACCAAACATGATCGGTACGCTGGGCCCGTAGATATCGGCATCCATCAGTCCAACGGTAGCCCCGTCCTTCGACAAGGCAAGGGCCAGGTTGGCAGCTACGGTACTTTTTCCTACGCCACCTTTGCCGCTTACTACCGCGATGATATTTTTCACACCAGGCAGCACCGAACTTTTATCGGCACGCAGGGTGGTGGTACTTGAATCAAAACGGACCTTAACCTCCAGGTTGGGATCGATCCGCGAATGGATGGCTTCCCTGCAGTCATTGGCGATCCGGTCCTTCAGGGGACAGGCCGGTGTGGTGAGAATTACGGTAAAAGCAAC
>CAYWSQ010000351.1:0-3011 GCA_964460925.1 uncultured Flavisolibacter sp. | reverse complement strand
AAATTGACCCTTTTAATGCAGGAACCTTTTCCCTGGTAAAAGGAGTGGATGAATTACGCTATGGGGTAGACGCCATCGGCGGAACGATACTTATTGAGCCCCGCCCCTATCCTACCATTGCAGGACTCCAGGCAGATTTCACGACTGCCTATTCAACCAATAACAGGCAATACATTGGATCCGGAACCGTCACTAACACCTTTTCGAAGATCCCACTGAGCCTTCGGTTGCAGGGAACATTAAAAAAGGGCTCAGGCTATACCACTCCCGGTTATATAATGAATAATACAGCCAACGAAGAGCTGAACTATTCCGCAGGCCTTCACTGGAAAAAAGACAGGCTAACCGCAGAAGTGAACTGGTCATCGTTCAATGGTAAAGCAGGGATTTTCACAGGATCTCATATCGGCAACCTCACTGACCTGGCGAATGCTATTGAAACTGATCAGCCAGACAGCATTTTTACCGGTAAAAGATCTTACGAATTTGAAAGACCTTACCAGCAGGTTCACCATAACATGCTGAAAGGAAAGGCTACTTATACAAAGAATGGTCATCGGTTCCAGATAAATCTTGGTTTGCAGAATAACAACCGGAAGGAATTTGATGTTACACGCGACCGTGAGAACACTTCTCCGCAACTCGACCTGGACATACAGACATTTTCAGGAGATGCCACATGGGATCAGCCCTGGCGGAGAAACCTGCAGGGAAGCTTCGGGGTATCTTTCATGCAGCAATACAACAGGTATCGTGGCCGCTATATTATTCCAAACTTCGACCTGTTGAGCTTTGGAGGATTCTACCTTCAAAAATGGGCGAGGCATAAATGGGAAGTGCAGGCAGGAATCAGGGCGGAGCAAAGGATCTTTGATACGCGCAGGCTGAGGGTAAACGGTGATACCATCAATTATGATTTCTCCTTCCCCGCACTGGCGGGGTCAATGGCTGTGACCTATCATATCAACCCTCAAATGAAGGCGCATACAGGCTTTACCGTATTTAACCGTGCTCCGCACGTGAATGAATTATTAAGTGACGGGCTGCATCATGGATCTGCCACCTATGAAAAGGGCGACCCTTTCCTGGATTCGGAAAAAGCGATGTCTGTTTTTGCCGGATTTCATTTTAAGAGCAAAAAAGAAAAGGCTGAATTTGATATTAACAGTTATGTAAAACAGATAGACGGGTTTGTTTATCGTCGCCCGGAACCTGGACAGCCGGTGCTCACCATTGCAGGCGCTTTCCCTCTTGTAACATATCGCCAGACAGATGCCCTGCTTTACGGAACCGATATGGAAGGATCGCTGAACATCCTGAAAAATATTGAATGGAGATCAGCACTCTCGTTGTTGTATGCCAGGGACAGGCAGGCAAATGACTGGATCATCGGGATGCCGGCCGCTCGTTATTCCAGTGACCTGAATCTTGAAATAAAAGGATCAGAAAAGGTTCGGGATGCATATGCCGGCATTTCATTTGTGCATGTTGCCAGGCAAACCAGGGTGCCGGCAAAGATCCGGGATTATAAAGAACCGCCGGACGCATACAGCCTTTTTCATCTGAATGCATCTGCAACCTTTGGTAAGAAGTCACTTCCAATGACCGTTGGAATTTCAGTGAATAATCTCTTCAACACCGTTTACAGGGATTATTTAAACAGTATGAGGTATTTTACTGATGAGGCCGGAAGAGATATAACTATTAGATTGAAAATTGAATTTCGAAATAAAAACCAAACTTTATAAAATGAAAAAATTATTATTTGCTTCGGCTATCCTTACAACTACTTTCATTTCCTGTAAGAAGGATGATGTAGTGGAAACGAACAACAGCGAACTTATCACTACCCTTCGCCTTACCTTCACTCCCGTAGGTGGTGGTGCAGCCCAGGTTTTTGAATACCGCGATTTTGACGGACCGGGTGGCCAGGCTCCTGATATTGATATCATTTCCCTCCAGGAAAACACAACGTATAATTTCACAACAGAAATGTTCAATGAAACAGTATCACCGGTAGAAAACGTGACCACCGAAATAGAAGAAGAAGGAACGTCACACAGGGTTTATTACCTGACAACCCTGGTCACTCCAATTCAGATAAGTAATCTGGATACTGATGATAATGGAGTAACATTGGGCCTTAGTGGCACCGCCACCACCAATAATGCCGGTCCTGGTACACTCAGGGTGCTGCTTCGTCATTATCCTGGCAACCCTCCCGGCAAAGAAGAAAGTGACCCTTCAAACAGTTCCAAATCCTCTACTGACCTGGATGTAACTTTTGACATGGTGTTGTTTTAATTTGCAGTTTTTCAAACAAGATTCTTAATACCAATAATGTTTACCAAAACACTCTTTTCGCTCATGCTTGTTTTAACAGGCATGAGCCTATTCGCCCAGGATTGCGACTGCCTTCATGAATTTGAATTCGTGAAAAATTACATGGAAGCGAACCACCCGGGATTGAATTCAGGAACAAAGAATACGATTGCATACAAGAAAGAGGTTAAGAAGCTCAGGAAAGAGATCATTAAGGTTAAACCGGTATCAGACTGTAACCTTTACCTGAATGATTACCGTTGCTGGCGAAGGACCATCATATCGGGATCGGCTATTCCATGCCGGATATAAAACGTTTCGATACTAAATCAAAAGAAGCCCTGGACAGCTTTTATCAAAGTGCAACTTTCAGGAATACACCAAAAAGAACGATTGACACGACAGATTTGATCGCCAGGTCAATCCGGTCAGTAGAAAAGATTCCCGGGCTTTACCAGGATGGCAGTGGTAATCTCATAGCCATCATAAAAGAAAAGGGTAAAACATGGAATTATAAAGGAATTGTCGTTCGCACCAAATCATTGATCTACCCGGTAGGCACAGTAAGGTATGAACTTATGGAACGTGCATCTGGTGCAACCTGGGCGAGTATAGTATTGCCCGACCACCAGCGGTTATACGCTACAGTTAATGTAACCGGCACCGGCATCCCGATGCTGGCATTGAAC
>CAYWSQ010000350.1:0-3015 GCA_964460925.1 uncultured Flavisolibacter sp. | reverse complement strand
TTTCATGTTTTTATTTTTTTAATGTTTTTTGTTTCAATTGCTGATGCAAAACTAGACCGGGGCAGGTTGCCCATCAAGCGTATCGGTAATGAATTGGGGAAAGGAGAGAATGAATTGAGTGCGGAGTGCGGAGAGCGGAGGGCGGGATGCCCCATCCAAAATTTAGTGAAAGCTGATTCTCAGCGGTGAAAACTACAAAACGCAAAGGCCGCTGAGGATTTCGCAAAGGACGCGAAGAAAAGAACAAGCTATTGGGCATTACAGCTAAAGGCCAATAGCCCATAGCCTCTCTCTCTGCTCTGGCCCCGGGTTTTTTGCCGGTAAGGCGGGAAGACGGTAAGTAGTGGTTTAAAGAATTGATGGTACTTATGGTATTAATAATTCAATATTTCACTGGAAAATCGGGAACCTTCTTCGTGCTTCCTTGGCGTTTCACCAGCAGTCCGCGTGTCGCTGAAGCTTTAGCGGAGGCACAAGCTTTAGGCGAAGGGTGGCCCTTCTTTCTTGGCGGTAAAAAATAACAGCAAAAAAACTGCTTTCGCTAAAGTTTCAATGGAATGGATTCACCATTGAGCATTCACGATTCACGTTCCTTTGATTCCTTTTCTTTAACAAGGGAAAGATCCCCTAGGTCTATCTGCATCGGCAGAAGCCCGATCTTCACCACCGCTTTCTTCCCTCTTAGCTCAAGCACTTCTCCTACCTGCAGGGTGCGTTTCATTTTAACGGTGGCGCCTACCTGAATTTCACCTTTCACTTCTTCGTATTTGGAATTGATCTGTTTCTGTTTTTTGCTGACAGCTTTTTGTTCGTTCTTAGGAAACAGGAGAGCGCCCATTTCCTTTATCACTTTGTTCTTATCTTCTGATTTCCGCCACTCCACTACCAGTTGTTTTACCTTTCTTTCCATATCCTTCAGGTAAACAATTCTTTCTTCCGTAAGCTTATTCTGTTGCTTCAGTAATTCTACCTGCTGGCGGTGTTTTTCCCTGTCCATTACCTGCTCCATCTCCTTTCTCAATCTTTCATTTTCTTTCAGGAGCTGGTGCAGTTCTTTTTCCTTTTGCTGCACCTTATGTAGGTCCTGCTCCGTGCGGTTAAGTAGTTTATCAAGGCGGAAATGTTCTTCATCTACCATACCCCTCGCCTTCTGGATCAGCCTTTTATCCAGGCCAATCCTTTCTGCGATGGAAAATGTATAAGAACTTCCGGGTTTACCTACGATTAACCGGTACAGGGGCATGAGTTTTTTTTCATCAAAGGCCATAGCGCCGTTGATGATGCCCTGGGTTTTATTGGCCATCACCTTCAAATTGAGGTAGTGAGTGGTTACGATGCCATAAGCATGCTTGCGCGAAAGTTCTTCCATGATCACTTCCGCGAAAGCACCTCCGAGGTTGGGATCACTGCCGCTGCCCAGTTCATCGATAAAGAACAGGGTTTTGCCATTGGCATTCTCCATAAAATGTTTCATGCTCAGCAAATGACTGCTATAGGTACTCAGTTCAAACTCGATGCTTTGCGTATCGCCGATATGAATCATGAGTTGTTTGAAAATGCCAAACTGCGAGGAAGGGTGTACCGGCACCAGCAAACCACTCTGCACCATCATCTGAAGCAATCCAACGGTTTTCATTGTTACCGTTTTACCACCGGCGTTGGGACCGCTGATCACAAGGATCCGGTTTTTTTCATCGAGGGTGAGGTCAACCGGTATGGTGGGTTTTTGCGACCTGCGATTGTAGAGCAATAAAAGCGGGTGATATGCTTTAACCAGGTGTACATGCGCCTTATCTGCCAGCACGGGATATTCGCCCTGGATGTCGAGGGCAAATGATGCCTTACCACGGATGAAATCGTATTCACCCACTACCAGGTGGTAATGAGAAAGCAGGGACGCGTACTGCGATAACCTGCCTGTCAGTTCTTTAAGGATCCGGTAAACTTCCCTGCGTTCTGCTCCTTCCAGTTCATAAAGATCATTGTTAAGTTCAATGGTTTCTTCAGGCTCAATGAATGCCGTACGCCGGCTGTCGCTTTCGCCATGCAGAATTCCTTTCACCAGTCTTTTCTGCTCTGCAAACACGGCCACTACCCTTCTGCCGTTCATGAAACTCTCTTCGATCTCCGCCAGGTACCCCTGTTTATTGAGCTTGCCAACGATGCGGTCAAATACTTTACGGAGTTCATTGCGTTTACGGTAGAGGCTCATGCGGATAGACTGCAGTTCGTCGGAAGCATTGTCCTTTACACTTCCACTGTCATCGATCACATCATTGATCATTTTGAGCAGCAGCTTTTCATAATGCGAACCTTCGATCACTTTGGCCAACCCGGGATAGGTTTCCCGCCTTTCCGCATCAAACCACCTGAATATACTTTCAGCACTTATCAATAACTTCCGGATAGAAACCAATTCTTCTCCCGAAAGCATGGCTCCCTGTATGCCCAGGAGTTTTAGTTCACGTGAAAGATTCAGCACATAATCATTGGGGAAATGGATGCCATTCTGCACCAGTTGCCTGTATTCATGTGATTGCCTGAGTTCCAGCTCAATAAATTCCTTTTTAGTGTGGATACGAAGTCCCGTTGCCTTGGTCTTCGCGTATTCTGTACGGCATTTTTCAGTAAGCAAGGCCCTGATCTTGTCAAATTCCAGTTGAACAGTAGCGGATTCCGGGTATAATTTCATTGAGGAGCAAAGTTACGCAGGCACAATGTTTAAATTTATGCAAAAGAGCCTCCAAACAGGGTGTTAAAACTTTTTTGTTGGCTTTTCCTTGTCTATATTCAGCCTGAACTTTGACCTCCAAGTATTTGTATGATCATTAAAACACTTTTAGGGCTGGTTGGGATTTGCACGATGATTGCCTGCAATTCTGAAAAAAAATATAAATCAATGAGCACTTCCCTTATGAATGCGCATGTTGGAGAGAAAACAGATACCGCCACTTTAGCTACCGGTTGTTTCTGGTGTACTGAAGCCATTTTCGAATCACTGAATGGAGTACTCAG
>CAYWSQ010000349.1:0-3018 GCA_964460925.1 uncultured Flavisolibacter sp. | reverse complement strand
ACTATTACTCCTGAATTTCAAAAATTATTTGAAATTCTTGGCAGGAAATATATCGTGGTTAAAGATGAACCGGGATTCATCAGTGCAAGAATACTTGCCATGATCATCAATGAAGCATTTTTTGCACTCGAAGAAAATGTAAGCACCATACCAGAAATAGATACAGCAATGAAACTGGGCACCAATTATCCGAAAGGACCATTTGAATGGGGAGAGGAAATAGGATATTCAAAGGTGGCAGCACTCCTGGAAAAACTTTCTGAAACAGACAGCAGGTATGAGCCTTCTCCTGCGCTTCTGAAAAAAGCATCTGTATGAGTTTTATCCTGAATATTGATACTACCGGGGTCACGGCCAGTGTATTCATTTCACGAACAGGTGAAATACTTTCTCTCCAGGAGAATCATCGCCAGAACGACCATGCAGCATTTTTGCACCCGGCTATTAAAACAACCTGTGAAGTCACGGGTATTAAACCTGGCGAACTTGCCGCAATTTCAGTGTGCAACGGCCCCGGATCCTATACAGGAATACGGGTGGGGCTTGCAGCAGCGAAAGGTTTGGCATTGGCGCTCAAACTACCCCTGATCCTGGTTGATTCGCTTTCCATTCTTGCAAAAGCATCCATCAATGAAACAGGAAAAAAGAACGCGCTCTTTTGCTCAATGATTGATGCAAGAAGGATGGAAGTGTTTCTTGGTTTATATAATAATGATCTAAGTCACATAATTTCTCCATCATCAATTGAACTTGATGAAAACTTCCTTGCAAATGAAAAAAATGAAATCGTATTCGCAGGATCAGGAACCGAAAAATTCAAACCTCTATTCAGGGGAACTGGTAGCTTCCTGCAAAACATCAATATAATCAAAGCTTTCAGCGATTTGAGTAACGAAAGATTTCAGCAAGGTGATTTCGATGACATTGTAAATTCTGACGCTTTTTATGTAAAAGAATTTCATGACAACAGCAAAAAGTAGGATGGGTTTGTCATGAATTGGTCATAGAACGATATTTAACATTATATGGGAAATTTAAATATTTACGCAGGTGTATATTTGCAGTTGATTTATTGATTCAAGCATTAAAAATTGTTATTCCTATGATGGTTGCGACACAAGCTGAAGAAATGACCTTAACTGCCGAAAACCAGGTTGCACCTGAGACAGTTAACATTAATTACCACAACGTGAAGAAGGCTTCACTGGTTCTGCGGGCTTTAAACCATAAGTTAAGGCAGCAGATCCTGTCTCTTATCGAGACTGAAAAGAGAATTACGGTAACAGAGATCTACGTGAGAATGCGCCTGGAGCAATCTGTAGCATCACAACACCTGGCTATCCTGCGCAGGGCTGGCATTGTTTCTACACAGCGTGATGGAAAATTCATTTACTACACAGTGAATTACAAAAGAATTGACGAACTCAATCAGTGTGTTCAGGAACTTGTAGCCTGAACTGCATAATTGATCAACGGAAAGGCGGGTGATAAATGTCATCCGCCTTTTTATTTCTACTTTTGAGCCCTAAAAATCATTTTATGTTCATTAAACAGCTCTATACAAACTGCCTAAGTGAAGCTGCGTATTATATTGAAAGCGAAGGTGAAGCCGCGATTATTGATCCACTTCGTGATATTGATGCATATGTTGAACTGGCCAAAGAAAGAGGTGCTGTAATTAAATATATTTTCGAAACTCATTTCCACGCTGATTTTGTTAGTGGGCATATTGATCTTGCTAAACTCACCGGGGCTCCTATAATTTATGGCCCGGGCGCGCAAACCGGCTATAAAGTGCATAATGCAGCAGACGGCGAAGTGTTTAAGATGGGGAAGATATCTATCATGGCACTCCATACGCCAGGGCATACTCTCGAAAGCACATGTTACCTTTTGAAAGATGAAAGCGGGAAGGATCATGCTGTATTTACCGGCGATACTTTATTTGTTGGTGATGTAGGCAGGCCCGATCTGAGCAGCGGCAATATGAGTTCAGAAGAACTGGCTGGTATACTGTATGAAAGCCTGCAGGATAAGATTCTTCCGTTGAATGATGAAGTGATCGTTTACCCTGCACACGGGCCCGGCAGCAGTTGCGGTAAAAGCCTGGGGCCGGACACTTTCAGCACCATCGGCGAACAGAAGCAATCAAACTACGCTCTTCAGCCACAGTCGAAAGAAGATTTTGTGAAGGCAGTAACCACAGGGCTATCACTGGCACCAAAATATTTCGCAGTGAATGCTAACATCAATAAGCAAGGGTATGAAGCATTTCATTCGGTGAAAGAGAAAGGACTCAAACCTCTATCTGTTGAAGAAGTTAAGAATACTTCAGATGCTTTGGTGGTTGACACCCGGCATGCCACTGAATTTACACAGGGTTTCATTCCTGGCTCTGTTTTTATTGGTCTTGAAGGACGGTTTGCCGAATGGGCAGGAAGCATATTACCGTTCGATCAGCCATTGATATTGGTAACCCCCACAGGTAAAGAAGAAGAAAGTGTTACAAGGCTTACAAGAGTTGGTTTTGATAATATAACCGGTGTGTTGTCCGGCGGTATTGATGCATGGAAGAACAGCGGCGAGCCTGTGGATATGATCATTGATGTAGAAGCTGATGAACTTATCATGGACATACCTCACGATGACAAGCTTGTTGTTGTTGATGTAAGGCGTGAGGCAGAGTACGCCGATGGCCACCTTGAAGATGCGGTGAATATACCCCTCCATGAAATGACCGATGTAGCTTCATTTGCGTCACTTGAAGATGACCAGAATCTATACATCCATTGTGCGGGTGGTTACCGGAGTGTGATAGCTGCATCATTGCTTAAACGCCATGGCTACCATAACCTCAGGAATGTACTTGGAGGCTGGTCTCGAATAAAGGAGCAGGAAAAGGCCATCATAAAAAAAGAAACCAGCCAGCTGAATTAGGCAGTTTCCACAATTTCTTACAGGAAAATTCGGGCAAATTGATGTGGTAATCACTTAGGATTCGCCATGCCTGTTTGTGAG
>CAYWSQ010000348.1:0-3018 GCA_964460925.1 uncultured Flavisolibacter sp. | reverse complement strand
CAATATTGTTTGCGGAAAGATTGAACACAGCATCATCAATTCATCTTCCCTCGCAAAGGAAATGGATGAAGCAGAGGCTGATGGTGAAACCTCAACCTTCCAGGTTTTGTTTGACTGGGGTGGGGGACAGGGCCCTTCCGGACTGGAGTTTTATAATATCTACAGGGAGGATGTTCCTGGTAATAAACAGATGAATAAGCAAATGCTGGGAACCTTACATGCAGATAATCCCAACCAGGTGAATGATTATTATGATGACCCGAGGCTGGGACATACTTAGTTGTTTTAAACCAGGAATGATCATGTAGAAACGCAATGGCTATCCTTTGCGTTTTTTCTTTGCGACAAGAATCTTGAGTACAAATACATTTTATGTTGGCAGACAGTCAACAGGTTTAGATTTTATTTCGCCGGGAAGACGAGAAGGCGGTAAGTAGTGTACTTTATTCAAAGCTTTTTTAAAGAGTTCATAGAGATATTACACTCTCTCTTTCATAAATGACACTCCATTCTCTCAACCTCTACTTACCGCCTTCCCGTCTTCCCGGCTATCTCTCAAAAACAACAACAACATAATTTTCTATTACCTTTTTTCTTTTCCCGCCGTAACGGCTAAAACTCCCTCAAATAAAAAAACGCAAACATAATTTGCGTTCTCCTTCCTCGTCAGTAAAAAAACTCAATCCACTTTCTTCATCTCCTTCCACCGCTGGTCCCTGAATACGGAACCCGGATCGAAATTGGGATTATTACTTAAAATAAAATTACTTCCATCCTCCCTGCTCCATGCATGATTATATCCTGCAGTCAATTCAATCTTGCCGGTTTCATCCTGGTAGTTCTCTACTTCGCGGATGGTTTTGATAAAATTTGTATGCATCCTGTCCTGCGAAGCCTGTTTCTGCTCCCAACTGCGCATCTCATTATCCATATCTTTCAGTCGCTGCTCTCCCCGGCGGATGGCCGCTTCACCCATTTGCCTGGTCTGTTCATCCATCATGCGGATGCGGCCGATATGCGCAACGTTTTTCTGCTGGCGCACATTCCGCCAGAACTGGTTAACAGCATCACTCCATGCTGGATTGGTACGGAAACCGCTCATTATGATACTGAACTGGTTTTCGGCCAGGTCTTTTTCCCCGGCAGGAAATAAATAAACGATCCGTTTAGTGACCTGCGTGGTATAGATCTTATCATAACTGCCATTGTAAACATTAGGCACAATGGTCTCCATGGTATTTACACCCAGCACCACTATGCCTTCTCTTCCGTCATCCATGCTGATCTTTGCATTCACTGCTGTCTGGTCAAAACGGATTTCACCCGCGCCGTACCGCTGCAGTTCGCTGATGGCAGCCTGGTTATTTTGCTGCATCTGTTCTACCACGTAAGGATTGGTGGCTACTTTAAGAACGCTTGCACCCTTCAGTTCCTCCGGAATAAATACATCGCGCAGGTATTGTTCGGCGCTCATAGGTTCTTTTTGTGCGCAGTATAACTGGGAGTTGTTATTGTAAAACTGCATCAGTTCCTGGTTGGTGTTCCAGCCATACACAACATCCGGAAACATTTCAAACTGTTGTTTGCCATCAGGTGACCTGGCTTTCACCCTCCGGTAGGTTCCTTCGCAGGGCTGGCCCGGACTTTTCCAGATGATCTCATCTTCATGCTGCCAGCCCTTGGGTAAAAGCATGCTATAAGCCTCCTGTGGCTGGTCAAAGCCGGTTTTGTCCATCAGCCTCACTCTTTCAAATAACACGTAATCTTTTCCTTCAATGAATTTAGTTCCGTTGGAACCTGTTGTTGAAGAAGAACCGGAAGAATCAGTGGCGGATGAATTTTCATCATTGCAGGCTGTGAAAGCCAGGCCCAGGAAGATCATGAAAAAAAAGCAGGTCCGTTTCATATAATCTGTTTTATAAAATGATATCTGAGCCTACATCGTTTCAATACAGTTGAGATCATCAATAAAAAAGAGAAAATGCCGATATTGAGATAGATAAAATTTCATCCTGGATTCATGCCTGAGCTTCCTGATATTGAAGTGTTTTCGCGAAACCTGGAAAAACAGTTTGCCGGCAAAAAGCTGGTAAAGTTCAAAGTGGTGAATGGTAAAAAACTGAAAGATCCGGCTTCGGTACTTACCAAAACTCTTCAGGGAAAAAAATTACTGGATGTTTACCGTTCAGGAAAGGAAATGCGTTTTGAATTTTCAGGAAAGATCATCCTGGGATTGCACCTGATGCTTACCGGTGATCTGCGCCAGTTCACCGGAAAAAATGAATGGAAATCAACCATTGTTGAATTTCATTTTCATGATGGTTCTGCCCTGGCCCTGACCGACCGTATGAAGAATGCAAATGTGAAACTGTTCCCGGTGGATAAAGCGGGCATCGATGCGCTTGACAGGAGACTGAATTACAAAACCCTCAAAGCATTGCTGCAGCGCAAGGCCAATATCAAAAATGTATTACTTGACCAGGATAAGATCAGGGGTATCGGCAACGGTTATGCCGATGAGATCCTCTGGAGGGCCCGCATTTCACCTTTTTCCATTGCAGCAGCCATTCCGGATGATAAAGTCAGGGAGTTGCTGAAGCAGATCAAAAAAGTATTGAGGGAAAGTGTGAGAAAGATAGCCGGAAAATATCCCGGACTGGTGCATGGAGAAGTACGTGATTTTATGGAGATCCATACGAAGTCGAAGCAGTTCAGTCCTACAGGAGCACGCATCAAACAGGCGACCAGAGGAATGCTGAAAACTTACTATACGGATGAACAGGTTTTGTATAAATAAGCCTTTTTGATTCTTACTACAACCTGCCAGCGCTTTCATTCACAAATAGGATTTAGTATGATTTAGGGTATTATAACCTTGGTACACTACTTACCGTCTTCCCTTTTGCCCTGCAAAAAGAACGCCGAAGCAAGGCCGGTTATTCAATAGAAATCAATGTTAACCGCAAAGTTCGCAAAGAGCGCAAAGGAGAACCGCAAAGAAATCCCATAACATTTCTC
>CAYWSQ010000347.1:0-3024 GCA_964460925.1 uncultured Flavisolibacter sp. | reverse complement strand
GGACCTTCCTTTACCTGTTTTTGAAAGATTGGTAGCAGAGGAGGTGAAGACTACGAATTTTCCATTGCCGGATATGCCCGCATCAAAACTTTCTGCGTCAGCCATGACTCCATTGGAGGCCGTGGATACAAGACTGATCTTATGGTCATCGGCATGCCAGATGAAAATATCTTTCGCGTTATTAACATCCCCGCTGACAAGATTGGTGGCTTTTGATTCAAAAACCAGTTTCTTTCCATCAGCCGAAAGAGAAGGTTCAAAACAATCCCCATTAGCCAATTCCCCGTTGGCGCTTTTTGAAACCAGTTTGGTAATGCCTGTATTCCTGTCGCGCCAGAAGATCTGCCTGAACTTTCCATCAGAACCTTCCAGGTTTTTGGTGTAAGAAACAAAGGCAACATACCTGCCTTCATCGGCACCCATACCTCCAATGGCAGGTGACTGGATCTCGTAAAAGCTGCTCAGTGTTTTATCGTCACTGCTGCGTGTCACCAGGTCGTATCTATAATCAAGGGCCAGGTGAAGTTTGCCTGCTTCTTGCGCTTTTCCTTTGCCGAAATAAATGGCTGCGTTCATGGAAGGGGGAAACTTCTGGAAGGACACATCAAAGGAGTCTGTTTCAGCAATTCTTTTCGGAAAATTGAAGGACATGGTTCCATACTGTTTACCTGGAGTTTTCGAGATGAGCTGGAGTTCAGCCCCGTTCCGGTTCCTCAAACTGACTGCAGTTCCCGCTGGGGCACTGATAGTACCTGAAAGAGAGAAGCTTTTACCTGTATTGACTAGAGTATTAGAGCTGGCAGGAGAGTTTTCCTGCTGCGTAGAATTTTTTGAAGCCGGTGCCGGGTTGGGTTTTTTATTCTGTGCCGGCATTTTGCTCGTGGTTGAAATATTGCCTGCAGGCTTTGCGCTGTAAGGTCCCGGGTTTGATTTTCCAATGAAAGAGCGGAGCAGTGCCAGGTCCTTTGCGCGGTTAGCATCCTGCATGAACCTGTTTGCAATTTCATCTTTCGGATCATAAATAATTTCCGCGGTAACCAGTTGAGGTATTGATTTTCCTAAAGCTTTGTTGAAATAAGACGGATTTGGCTTCACCAGCACTTCGGCGAATGGTTCAACCTTGTCTGTGAAATCATATTCGAGATGGTTGTGGACATTCCTGATCACAATGGCAGGCTTATCCAGATCCGCATCACCCCCTAATTGCCTTTCAATTTTTGCAATAACAGCTTCATAAGCCGCTTTTGATTTGAGATAATTTTGTTCAATTCTTTCAACAGTGGGCTGGTAGGTAACATTGATAAAGTTCTGCAGTTTCGCAGGATCATTTTTAGCCTCCTGTTCTTTTTTCATCATAGCCATCTGTTGCAATTGTTCCTTGTACCTGGGTGTTTCTTCCGCCATCTGCCGCTGCAGATTCTTTTTCCTTCTTATTAGAAATTCGCGCCTGGTAACATGGCTCCATGGAAGTTTGCCTGTGTAGGTTATCAGCCAGAGTTTACTGTTTCCTTCGATTCCAAATCCCAGAGCTGTCCTGTTGTCAGGAAATTCCCAGATGCCCGGTTGTATTTCCACTGGTAGTCCATGGCTGAGCCGGTTGAACCCGGTGAGCATGTGATCTGTGATGGTATCAAACAATTGTGTTTCGGTAAAATGGTTGAAATTGACCGTCATCTTCGTGGAAGTCTCATGATTAAGTTTCAACTGACCATCTGTGCAATTGTATTGCATGGCATAAAGGGTAATTCCGAATGGTGTAACAGGCTCACGTGCATTTATCCTGGAATGCCAGGTAGAAAATCTTGCCAGCACATGCGCCGGTTTGTATTGCTGGTTCAGTTGTGACTCCACAGCATTCACGAATTTTCTCTGGATAATCATTTCCGCTGCAGGTGCATTTTCGCTACGGCTGGTCTTTCCCCAACTACCTTCTTTGGCCAGGATCTTATCAGCACATGAAATTTCCTGGGCAATTGTTCTAACTGATATCAGGAGAAGTATTAAAAAGAATAAAGTTTTCATCTAATGATAATTAATTGTATGTATCGCAGGGTATTATTTTCAGGATCGTTATCTCAAAAATCCTCCTTGTGATAATTAATGGTCTTTACATTTAGAAAAAAAAACGCTCCGGGGCATCTTGTATTCCTTCTCTGCAACTATTGGATCATGCTCTTTTTTTTCAGTATTAAAAATTTGTCCAGGCCTTACCTGTTGTATAATCATAACCTGATTTTGAAGTAACTGTATTGACACCTGTTTTACGGTTGACACTGTAATAAGTGGTTCCGGCTCTCGAAGGCCGCAGCATCACGAGGGTATGGTTGCCGTTTGCGTCATTGATATTTTCGCAACTGATGATCGAAATGTCTTCCAGGCGAATGGTGTATTGAATGATGTGACCATGATCTACCCGCTGGGTAAAGGTTACCAGGGCTGATGAAAGTTTGTCCCCGTTCTGCTCTAATCCCTGAAGTATACCGCTGGCAGCCTGGACTTCCATGGTAAATTGTACCACCGGGTCCTTTGCATTTGGACCCTGGAAATTGGTTGCCATAACCTGGTGTTCGAAGAACCGGGTTACACTGTTGCCCCTGATCTCTTTTCCTTTTGGATCTTTTAACCTGATGTAGACCTCCTGTGCATTTAATGAAAGACTAAATGCTGCCATAAAGAAGAGGAGTGAGGTAATCCGGAGAAATGATTTCATGATTTATGTTTTTGGTTTACCGGTGCATCCGGCATTGAAGGATAAATGTAGAAGTATGCTGGTCTTTTCTTTTCCCTGAAAAACATGATTTTTTGCTACCTGGATCAGCGAAAACAGGGAAGCATGCCCTTTATTTCAACTTTGATGTTGCATGATTTCAAACAAACAACTGCATAAATCGGATGTGTCGATAGTGTACTTGCTTCTTATAGTTGCCGGTCAGGCAGTAAAGGTTCATTCAGGCCCCCGACTGCTATTTCAACATCGAAGGAGTGACAACGATAAAACATAAGCTTCCTTTGAATAAAAAAGGG
>CAYWSQ010000346.1:0-3027 GCA_964460925.1 uncultured Flavisolibacter sp. | reverse complement strand
ATCCTCTGCGCACTTTGCTATCCTTTGTGAACTTTGCGGTTAATCCCCCACTGTTCTTACAACCGCCAAAAGCCAAAAGCCAACCGCCATCAGCCATCAGCCTTCCTTACCATATAAATATGCGGTATCCCATCCTCTATATATACTTCGCTCACTTTTTCAAATCCGAGTGAATTATAAAACCGCTCGAGGTAGAGTTGTGCGCCGATCTTTATAGCTTGTTTGCCAAATAAATTTTCGCAGGCTTCAATCGATCTTTTCATCAGTTCCCGGCCTGCTCCCGTTTTTCTTTCAGCAGCGGAAGTCACAACACGGCCTATTGATGGCTCATTGTAGATCTCCCCCGGTGGTACCAGCCTGGTATAAGCGGCCAACTTTCCATCTTTCCATCCCATCAGGTGAAAGGAACACTGGTCCTTATCATCCGCATCCTGGAAAAGACATTCCTGTTCCAAAATAAAAACGGCTATGCGTAACTGTAAGATGGCATAGAGTTCAGCCGGACTGAGTTCTTCAAATGTTTTGAGTTGCCAGGCAATTTCCATACGATTTATTAACGTCCAACAGTTGGAACAACAGGCAGGCTTTCATGGACCTGCTCACCTACCGACTGTACTGCAAAAAAATAATTGTCCTTGGAATACGGTATCGTAATCCCGGTTTGTGAAGTAAAGATCTTCTTCTCCCAGGTGGAACTGCTGGTGGCACGCATCAGCACATAATATCCTTTCACCTTGCCGTTCTTCGGGGCTTTCCAGTTGAGCGTAGTGGAATTGGAAAGCTGCCTTACCTCTATCCTTACTTCCTGTGGCACCGAGGGGGCACTCACCAGGTTGGCAAGGGTAGCAAGATTGACAGCCGTATTTTTTCTCAGGTATTCAAAGTCCATGAATTTTACATGGTCTCCATATTCAATTCCTTTTTCTGTGCGGAGGTCCTGGTGCTGGTGGTTGTAATTCTCATTCATTTCAGTCAGCCTTACCGCTGTATATCCTTTGGCCAAAAATGGAGTCTGGTCACCACCGCGCAGGAACCTGTCCGGGCGGTAAACCAATACCACTTCAAGATGGTCCACATATCTTTCACCAGTTTCTTTTACATAACGTGCCAGTTGCCTGGAACGGCTGTCATTTTCCAAACCCAGGCTGCGGATCTGCTGCGCGATCCTGCCGGTGTCAGTTACTGAATAAGCTTCACTGAATACACGCAACTGTGTGTTGTTGATGATATTGGTTTCATTACTGTTATTGCTGCCCATGATATCATTATTAAGCATGGCATCGATATTCCAGTTTTTTGCCCTTGCTGAAGACGCCATAAAGTTGGCACCTAATAATCCTTGTTCTTCCCCGCTAAAGGCAACAAATACAATAGTAGCGGGAAATGAATGTTTACTCATGATCCTCGCACACTCCATTACAGCAGCCACACCACTTCCATCATCATTGGCGCCGGGTGCATCGGAGGTGCGGTTCATAACATCGGAAACACGGCTGTCGAGGTGACCGCTGACCAGGTAAATGCGGTCATCATTGGGATCTGTTCCTTTGAGTATGGCTACCGCGTTACCCAGGCTGATCCTGCTGTCAATCCTCCGTCCATCGGGTGCCAGCGTGGTGGTATCCACATAAGCCTGCAAACGGCCATTGGAAACTTTGCCAAACTCCCTGAATTTTTTCACCACCCATTCCCTTGCGGCACCTATTCCCTTGTTGGGATCTGTTGTAGTGCTTAAAGTGCTGCGCGTGCCAAAGCTGACCATCTTTTCAATATAGGAACGGAGGCTGTCAGGTGATACTTCCTTTACCATCTGCTCAATCATGGGGTCGCGCTGGATGGTAGTCTGCGCAAACAGTTGCTGGGTCAGCAGTAATAAGGAGAATCCAAAAATATTTCTCATGTCAGTAATTGTATTTGTCTTTCCAGAGTGATTTAAGATACCTGCGCAATTCTTCTTCACGTGGGTTTTTTCCCGGCTCGTAAAAAGCAGTGCCGCTTAACTGGTCAGGTAGAAATTCCTGCTCCGTGAAATTATTTTCAAAGCTGTGCGCATATTTATAATTCTTTCCGTAACCAATGTTCTTCATCAGTTTCGTGGGTGCGTTCCTGATGTGCAGGGGAACGGGCAGGTCACCTTCTTTCTGCACCATGGCAATGGCATCTTCAATGGCCATATACGAGGCATTGCTTTTATGGGAGGATGCCAGGTAGGTAGCACACTGCGCGAGTATGATCCTGGATTCGGGATAGCCAATCTTGTTAACAGCTTCAAAGGCGGCATTGGCAAGGACCAGCGCTGTTGGATTGGCATTGCCAATGTCCTCACTGGCGAAGATCACCATGCGCCGGGCAATGAACTTTACATCCTCACCGCCTTCCACCATTCTTGCCAGCCAGTAAATGGCTCCGTTGGGATCGGAGCCGCGCATGGATTTGATGAAGGCGGAAATGATATCGTAATGCTGTTCACCACTTTTATCGTACATGGCTATGCGCTGTTGCGCAATGGACATCACTTTTTCATCTGTGATCACGATCTTCTTTTCACTGCTTAATGCTTCTACAACCAGTTCAAGAAGATTCAGCAGCTTCCTGGCATCACCTCCCGAAATGGTGAGCATGGCCTTTGTCTCATTGAGCGAGATTTCTTTTTCCCGCAGCCATTCATCTTTTGAAAGCGCCTGGTGCAGCAACTGCACCAATTCTTCTTCAGAAAGTGATTTTAAAACATATACCTGGCAGCGGCTGAGCAGGGCGCTGTTTACTTCAAAAGAAGGATTTTCAGTAGTAGCTCCAATGAGCGATACTATGCCTTTTTCAACTGCACCAAGTAAGGCATCCTGCTGTCCTTTGTTGAAGCGGTGGATCTCATCTATAAAAAGTATGGCTCCTCTTGATTTCTGTGCGGTTGAAATGGCTTCCCTCACTTCCTTCACTCCCGAACTAATAGCGCTCAATGTAAAGAAGGGTACCTGCAGCGTATGCGCGATGATATTGGCGATAGTGGTCTTGCCCGTACCGGGAGGA
>CAYWSQ010000345.1:0-3028 GCA_964460925.1 uncultured Flavisolibacter sp. | reverse complement strand
GATGTATTTTTCGATCCTGTCGCTGTAAAAGATCACACCGATCTTGTCGTTATTATTCACAGCCGAAAAAGAAAGCACGGCAGCGATCTCAGTGGCAATATCTTTTTTGTTGGCATGTACCGTGCCGAACAGGGAACTTGCGCTGACATCCACCAGCAGCATCACCGTGAGTTCGCGCTCTTCTTCAAAAACCTTGCTGAAAGGATGGCCGAACCTGGCCGATACATTCCAGTCAATGAAACGGATATCATCACCGGCAGCATATTCCCTCACTTCCTTAAACGACATGCCCCTGCCTTTGAAAGCACTGTGATATTCGCCGGTAAAAAGATCAGTGGTGATCTTTTTGCTTTTGATCTCCAGCGCCCGGACCTTTTTTAATATTTCTGTTGTTGTAAGCAAAGTCTATGATAAGTCAAAAGTCAAAAATCAAAAGTCAAAAGTCAAAAGTCAAAATGGGAATGACAGGTTAAGGCAAATCGATTTTTTGAAGGATCTGTTCCACCACGTTGGTTACATCAATGTTTTCCGCTTCGGCTTCGTATGTAAGACCAATGCGGTGGCGCAGTACATCATTGCAGATGCTGCGTACATCTTCAGGTACCACGTAACCTCTTCTATTCAGGAATGCCTGGGCCTTTGAAGCAAGTGCAAGGTTGATACTGCCCCTGGGTGAAGATCCATAAGAGATCAGCGGCTCCAGGTTGGCCAGGCCAAAATCCTTCGGTTTGCGTGTCGCGAAAACGATATCCAGAATATACTGTTCCACTTTTTCATCCATATAGATCTCCTTAACCATCTGCCTTGCATGAAGGATCTCCTGGGCGCTCACCACCGGGTTCACAGCGCCTGGCTGGATGCCCTGCACATTCTGCCTGATGATCTGTTGCTCTTCATGCCTTGTTGGATAACCCACCACCACTTTCATGATGAAACGGTCCACCTGGGCCTCAGGCAAAGGATATGTGCCTTCCTGTTCCAATGGATTTTGTGTAGCCAGTACCAGGAAAGGTTCCTCCAGTTTATAAGTTGTATCACCAATGGTTACCTGTCTTTCCTGCATGGCCTCCAGCAAGGCGCTTTGCACCTTTGCCGGCGCACGGTTGATCTCATCTGCCAGGATGAAATTGGCGAAGATGGGTCCCTTGCGCACCACAAATTCATTACGCTGCTGGTTATAGATAAGGGTGCCTATCACATCCGCGGGCAGCAGGTCAGGCGTGAACTGGATCCGGCTGAATTTGGCATGGATGGCCTGCGAAAGTGATTTGATGGTTAGGGTCTTGGCCAGTCCAGGTACACCTTCCAGCAAAACATGACCATTACTTAACAGGCCAATGAGCAGCCTGTCAAACATATAATTCTGGCCAATGATGACTTTGGAAACTTCGTTGCGGAGATTGTCGATGAACCTGCCGGCATAACTGATCTTTTCATTCAACTGCCGGATATCCTCTGCGGTTTTGATCATAGTCAAGGTTTAGATTTCGAACTGAGCTTTAGCAAATAATCTGCCGTAAAGCAAAAATCAGCAGATTTTAGGCAATGACGGTGAAAATCTGAAATTATACCGGTGTATATGCCCTGTTTTTGGCTAAAGGGTTTAATTTAGTGATCAAACCCTTAATTATGAAATACCAGATCCTGATCCTACTCGGCCTTGTGATGTTTTCCTCCTGTGACAAAGATGATCCCGCTCCTGCTCCTCCTACTAAAACAGAACATATCAGCAGTGCCCAATGGCAGTATGAAAATGGAGGGATTGATGGTGATAAAAATGGCACTATTGATCTCACCCTTACCGCCATCGGTATTCCTTCCTGTGCGCTTGACAATAAAGCAACCTTCAATGCCAATGGTTCGGGCATCGCGGATGAAGGTGCTACCAAATGTGATCCTTCCCATCCTCAAACCGCAGCTTTCAACTGGAGCTTCAGCAATAATGAATCAACCCTGAATGTTGCCGGCAGTGGTCTATTCGGAATCGGCGGCCAGTTCACTATCACCGAACTGAATGCTACAAGGCTCGCACTCCGGAAGGATACCACAGTGCAGGGCAATTCTGTGTGGATGGTGGTGCAGTTGAAGCATTGAAAGGACTATTTTCAGTAGTCGTGAGACGTGAATCGTGAGACGTGAATGCTGCGCCAATTGTCCGGTGTCGCTAACATGGTCTGCCAAAACCTAAACGAATGTTTGGTGAATGTGCTATCTCAAGCCTCACGCCTCAAGCCTCACGATTCACGATTCACCATTCATCATTCACCATTCACCATTCACTTATTCACGAAAGATACTTCGCCACGATCGGCAGCCTTCTTCCCACACCAAAAGCTTTTGAGCTTACGCGGATGATGGGACAGAACTGATTGCGTTTGTATTCATTTACATTCACCAGGCGAAGGATTCTTTTTACCAGGGCTTCATCATAACCTTCAGCGATGATCTCCCGGGGTCCCATGCGCAGCTCAATGTACTGGTACAGCACTCGGTCCATGATATCATATTCCGGAAGACTGTCACTGTCTTTCTGATCCGGCCGCAGTTCCGCAGACGGAGCCTTGGTAATAATATTCTCAGGAACCAGTTCACCATTGCGGTTCAGGTACCTGGCCAGCGCATACACCTGCATTTTATAAAGATCTCCCAGAACACCCAGTCCCCCGGCCATATCTCCATATAATGTACCATAGCCCGTTGCCAGTTCACTTTTATTTGAGGTATTGAGCAGGATGTATCCGAATTTATTGGCAAGCGCCATTAGCAGGTTACCACGACTGCGTGCCTGAATGTTTTCCTCGGCTACATTGAACGGCAGGTCTTTGAATAAGGGTTGGAGCGAAGAAAGAAAACTGTCATACACCTCTTTGATGGGAACGATGTCGTAAGGATTCCCCAGCTTTTTGCTGAGCACTTCTGCGTCTGTTACCGAATGCCCGGTTGAGTACTGTGAAGGCATCAGTAACACATGTACATTTTCCTTGCCCAATGCCTCTACTGCCAGCACCTGCACCACTGCGCTGTCAAT
>CAYWSQ010000344.1:0-3028 GCA_964460925.1 uncultured Flavisolibacter sp. | reverse complement strand
TTTATAAAAGGCAGCGTGTATTTACTCAGGCGGTAAAACCAGTTGGGATGTGGCACCCAGGTTACATCCAGCTCCTGTTGGAAGATTTTTCCCTTCTCCTGCACTTCTGCGCTTTGCTGGTAGAGATCATCAAAGATTACGCGGTTGAAGATCCTCTTCACTTTTGTTTTACTTCCATCATTGAGATAGAAAAGTTCCCTGCCTTCATGGATAATCTCAGTCAGGCAAACCGTTTTGATACCCAGCAATCTTTCAGTCGCGTAAAAATCAACTCTTGTCTTTTGCTGGTGCGGCAGAATTTCCAGCAAAATCACGTTCGAAGGATCTTCTTCAGCAATGATGATGCGTTTCAGCAATTCAATATAAGAGGCACGGTTGTAGCCATTGAGATAAACAGAAAAATCTTCAGGGTGGTAAAGGTGCTTTGCATGCGCCTCGGGCAGCAATACCTGCCAGGCAAAAAGAGAAGGGAAACCCTGCATCTCTATCAGTTGCGGTTCCAGTTCGCCTTTTTCATTCTTACAAATCCCAAAATCAAAAGCAATGCAGTGCGGATGCGCATCCTCATGCGGCACCGATAAATGGGGTGGAATAGCCCTGCTGCTTTCGGCTTTATATTCTGGGGTACTGATCACATCAATGATATTTTCACAAGCGGAAATCAATTGATCACGGAAAGAACCAGGTATAAAGATGGGTGTTTCCGCCAGCCTGAATTCAAGATGGCCGGGGAAGAGAGCAGCCACCGCGTCAACATAATCCTGGTATTTCTTTTCTGTAAAATCCTCGTTGTATTTTTTCCTTAGCGCTGGAATCATAATCTGGTTTGATGCGTTAAGTTAAGGATTTTGGAAGTCCATGGTCAATGGAGTATAAACCATGGTCTTCAAAAAAAATCCCGGCACTTAGGTGCCGGGATAATTCGTTCAGGCGGTAGATTGATTCTTGTTTTCCAGAGGGTCAGACGCCTGTCGGACTTTTCAGGGATTGGATAGATTCTGTTTTTCTAGTCTCCTTCGTTGAAACTTGCGCCATCGCTGAAGCTTCAGCGGCACGCGGTCGGCGACCAAAGGTCTCCTTCGTTAAAACTTCGGCGACCAAAGGATTTGGATTCTGGTCTTTCTTCGAACTTGGATTTTCCTGGTTTTTCTAAGGTTTTGGATTTTTTTGGTTTTTCTTAGTGATGCAAAGATGCACCTCGAATCCTTGCCAGGCAAGCATTTGAAAGGAAAATATAAAAGCTTACTTGTTAATTTTAACAGCAGGTAATTAGATGCACTTAGTGAAAAATTTTGATGTCGGTGAACGGCTATATATGTTCGGTGAACGCTTTGAAATGCTAATGTGTTTTAACAAAAAACCCCGCTGGTGCGCGGGGTTTAAAAAATGTCAGGCGTTGAGACCTGGCTTGTGTTCTTTGGTTTTTCGTCACCTAAGGTGACTTAGATATTGGAATGGTCTTTTTATGGATTGGATAGGTTTTTCATAGGCCAACAATATCAAAAATCAGTATTTAATAATGTCAGCATCAATTTTGGTGTTCAAAAGTTCAGCGCGTACAAACAAAATTCAATCCAGAATAGGATGAATCACTTAATTTGTTTGCATTAATTGATCGTGATCATGGAAAAAAATCAGAAACCAAGTATTGATGATATTCTGATCAGGAATATTGAAAAAAAAGATAATGCTGCTCTTGCCCGTGTGATCAGAAATACACTGGAAGAATTTGGCGCCAACCATCCGGGCACTGTGTATTATGATGAATCAACGGATCATCTTCATGAAGTTTTTTCCGTTAATCCCCGTGCTGTATATTTCATCGCTGAAGCAGGTGGCGAAGTTGCAGGAGGGGCCGGCATCTTCCCAACTAATGGTTTACCTGGCGATACCTGTGAACTCGTAAAAATGTATTTACTGCCTGAAGTAAGAGGAATAGGTTTGGGCAGCAGGCTCATTGAAAAATGTATCGGCTTTGCCAGGCAACAGGGCTACAAAAAGATCTACCTCGAAAGCATGCCGGAACTGGCAAAAGCACTGAAGACCTATGAAAAATTTGGCTTTGTTTACCTGGATGTGCCGATGGGCAATACAGGTCATTTTGGTTGTGAAAAATGGATGCTGAAAAATCTTGAATAAAAAAATATCAGCCTGTTTCTATTTTTTCCACCTCGTACACGGGACTGAAGAGATAAAGTTTTTTGGTTCTCACTTCTTCACACTTGAATCGTTTGCGCATCCTTTCAATTTTCCTGAAAATTTTTCCATCATGTGTTTTAAATAAACTTCCGTCAGCAAGGGTTTCAACAAACACAAGGTGACCAGATCCCTTATCATAATTTTTCAATGCACGCAGCAATACTTCATCAGCACAACTGGATGCTGCAGGATCATGAAGCGATTGCAGTAAAGCAGTCCTGATATCTTCAGGGAATACATTCTTCTCTATAAAAACGGCCAGCAACCGCCCGAAGACCTGTTTCCATTCCTTACCATGTGCAGCTACACGGTTACCAAATTTTTCAAAGGTGAGCAGGTGAGCCAGTTCGTGCAGGAGTGTTATTAGAAAAGCAAATTTGTTGAGGTTTCCATTGATGCTGATCCGGTGGTTTTTATCGAGATAGCGGTGACGGTAATCACCCAGTATCGATTTTCTTTCCCTCGTAACCGTGAGGTGCACCCTGAACTCCTGCAGGTAATGAAGCACCGGTTCATAGGTTCCCCCGGGTAAATAATCCTGCAGGGTGGAAATAGGCGCTTCCTTTTTAGCCATTGCTATTATGCTTCAGCAGGTTCATTAAAGAACGTACTTCAATAAAAGTATACACCAGGTATAAAGCCATGCAGGTGAACAGCGCCGGCTTATTGATCTCCTTTCCATACATGGAGATATAAATGAAGGCAAGTATCACCACCAGCAGCATCTTGAGCATAATGCTGCCCATTACAGAGCGCATGAACACATTCGGGTTTGGATTTTTAAGCCCGCGCTTCGCGATGAAAAAAGAAACCAGTGTGATCAGGAAAA
>CAYWSQ010000343.1:0-3031 GCA_964460925.1 uncultured Flavisolibacter sp. | reverse complement strand
TCCGTTATTTATACGAATATGCTTTGCACCTGATAGAACGTCAGGCAGAGCATAGGTCTTTTCAATCAATGTTCCTATTGCATAGGTATGAAGCCTGTTTCCGGAAAGGCCTGTCAAAAAACCATTGATCACACGTGGATCTTTCCAGCCCAGGAAGGGGAGTTGCTTTTTGACTGAGCCATACTGGTCGAAGACCGTGAAGCCTGTTTCCGGGTCGTACAGGTAAACAGCGTTTTCTACATCATTTATATATACAGGAGCTGGTACAGGGTAGGACAATTGCCGGAAATCATTGCTTTCAAAGATTATGTTCCCGTCACTGGCCACTTTTTTCAGTTTAAAATCCTGTTCATCAAATATCCATATATTATTATCATAGGAAGTGGTAACAGCGTTTACCCGGAAGATGTTCTTTTTTCTAAGGTTGACCGTATTACGCAGGCTAAGTAAGCGGTCCAGTTCCACGATGGTTGCATAATTCCGGTAATAAATCAATGGTTTTAGCGGGTTGCTTACATCAAGATAGGTTGGGTTACCATATCGTCGCACATCATTAAATACAGCAATGCTGTCGCCGTGCTGATCTATCTTCCGGAGGCTGTAGTTATTCGTAAGCAGGTAGATATTCCCGAGTGCGTCTACTTCGGCAGACAGGTAATTCCCGGGGATGAAACTCACGTAGCTGAATGGATCCTGGTGTTCCGGGAGAGTAACAGCAACACTGTCGGGCAGCCTGGTTTGCTGTGCGCAGGCATTCAGTATGCCTAAAGAGAATATGAGCGCAATGAATTTCATTGATAATATTCAAGCCTAAGTTCGCCATTTTCCATTACAGCGAAACTGTTATACCTGATCCAGTCGCCAAGATTAACATAGCGTGAGTTTTCCTGGAGGGAAATATCAAGAGGAAGGTGCCGGTGACCAAAGATGAAATAATCGTAATGCGTTAGGCGGAGTGTTTCCCTGCTGTATGTTACCAGCCATTCTTTATCTTCCCCCAGGAAAACTTCATCTGATGAACCGGTTTTAGCCCTGCTTTTCCGGCTGAAGAAATCAGCTATTCCAATACCGATGTAGGGAGGAAGTATGCCAAACAGCCACTGACTTACAGGGTTGCGAAAAACCTTCTTCATCATTTTGTATTTCGTATCGCCAGGCCCTAAACCGTCGCCATGCCCTATCAAACATTTTTTCCCGTGGAGTGTAAATTCCTTCGGATGAAAGTACACCGGTATGTTCAGTTCCTCCTGGAAATAACTCTTCATCCACATGTCGTGGTTGCCTACAAAGAAGTGAACTGGGATTCCCCTGTCGGTTAGTTCGGCCAGTTTACCAAGTATTCTAACGAACCCTTTAGGTACTACCCTGCTGAATTCAAACCAGAAATCGAACAGGTCTCCCAGGATGAAGATCTCAGCAGCCTCATGTTTGATGCTGTCGAGAAATTCCACCACCTTCTTTTCTCGAACCAGGCTTTTGGTCTTGTCCGGCGCGCCAAGGTGAAAATCTGAAAGGAAGAATATTTTTTCAGCCACCTTTTTGATCATTTAAAAGTTTAGAAATGTCATCGCTTGCCAGCATGGGTAACCCTGCAACATCAGCATTGAAAAGATAGATCCATGCATCCAGTTCTTCTCCATTAAAAAAGATCTTTGTCAGGGTTCTCTTATACAATGGTATCTCTGAATTATCAGGTCTCATCCCTTTGAGGTCGTCGAGCTGCATCAATACCCAGGATACAGCTTCAGGGTCATTTATGCGGTAAAGTATTCCGCTGATGGTCTGCTTCATTTCTTTCTGCACAAGTGCAGGCAGCTCATTGAACAGGAAACAGTCGCCTTTTACGGAAGCCTTGCCCAGCAAGGATACGTAGGGATCTATATAGGAGAAGGTTTCGTTATCAAAACCCTTTCGAAGGGTTCCATATACAAAAAGATTCTGAACAGGTTGCTGTTGCGCCATTACATCTGGTTTTCTACCAGGAAGCAAAATACTTCTTTTGGGCCATGCACTCCCGTTACCAGGGTTTTTTCAATATCCGCAGTACGACTGGGACCGCTGGCGATCGTAAAAAATGATGGTATTTCTCCCGCACTTAAATTATTTATCGCATCGGATATATCATGCACCAGCTGGCTGGTGAAGGCGATACAAATGTGAACGGGGGCATATACACTGGCGGTTCTGCCTTCCCGTGCGGAGGAACTTAAGAGTATGGAACCCGTGCGAGCTACAAGGTATTCGCAACCGGTAACCGATGCATCGCAATGTGCAAGTTCCGGATAGTGAGCAGGCAAAAAGGGCGAAGAACCTGTGATGTCCGTTGCATAATAGATCCTGGACCAGCCCCGCGAGGTGAACAGTTCTGCCAGTTGTCTTTCCATTTCAGGAATTCCGGAACAAAAACTAAACCTGCCTGTAAGTTTTGTAAACTCTTCGGCAAATAACACGGCGAGGTCCTCATTAAAAGGTTCAAAATGCTTGGGCGAGTCAACTTCCGGATAAGGCAAAGGCACCGGGTTTTCCAGTGCCTGCCTGATCTTTTTTAAAATATTTTCTTTTCCCTTTTGAGTCATCAGATCTGCGGAGGATTTTTTAATTCATCCGGTAGGGTGGATGGAGGAACTTCAGTTACGGCATCTTCAGGATCAATATCAAGGAGTTTTTTCTCTTCGAAGGGGCGTTTGCCGATCAGTGATTCCACATCGCTTTTGAAGAGTACTTCCTTAACAAGAAGTTCTTTCGCAAGTTTTTCAACCTCGGCGCGCCTGTCGGTAAGAAGCTGCTTGGTGCGTGTATAAGCCTCGTCAATAAGCCTTCTTACTTCCTGGTCAATCATTTTTCCCGTTTCCTCACTGTAAGGTTTGGTGAAATAATTTTCCTGTGCAGGGTCGTAGAAACTGATATTCCCAACCTTATCATTCATACCGTACATGGTAACCATGCTGTAGGCGATCTTGGTGATCTGCTGAAGATCATTGCTTGCACCGGTGCTGATCTTACCGAAGAATATATCTTCTGCTGCTCGTCC
>CAYWSQ010000342.1:0-3036 GCA_964460925.1 uncultured Flavisolibacter sp. | reverse complement strand
GAAAAGGAACCGCGGTGGTAACCACGTTGATGGGTTGGGCGGTCTGGGCAAAAACGGATGAAAGGGACACGGTAGTTAATAGGATTACGGAAGCAGTCAGCCGTACAACAGTTGATCTCATAGTTCTTTATTAAAAAGTGTGTGAAATTAGAGCGTTTTGGTTATAAAAACTATAAAGCATTGATTTTTTGTAATTTACAGAATCACGAGGCGTTCCCATTTTTCTGCGGTCTTGCCGTTTGGACCTTTTACACGCAACCGGTACACGTAAACGCCGCGACCTACCTTCCGGCCATAGTCGTCACGGCCATCCCATTCGACTTCACTGGAACGGTTTCCGGGGGTATTTATTGTTTGGGTAAGGCTTTTTATTAGTTTACCGGAGACGGTAAAAACCTCGATTTTAACCCCCAGGTCGGCCCCGGGCTGGTTGTGTTCGAACCAGAACTGTGTGCGGGTTGTAAATGGATTGGGATAATTCAAGACGTGGTCAATCTTCAATTTGTCACTGTTGATAACCGTAAAATCAAGAATGTACTCACTGGAATTATTCATCACATCCCAGGCCTTGATCTTCAAGGAATGATGGCCGGGGCTCATTTCGGGAAGCTGGAATCGAACAGTCCCGTTTTGATAATCATCCACCTCGGATTCATAAAATGCATTGAGAATGAAATACTGGTTCTGGTCATTATCAAGTGTGGCCACAATATCATGATCCACTCCCGAACCTCCCGTATTGATACCCGATGAATCAGAGAGTTTCAAGATCAGTATGGGATTAGCATTGGAGATGGAGCCATTCACAAACATCTCATCATTGAGGAAGGCTTTGATCTCCGGGCCCACCACATCAGGTGCCGCATTGGCTGCAATACCACCTATAACTACATTGGTAGAGAATCCATTTCCATCACTGGTGCCATCCTGGGCATAAAGACTGAGCTTACCGCTTCCATACTGGTAATTGATGTCACGGGGAACCTTGAAATTGAATTTGAATTTCCCGCCCTGGATGGAGGCCTTGCCCCTGAAAAGGTTGTTCTCCCTTGCCTGGAAGCCAACCGGCTGGCTGTTCGCGTCATTACCGAGCGTGGTGATGGTTTGCACTTTATCAAACAATGTAAGGTAGGCCGTACCATTAAACTGGTTCAGCAGGTTATTGTTCAGGTCACGCACCTCTCCTTCCATCAATACCAGTTCGGCGGCACTGAGGGTATCCGCATTTACCGAAATATCCTTCCCATTCACATGGGTGATCACGGTATTAAGGGTGGGAAATCCCAGGGTCATGGCGGGATCTCCTAACAAGGTAAACTTGCGGTTGTTGATCAGGTCACCCGAGGTCTGGTAGGTAAAGTTCTTGGCAACCATCATGGCCTCACCTAAAGTTTTATAACGGCCGTTCGCATCCGGCTCCAGCGCAAAACGCAGGTAATTATTATTGAGGATGCGGTTGGAAAAAGCAAATACCACTCTTGTAGTGGTCATGAGCGCGATGGCCCCGGTGTGCGGACGAACCAGCAAATTCTCACCAAGTGAATTGATGAAGGGATTATCATAAGGCGCGAAGTCGCAGGTAGCCGTCAGGAACAGCGGAAGCTTATAACGGTTGTTCCAGTTATTGACGATCTGCTGGTCGATCACCACTTCTTCTGCGAGTCGCTGCGGACCACCATGTCCACTGTAATTCCAGAAGAGCGTGCCATTGAAAATATTATTATTGATCATGGCATTGGCCTGCGGGTAGCGGCCGCCGGCAGAACCACTTTCCTGCTGAAATGCATCGAGGTAGATCTTTTGCTGGTTGAATTCCGGCGCTGTGGTGGAGACCGTTGCGGTCAATACTTCCGCATCCTGGAGGTGCAGGTTAAAATCCTCGTCATCCGCTACAAAATTCAGGTTGTTGCGCCAGGGACCATACGAGGGGGCTGAATGGTATTCCAGCACCTTGTCAACAAAATTTTTCGCATCATCAATATTACGGGCAGGTATCCTGCCGATGCCAATGTCAAGCTGGTTCACCACGACCCCGGAATTGATATCCTCGTTATCATCCAGGAAACCAAAAAAATCATCCGAGGTATAGGTAGCCAGCGGGTCAATGCTGTTGAAACTTTCATAGGCCGGGACAAAATTGGTATTGCCATTAATGCGGTCTTTATAATCAAAAGAAGCCCTTCCGAAAAGAAGGAGGTATTTGCCGCTTTGGGTCCAGGTGGACTGGTACCTGTCAAAATACATTTTTACAAAATCACGAATGGCAGTAGGGTCGGGAATGCCGGAGGAAAATTCATTGTAGACCTGCTCTGGTGTCACGATCAGCACGCGCAACTGGTTCCGTTCTTCATGAAAAGCCGCCAGCCTTTGGGCCTGCGGGAGAAATGAGGGGTGGGAAATGACCAGGAAATCTTTTTCCGTAGTGGCATGGAGGTCCTGGTTGGCCACCTTGCCCCCCGCCACCGGTAGGGGAAACTGGTTGGAGAAGGCCACGTATTCCCTCAGCCTTTGGGCATCGTTGGTAAACCTTAACTGTGTACCGGAAACTGAAGTGTTCATCCTTACGGGATTGAATGGGTCTGTAACATCCCATACCTGGGTCGCAGCATCAGCCCCGCTCAAAATAAATTCGGCGTTACCTGCCCCCACGCTGTTCCAGTCGCGGAAAAGCAACTGTTTACCCTGTGGAAGGACCAGGTTCCTTCTTGGAAAAAATTCAAACCAGTTGAGCCAGCCCTGGCTGTTGAAACTTCCCTGCTGGTAGTTCACGGTAACAATGGCCGTAGACTGGTTCATGATGAAAGCGTCAGCCTTCTGGCTTTGCTGGGCAAACAGGTCGTAGAGGGCGGTACTGATGGGATTGACCTCAACCTGTTGCACGGGCTGGTTGTTTACTGAAAAATTGAACCGGCTCACCGCGTTCACACTGCGGGCTGCCACGCTGCTCACGAGGGTAGCGCTTTGCTGCTGCAGGTCTTCCATCGGAAGATTGAAAGAACGGGTGAGTGTTCTTCCCGGCGCATTGGAGAATTCCTC
>CAYWSQ010000341.1:0-3044 GCA_964460925.1 uncultured Flavisolibacter sp. | reverse complement strand
TAAGCCTGGTTTTCATAAGCTAAAGGTTCAGGATTATTGTTGCCACTATCAGGACAGCCTGGATCATCGATAGCCAAATGTAGTCTTTGATTATAAACTGCAGCGCCAGGTCAATGATAAATCCAGATATGATCACTGGAATCAGGTAAACATGCTGGTAACCGTATTGTACATTACTCAGCGTTTCTGGAAAAACGAAGAATATGATTTCAAGGCCGGTCAGAAGATCGCAAAAGCAATTCAGGGGAGTCAGTCGATACTTCATTGAATGATGTTCAACTTTTAGGATTTGTTATGTTGTTTCAAAATTCAGATTCCATAAGATTATGCACAGTAAAATCAACTGAAATTTGAGGCTATCTAGGTCTCTTTATTTTCCGCATCGTTTTTATCATCGAGTTCAGGGGTGGCCATGATTCTGCTGAAGAAATGACTAAGCCCATACTTTTTCCTGATTGTTTCAGCTATCCAGATGCCAATTGCCACGCCAGCAATGCCAATAAGAATAGCATAGGGCAGGTTAGATTAAGACTTCGAGTAAATAAGAAACGCAAAAAAACCTGATATTCCTGCAGGAACAATAAAGGCCCATAACCAAAAAATAGTATTGATAAAAAGCATGAAAAATTTCATAATCAAACGTATTTATTGCAAGAGAGATTCTTCAGTAGGTTGATCAAATCGCCGTACTATCATATGCCCAGTGCAATAGAGCCTGCCTTTGTTTGCGATGGCAGTTCAGATCACCGGGCCTGCAATTCTTCCGGATCTGCGCGATATGCCGTACCATGGCTTTCCACCTTTTGATCTGTCTTTCATCATCTGCTGTTCTCCTGCCCATATAATAACGGCAGTACCACTGGAACCAGCCGCGCGGATCCTGTGGATGGATCCAACCCTTTTGTTTCCATACAGATAAAGGCTGCGAAGCTTTCACTTTAAAAAAATTCAATTCTTTATCACCGTCGGGTTCATTTCCCTTGTACAGTTTCGCACCCTTGAACCATGAGGCAGGAAACTCATCCCTGCAATCAGTCATATACCTGCCGCCAAATACACCCAGCTTCAGCATATCGGAAGGAGTGAGCTGGGGCTTAAATTCAGGGTGAAAATTACTGCCGGGTTTCTCCGTAAGATAGTAGCGGTAGTTTTTTTGCATTTTATCGGAGACGGTGATGAGTTTTTTCAATGTCAAAATTCTTAAAAAGTCAAAATTCAAAATTCAAAATTCAAAACTGGTTGGCATTGCTCTTTTTCCCGCAGCTCACAGCTAAGGAATTTACCCTCACTGACATCACAAATCATGCTACTGGTTTTAAAGCCTGAATGAAAATGATCTTTACCAAATCTAGCAACAGTTTTATTCAGACGCAGGCATGGTCAGTTATTTTTTTGCCTGGTATGATTCCAGGGATAAAAGGGAATCTTTTTTATTGCTGGTTCTCCTCTCATGTTGAGGATTCAAAAGCCCTTTACATTTGCAGGGTGGATTACCTGGACAACCCCGTTTATCACGCGCTCATTACAGGCGACCGTCACCTGGCAATGGGAGAAGGACATGTGCGTTATTTTGAAGAATCCGTTTCTCCTTTCGCGGCTTTTGAGGGTGGCTATGAAAATGGATTCAAAGATCTTTACCAGCAGCTTGCTCCAGGGAGAAAGATCCTCTTTGCAACGAGAGAAAAGATCGATACACCGGAAGGCTGGCAACTGCAGGTGGCAGTAGGTGGATTACAATTTGTTTATGATCATGCAACGGCAAAGGCCGACACCAGGGGGCTGCCCGTGCTTTTAAACAATGAACATGTAGAGGAAATGAAAGCGCTTGCCATGCTTACCCGTCCGGGACCTTTCGACATTGGCACGATCCGCTTCGGTCATTATTATGGCATATTCGAAGAAGGACGGCTGGCCTCCATGACCGGGCAGCGATTGCATCCGGGAAATCATTCCGAGGTCAGCGCGGTTTGCACCCATCCTGATTTCCTGGGCAGAGGTTATGCAGCCATCCTGATACAGCTTCAGCTTGAACTGATCATAAAAGAAGGCAGGATACCTTTCCTGCATGTGAGGGACGATAATGAACGGGCGATCTCACTTTACGAGCGCCTGGGCTTCCGTAAAAACGGTGTGATGAATTTTTATTTTATGAAAAGAATGCCCGGGTAAGGAGATCAGTTACCTGGTTTTCTTTTCTATTGTCAGCGTCAGGTAATACTTATCCTCAATAGGCGTCATCAGCAAGGTAATCTTTGCATTTCCTTTGAGGAAATTGAGGGTAGGCTGACCAAAACTGTTGGTATCATCGGTACCTGTCAATGAAAAACAGTTGCCTACTTCCTTACCGTGTGCAAGGAATGCCTGCCTGGCAGCTTCTTCATTATCATAAGGATCGGTCATGAGGTGGATGTATGTCCTGCTTCCGTCTTCTACCAGGTTGCTGAAGCCCCAGCCGCCTGGAATTACTTTCAGTCCATATTGTTTGGAGCCATCGAAATCACTTTCATATTCTCCTTTTACATTTTTGAAATTGTTGGGAAGGTCATTAACAAGTTTTTGCAGGGCCGTGCAGGATTTGCCTTGCGCGTTGAGATGGATGCTTAAGCTGCTAAGCAACAGCATAAGTAAAACGGTTTTCATGGCAGAGTGGTTTTGGTAAGGACAAAATAGGGAATTTGGAAGTTAAATGCAAAGCTACGCGCTTCCAGCTGCGAGCTGCGAGTGGGTCGTTCAACTCCAGGAATACCGCGACAAGAATCATTGATGAATCATCGGTTGAATGCATGCATAGAGTCTCATAGCTCGCAGCTAACTCAACTCTCCTCGAACGTTGGTCCATACATACCCGGCACCTTATTGCCTGTTGCTCTCAGGTACACAACCATTTCACCGCGGTGATGATAAATGTGGTTGAATAGAAAACCCCTTGCTGCAACGATCCTGGGCAATGGACCCAGTACGATCTGTTCGCCAATCATCATGGTCCAGGGCCTGGAAAGATCCTCATCGGAAATGCTGTTCAGCGCTTTTCGTGCTTTTAGAAC
>CAYWSQ010000340.1:0-3051 GCA_964460925.1 uncultured Flavisolibacter sp. | reverse complement strand
GTGTGCGGTATGGATTGCCTGATGTAACAAGATCAGGATTTAACAAGGAATAAGGAGGAGTAAACTGCACACTGGCAACCAGATTAGAACCACTCCTTGGGAAAGTAGGATCAAATACAGATGAACGCTGTAGCCCAAGTTTCATACTGATATTGGTGGATCTGCCATTATCGAGTCCCTGGAAAATGGGATAGTTGCGCAGGTTATACTCTGTAAAATTGAGCGCATATACGAGGCTGAAATAATCATCAGGCCATCTGAGTTGTTTGCCCAGTGAAAGTGAGATACCTGTTGTTTTCAGGAAGTTGGTATCTGACTTGGCCTTATCGAATGTTCCGGTACGGAAGTCGTAGGCGTTAGAGAATTTGCTGTGGAAGATTCCAAAGGTTAATGAGTTCCTTCTTTTTCCACCAAGCCAGGGTTCTGTAAAGCTGAAATTATAGGAAGAATAGGCACGCCCGTTTGACTGGTAACGCAAACTGAGTTTCTGACCATCACCCTGTGGCAGGGGATCCCAGGAAGATTTTTTGAAGATATTCCGGATCGAGAAATTATTAAAGGTCACACCCAGTGTACCGGTAAGTCCTACACCACCACCCCAGCCGGCGGAGAGTTCAAGCTGGTCGGAAGATTTTTCTTCCAGTTGCCAGTTCACATCCACTGTACCGTCTGACTGATCGGGCACGATTCCGGGATTGATGGTTTCCTGGTTAAAATAATTGAGGCTGGCCAATTCCCTTGTGGAACGGATGATATCGGCACGGCTGAACAATTCACCGGGAAGCGTTCTGAGTTCACGACGGATCACATAGTCCTTGGTCTTTTCATTACCGGAAATGCTGATGGTACGGTAACGGGCCTGGGGACCTTCCACGATGCGGATCTCGTAATCGATTGTATCGTTATAAACCGAAGTTTCCACCGGCTCGGCACGGAAGAAAAGATATCCATCATCCTGGTAGAGGCTTCCGATATCACCACCTTCCATGCTGAGTTGTTTTCCAACGCGGCTATTGAGGGTTTCTAAATTGTACACATCTCCTTTGCGGATGCCGAGGATGGCAGTGAGCAGGGAGTCCTTGTACTTGGTATTTCCCTTCCAGGCAATATCACCGAAATAATATTTATTGCCTTCTGATACCAGCACGTCAACCTGCAGGTTACCTTCCTTGTTGTAATACTGTGTATCAGCTATGATCTGAGCGTCGCGGTAGCCGATAGAATTATAATACTGTAATACTTTCTGTTTGTCAGCCTCATATTTTTTCGCGTCGAACTTGGCACCGCTGAACAGTTTGAAACGGAAATAAGGATCGAGAAAGGTTTTTGTTTTTGTTGGAGAAAGGAAGCCCCAGTCTTTCAGGTATTCACCAAAACTCTGCCTGGGATTTTCACCATAAGGACTCTGGGTTTCATCAGGATTAAGGGTGGCCTTGCTCATTTCCTTTGTATCCTTCATCTGCTTTTTCAGTTTCTGATCGCTTACCGCCTCGTTACCATAAAAATTCAGATCACTGATACGCACCTTATTGCCCTTGTCCACATAAAAGATCAGCGCGTTCGCATTCTGGAAAGTAGGATCAGGTCTTTCCTCGATACGCACTTTCACATTGAGATATCCTTTGTCCTTATAAAATTTTTCAATGCCTTCAATGGCATTTTTCTTTACTGTCTGGGTGATAATGGTGGAAGTTCTGAGATTGAGTTTTTGCTGGATCTCGTCCCTTTCTGCTTTTTTCGGTCCAATGAATTGGAAGCTTCCCAGTTTCGGACTTTCCTGAACATGAAGTTCGATATCGATATTATCGTCCTGGATGGCGGTGATAAAGATCTGGACATTACTGAAAAATCGCTGGCGCCATAAATTGGTGATGGCTTTGGAAAAAACATCTGAGCCCGGGTAAACGATCCTGTCACCTCTCTGCAAACCTGAAACTGAAAGAACAATCGCCGTATCCAGCGTGGTAACACCCGTAACGCTGATGTTGCGGATGGTATATTCCCTGGGAACCCTTGATTCCTCCAGTGCCAGCAGGGCCGGGTCCACAGAGGTTACCAGCGTATCCTGTGCATATGAAGTAGCCGAAAAAGCAGACAATAAGGAAAGCAGCACCAGAGACAGATATCGTTGCATAAGAATAGTTCAGTCAGTAAATTCCCGGTTATAACAGGAGAAAATGAGCAGTTTGGCAGGCAAATTAAAGGTAAATTTCAAACCGAATTGTTAAAGAAGATTATAGTCTATGGTCGTGTTGCACTGGTGAGTGGTGAATAGTGAATGCTGCGTCAGCCATAGCCTTGGCGAAGGCTGGGTGAATGGTGAATGGTGAATAGAGCGCCATCGACAGGTAC
This sequence comes from uncultured Flavisolibacter sp., assembly GCA_964460925.1. Taxonomy (GTDB): domain Bacteria; phylum Bacteroidota; class Bacteroidia; order Chitinophagales; family Chitinophagaceae; genus Flavisolibacter. The sequence continues at coordinate 699 of CAYWSQ010000340.1, read as the reverse complement.
ATCGCTGTCAGGACTTTGAACTTTCGACTTTGAACTCCCAGCCTACGCTGAAGCTTCAGCCTCCACTAAAGCTACGGCTGACAAGTCTACTGACTACCGACTACCGACTACTCACTACCTGGCTCCCACCACCTGTTCCCCAGTCTTACCAAACCTTCTCTCCCTGTTCTGGTAATCAATGATGGCTTCGTAAAGATTATGTTTACGGAAATCGGGCCAGCGCACGCTTGTGAAGTACAGCTCGGCATAGGCCAGTTGGTATAAAAGAAAATTGCTGATACGGTATTCGCCACTGGTGCGGATCATCAGTTCCGGGTCGGGAAAGGCGCTGGTGGAAAGGTATTGCTGAAGGGTTTCCTGGTCGATTGCCTCTACCTGCAGGGCTCCCTGCTTTACCTGCCAGGCAATATTCTTTACCGCGTTGAGCAGTTCCCATCTCCCGCTATAGCTTAATGCCATGATCAGGTTCAGGCCCGTGTTTTCTTTTGTGATCTCCAGGGCTTCATTCAGTTCATTCCGGGCATATTCAGGCAGCATACTCAGGTCGCCGATCACATGCAAACGAATATTATTCTTATTGAGACTTTCCACTTCATTGCGGATGGTGGTCACCAGCAGTTCCATCAGGCCCACCACTTCGTATTGAGGGCGGTCCCAGTTTTCAGTTGAAAAAGCATAGAGAGTAAGGTATCCTACACC
>CAYWSQ010000339.1:1911-3058 GCA_964460925.1 uncultured Flavisolibacter sp. | reverse complement strand
GGATGTGTTTTACCCAGAGAGGCTGGCACAAAGGATTTTGGGCATGGGTGATATCACCACCCTTGTGGAAAAAGCGCAGGCGCAGTTTGATGAGGAGCAGGCGAGGAGGCTGGAGAAAAAGATCCGAAAGAACCAATTTGATTTTGCCGATTTCAAGCAGCAGCTCGAGCAGATCAAAAAAATGGGTAACCTGAAAGACCTGATGGCCATGATCCCCGGTGTGGGCAAGGCGATCAAGGATATTGATATCAGTGATGATGCGTTTAAGGGAATTGAAGCCATCATCAATTCCATGACGCTCGAAGAAAGAGGCAACCCCGACCTGATTGACGGCAGCAGGAGAAAAAGGATTGCAAAAGGAAGCGGTAAGGACATCAGTGAGGTGAATGCATTCATGAAACAGTTTGAGCAGATGCGGGAGATGATGAAAAGCATGAACAAAATGCCGATGGGAAGAATGATGCCGGGGATGAAAAGATGAGCAGGATTTTCAGGATTCGAGGATTAGCAGGATTAGTTGCGAAATAGAAAAGAGAGCGTGAAGGAAACGAAGGTTTGCTTCACGCTTTTTTTGTTAGGTTCAATCGATTCATCAGACAGGTATTTGAATATGGAAGGTGAACCTGGAAGTACCAGGAGACGATCATTATTGCCAGCGTGATATGTCAAATCGGTCACCAATGGTTATAGAAAACCATTTTCGCATCACAGCCACCCAGCCCCAGCGGGGCGATATGTCAATAGCAAATAAATTACGAACAGGATTCAACAATCTCCTAGCCCCATCGGGGCGTCATGTCAATGTCTCTGCCACGACGGAAAAAGAACCCATAAAATGTAGAATTTAATTTGATCCTTTTTGAATCAAATCTGATCCAGCACCCGGATAATATGTCTAATGCTTCAATCATTGATTATAGAAACCATTTTGCATCGCAACCACCGAGTCCCATTGAGGCGATATGTTAGTAGAAAAAAGACCCATGAATCTTTTATAACAAGCCTCGTAGGGACGGCACCACCAGTATACAATACCGTTTGAATACAGATTTCATTTTTACCAGTTCGGATTTGAATCAAATGCAATACAAGAGTGATATTTATTATCATTTATTGCTAAATATGAAAAACAATTCTGCATCCCAAC
>CAYWSQ010000339.1:0-1811 GCA_964460925.1 uncultured Flavisolibacter sp. | reverse complement strand
AGTGATATTTATTATCATTTATTGCTAAATATGAAAAACAATTCTGCATCCCAACCACCGAGCCCCAGCGGGGTGATATGTTAGTAGAAAAGACCCATAAATTTTTTATAACAAGCCTCGTAGGGACGGCACTACCAGTATCCAATACCGTTTGAATACAGATTTCATTTTGACAGTTCGGATTTGAATCAAATGCAATACAAGAGTGATATTTAATATCATTTATTGCTAAATATGAAAAACAATTCTGCATCTCAACCACCTAGCCGCAGCGGGGCGATATGTTAGTAGCAAAAAATAGATCCATAAATTCTTTATAACGAGCCCCGTAGGGGCGGCATGTTAAACCTTCTTTCATCTAAATGGAAATATTTTATCAAAAAGCATAGGGTTTAATCCCAACATTTTATGTGAAAAACACCATTGTTGAAGTTGAATGCAGGAATAATTTCAATCATGGCAAATACATATGTTCAATTATACGTTCAAATCATTTTTGCGGTATCAGGCAGACAGAATCTGATCATTGAACCATTCAGGGAAGAATTACAGAGATACATGGCAGGAATTATTCAGCAAAAGGAACAGAAACTTTTCTCAATTTATTGCAATCCAGATCACACGCATGTTTTCCTAAGCATGAAACCTGATAAATCTGTTTCAGCCATAGCAAATGATATCAAATCAAATGCCTCTTCTTTTATTAAGAGAAACTTTGGATTAAAGAATTTTTCCTGGCAATCAGGGTATGGTGCATTTTCATATCATAAATCACAAGCGCCTACAATAGCAGATTACGTTAGCAATCAATTCGAGCACCATAAAGAAATCACCTTTAAGGAAGAATATTTAGGATTGCTAGATGAATGCGGGATTCAATATGATCCACGGTATTTATTTACGTTCGAAACAATGTAAAGCTTTGGTTTAACATGCCGCCCCTCTGGGGCTAGTCGGCTGGTGTGGCGGATATTTATTTATGCTACTAACATGTCGCCCCGATGGGGCTAGCATCTTCAGTTTCTAATAGTCATTTCGATTTATTAGATGCCGGCGCATGGCTTAGTTTATCATGTTGTGCAGCTGTGGTTTGTCGATCTGTATCCCATGGATAAATTTTCTCATCAAAAGGGTTTGAATTTTGGACGACTGATACGCCTCCTCTCTGGTGCTCAGTTCATTAGGATGAATCATTTTGTTACAATACAAAACTGATATAGGGATAATAGATGCATTTGCAAATTGGATGGGACTGATATATCGCCCCTCCGGGGCTCAATTTAAAAGGATCGATCATTTGTTAGGATACACAACAGATTAGAACTGTTTAAACAATCCAATGGGCGGCAATTGAATGTTTCTTCCGGTTTCATAATTTCTATTATAAGATATCGCCAGAGATTCCAGCGCATCAAAAAAGGCTGCTTCTTGCGAAACAGCCTTTTTGAAACTTCTATGCAGATGGTTTAGTAAAATTTCATCATCCGAGATAGCTCCTCAGCAGGTTGCTTTTTTGCTGGGTCTTCAATTTGGTGATGGCCTTGTCCTTGATCTGGCGAACCCTTTCACGGGTGAGGCTGAATCTTTCACCAATATCTTCCAGGCTTAAGGGATGATCCACACCTATGCCAAAGAAAAAACAGACCACTTCTTTCTGACGCTCGGTCAGGGTTTGCAGTGACCTTTCAATCTCCAGTTTCAGCGATTGCCTGTGGTCAAGTTCCGCATCGGTTTTTTCAGCATTAGGATTTTCCAGCACATCCAGCAAAGAACTTTCTTCACCTTCAGAGAGAGGAGAGTCCATACTTACA
>CAYWSQ010000338.1:0-3120 GCA_964460925.1 uncultured Flavisolibacter sp. | reverse complement strand
AAATGTACTCACCAAACAATTTAAGGGTGGCGAGATTGTAACCTTCATGGGTGGCGCTGATATCAATCTCACCCAGACCGATTTCCAGGGTAAAGTCATCATCGACTGTTTTGTATTGTTTGGAGGTGTAAAACTGATCATTCCTCCGGACTGGGATGTACAAAGCCAGGTGGTGGCCATCTTTGGAGGGGTTGATGACAAGAGGCCACCTGTAGCCCAGGTAGATCCCAACAAAGTGGTTTATCTCGATGGCACCTGCCTGTTTGGTGGCGTGGAGATCAAAAGTTTCTGACCGCTCACGCAAAATTCTGTTCACGATCAAAACCAAAAACATGAAATGGTTCCTGGCCAAAACAATTTACCGGATCATCTGCGGGGATGGTAACCATACACCCCAGTTTGATGAACAATTAAGGCTGGTAAGCGCCGCCGATGAAGAAGAAGCATATACAAAGGCTTACAGTATAGGATGCAGCGAGGAGGATAGTTTTTTCAACCAGAAACAACAACTGGTGCAATGGAAATTTGTTGATATTGCCGAACTCTATTGCCTGAACGAACTGATTGACGGGGCCGAACTCTATTCAAGGATCAATGAAGTGGATGACGCTGGCAGGTATACCGACAGCATCCGAAGGAAAGCCGCCGCCATCAGGAACAGTGAATTTTTCCAGGTACCTTTTAATTAATGATATTGGCCACATCACCCTTACTGACCTTAAGATTCCGCCTGGTTTTTGCCGCTGTGTTTTTTTCATGGGCCGTGTTGCAGGCGTTTTTACTGCACTGGTATGGATTTAACTGGCAGGTAGCCATCTTGGACAGCCTGGTTTCTAACCTGCTGCTGGCGGCTGCATCGGTACTCATCATATTCATCCTTCAATTTTATATACCACAAAAAAACAGGTATGCATATTTACTGGCTCTTTGTTCTGTACTGGCTTTGCTTTGGCTGGTTATCAGCCGCGCTATACTGGCAGTAACGGGTAATGTATCCCAGGATTTTTTTGAGGCCTCCCAGCCTGTTCGTTTTGCATTCGGTTTCCTGGTTACAGGATGCATAGCATTAATCAGTGTACTATGGTACACGCTCCAGGAACAATCCGCCTCCGAAAGCCGGAGAACGGAAGCAGAAAAACTTTCAAGGGATGCAGAACTATTCAGGCTAAGGCAGCAATTGCAGCCTCACTTCCTGTTCAACAGCCTTAACTCAATCAATGCCCTGATACAAAGCAGGCCGGAGCAGGCTCGCAATATGGTGCAGCAACTTTCTGATTTTTTAAGAGGCACTCTCAAAAAAGATGAGCAGCAATGGTCTTCTTTGCAGGATGAACTGCAGCACCTGCAACTTTACCTTGAAATTGAAAAGGTGAGATTTGGTCACAGGTTAAGTACAGTGGTAGATTACCAGCCGGGTACAGAGAATATGAAACTTCCATCACTGCTGCTTCAGCCGGTTGTGGAGAATGCCATAAAATTCGGATTGTATGATACTATTGGTGAGATCACTATCAGGATTGAAGCAACAGCAGATGAGGGCAGGCTGCTGGTACGTGTCAGCAATCCTTTCGATCCTGAAACAAGTTCACCTAAAAAAGGAACAGGGTTCGGACTGAATTCAGTGCAACGCAGGCTTTACCTTTTATTTGCCCGAAACGACCTGCTGCATACATCAGCAGAAGCTGATCTTTTTATTACAACAATCATAATTCCCCAGGCATGATCAAAGCTTTAATAATAGATGATGAACCGCTGGCAAGAACCATCGTGAAAGAATTCCTTCAGCATTTCCCCGACATCCAGGTGGTGGCAGAATGCGGGGATGGTTTTGAAGGGATCAAGGCGATCAACCAGCACCAGCCACACCTGGTATTTTTGGATGTACAAATGCCCAAGATCAATGGCTTTGAAATGCTGGAACTGCTGGAGCAAAAACCTGCCGTGATCTTCACTACGGCTTTCGATGAATACGCTATCAAAGCATTTGAGAACCATGCAGTCGATTACCTGCTCAAACCCTTCAACCGGGAACGTTTTGACAGGGCCCTGGACAAATTTTTTCATTCAGCTCCCATCCAGAAAAAAAATACAGAGGTGATGCTCACCACTTCCACCCAGCTACCTTCCCATGCTGAAAGGGTGGTTGTAAAAACCGGGGGACGTATCCGGATCATCCCTGTTCATGATATCCAGTACCTGGAAGCTGCCGATGACTATGTAAGGATCCACACGGCAGATGGAAAATTTCTTAAAAATAAAACCATGGCCTTTTTTGAAGACTGCCTGCCGCCTTCGCAGTTTGTGCGTACCCATCGTTCTTATATGATCAACATTCAGCAGATCACCCGCATCGATCCTTATGAAAAAGAAAATTTTTTGGCCATTCTTTCTTCAGGCCAAAAGATACCGGTGAGCCGTGGCGGTTATGTAAAACTGAAACAGGTACTGGGTTTATGAAGGCTAATATTTCCAGTTGATCACCACCGGGGTATTGGTTAACCCGTACAGCTCATCAACCATGCTGGCATTGACGAATTGAATGCCTGAGCGGCGGATGTTTCCATAAGATTCATGGATGTGTCCAAATACATGCAGTTTCGGTTTAATGGTAAGAATGGTTCTGAGCAGGTCCTGGCAACCTGCATGCTGGTCATTCAGCACCATGTCCAGGAAACCGTAAGCCGGTCCATGTGTGATGAGCAGGTCGGTAGCAGGTGGTATCAATTCCCAGTGTTTCCTGATTGCTGCTCCTCGTGCCCGGTTGAAAGCCCAGTTAAAAAATTTGGGTGTATAGGGTGAACCCCAGATATTGATGCCATTAATGGAGACCCCGCTATCCCTGAGGTATATTACATTTTGTGGAATGAGTGCATTGATCTCTTTGTCGGATGACTTTTCAAAATAAAAATCATGGTTGCCGGCTATAAAAACCCGGTGTTCAAATGGCTGAATGGAGAACCATTTCAGAAAATCCGCCACTTCCTCTCTCCTGCCTTTGAGCGTAACATCACCTGCATGGATGAGCATGTCTCCCTTAGGTAATTTTAACTGACGATGCCTGCCATGTGTATCCGAGATCAAAACTATTTTCAAAACCCTCCTGATTTAAATGCTAGTGCT
>CAYWSQ010000337.1:0-3130 GCA_964460925.1 uncultured Flavisolibacter sp. | reverse complement strand
GTGTGCAGGGTCTATTTTCCAAGTAATAGCCATATGAATAGTTTTAGAAATTAAGTATATTAATGTTTCAACATTAGTCCGCTAGAATCCTAATTATTTGCAATAATCAGGCCGCAGTTATTCTTTAATGAATTCACCGTCGGCAACAATTTTTACTTCATCGCTGATCATGGGCGGCGGAAATCCGGAACCCAGGTTAAAGTCAGATCTTTTGATGACACCGCTAACCTTAAAGCCAGCCGTTGGTTTTTTATTCATCGGGTTTTCTATGGTACCACGGTACCAGAGATCCATAGTTACGGGTTTGGTAATTCCGGCCATGGTAAGATTTCCATTGAGCAGGAATTTATTTTTCACTTTTGTTGGAGTAACAGAGGTACTGCTGAAGGTCATTTTCGGATGTTTGGCCACATCAAAGAAGTCTGCGCTACGCAGGTGATTGTCGCGCATTTCAACTTCCGTGTCAATGGATTTTACATCAACACTCATTTCAATCTTCGCATCACTGAAATCATCTTTAGCTGATTTAATATCAACCGTAAAATCTTTGAACAGACCTGTAACATCAGATATGCCAAGGTGGGTAACCGAAAAACTGATTTTAGAGTGGGCATTGTCAGCCTTCCATGAACTGAGGGTGGTGAAGGCGAATAACGCAATAACAGTTGCTGAGAGCAATAGGATTTTTTTCATGTGCTTTATTTTGAATGATTGTTGACTGAACAAAACAAAAAGCAGAAGGCATCCACAAAACAATCCATTCACCTATCACTACATATGGCTCATCTTCCCTTAATGCCTTGCTGCTTTTGTTACACAAAGGTAGACCCGCACCTACCCTGCCACCATTGAGTTATGGTAAGAAATGGAATTGATATAGGTCAATGTTATTAACCTATTTTTTGAGTGATTTCAGCTTTCGGATCCTGCTGAGAGTTTCAGGTGTGATACCAAGAAAAGAGGCCATCATATGCTGTGGTACACGCTGGGGAATGGTGGGACAGGAATGTATAAGTTCTGTATAGCGTTGCTCCGCGGTGAGGGTGAGTGTACGCGTAAGTCTTCTTTGAGTAGCGATCAGGCTGTTTTGCAGGAGTAAGCGGAAGTATCTTTCAAACTTTGGAATTTTTTCAAGCATTTCTTCTTCAGCATGGCGCGTGAGTAAGAGCAGCTCAGAATCCTCCAGTGCCTCGATGCTGAAGTTGGAAGGTTCATTTGTAAGTAAGCTGTACTGGTCAGCCATCCACCAGCCCTCGAATGCAAATTGAACGATATGCTCGCTTCCTTTTTCATCGATCGTGTACATACGGAGCATGCCTTTTTCCACAAAGGCAACATAACGACACACATCACCTTCCTGGAGCAGGAATTGTTTCTTGCGGATTTTTTTCGGGGTGAAAAAAGTTTTACATAAATCCTGTTCAGCTTCAGTGAGACTGATTTTCTCTTTGAATTTTTCCAGTAATAATTCGTACATGAAGGGTAAAATTAATAAATACGGCTGTAGATGGGCTTACTAACTTATTGTCTTCTGGCATAATTCTAAGGGTTCGTACTTAAACATTCATTATGACAGATACAAGATATGCTCTTATAACAGGCGCTACCAGTGGCATAGGATATGAATTTGCCAGGCTTTTTGCTGCGGATGGTTATAAACTGGTAATTGTTGCCAGGTCGGAAGATAAACTGGAGGAAATTGCTTCCGGTTTATCTGCGGAATTTGGGATAGAAGTTATACCTATCTCCAGGAACCTGTTTGAACCCAATGCGGCCAGTGAAGTATATGATGAGGTAAAGGCAAAAGGGATTGTTGTGGATGTGCTCGTGAATGATGCCGGCCAGGGCCAGTGGGGATTTTTCAAGGAAACCCTGCTTGAACGCGACCTTGACATCATCCAGCTCAATATTGTTTCATTGGTTGTGCTTACCAAGTTATTCATGAAGGACATGCTGGCCCGCAATGAGGGAAAGATCCTTCAGCTTTCTTCCGTGGTTGCTGATACCCCTGCTCCCCGCTTCGCGATCTATGCTGCAACAAAAGCGTTTGTCCAGCATTTTTCAGAAGCGCTGATCAATGAATTGAAAGATACCGGTGTTAGTCTCACCGTTCTGCAGCCCGGTGCCACGGAAACAGATTTCTTCCGGAAAGCAGAAATGGAAACAACTTATGAATACCAGGAGGCTGCGCATGCCGATCCTGCAAAAGTGGCAAAGGATGGTTATGAAGCATTGATGAGTGGCGACAGCCGGGTGGTGTCCGGCGTAAAGAACAAGATCATGTCGGCCATGAGCAATATTACACCGGACCCGCTCAATGCAGCCAATATGCGCAAGCACATGGAAGAATCTGATGAACGTAACCGGCCTGTAAAAGGCGGGGGCGATAAGAAGTAAAGTCGTGAGTCGTGAGCTGATAGGCGTTGGCCATTGGCCATTGGCTGTTGGCCAGATGTTCAGGTTTTTTCATTTTTCATTCTAACAATCGAAAGGATTTCAGAAATCAGATTGACACTCTCACGGCTCACGACTCTCGTCTCTCATCTCCACTCACCGCTCCAAACCTGTCGTTTACCGGTAATTTGCTGATCCTCGCTGATTCGTTCTTGTCCCGGCTTTCATTTCATGCTTACTTTGGATTCAAATCAACAAAATGAATTCAGAAAGATTTGAAAACCGTGATATGAGGAAGTGGTCACAGCACAGGAAACACAGGGAAAACGGTCATAAATACGCGGGCTTTGCGCTGCTGTTAGTTGGCGGGCTTTTGCTGGCAAGAGAGGCCGGCATGTATTTTCCTCGTTGGTTCTTTACATGGCCCATGCTGCTGATTGGTATTGGCATTTTCACCGGTATTCGTCACCAGTTCAACAGCCCGGTGCCATTCATACTGATAGTCGTTGGCGGCATCTTCCTGGCTGGTGAAATATCAGCAGAGTATTCTCTCAGGCAATATCTCTGGCCGGCTATTCTCATTACGATAGGTCTTGTATTTATTTTCCGGCCCCGCAGGATCAATTCTTCAGTAAACAATAATGATAGCCCTGGTCATGCTGTAACAGGCGAGGATCAGCAGCAATGGCAGGAAGCCATGAAGAACCAGCAGGATGTGATTGATGTTACCGCTATT
>CAYWSQ010000336.1:0-3141 GCA_964460925.1 uncultured Flavisolibacter sp. | reverse complement strand
GATAAAGAAGGTGTTATTCAATATGCTGAAGTGCTTGAGAACGCTGGATTACAGCCTGATTTTGATGCCATTCTCGTAAAACTACGTGAGTTGGCAAAGTAGTTTTTACAAATTCTTCTTATTTTACGGCAAGGGCTTTGCACCTTTCATAAATTCAATTATTATTGTGTTCAGAACCGTTAAAATTTTCTGTATTTGAAGAAACTTTTACTAATAGTGTCCATTTTCCTGTTAACCACTCAAATTACTGAAGCCCAGAAACCGGTTTCGGTGAACAGCAGTGCGCAGGCACCTATCCTGAGGTTCTACCCCAATCCGGCCACTTCTGTAATTACTTTCGACTTCCAGAAAGCTTACGAAAAAGGTTACTCTCTCCAGATCTATAATTTCATGGGACGCAAGATGGTTGAACAGAACAATCTCGCCAACCAGACCATCATTTACCTGACCGATTTCACCCGCGGTGTTTACGTTTACCAACTTCGTGATAAAACAGGCAAACTCGTGGAGTCGGGAAAGTTCCAGGTATCCAAGTGAGCTACTAGCTACTAGCTGCGAGAGCCTGAATCCAAAATACATTTACTCACCGAAGATTGTTAAATGCTTTCTGCTTTGAACAGTTATTCTCAAAGCTCTAAGTTCTTAGCCCGCAGCTTTTACTCTGAGCGGCAAGTGTCTAAATTCCTAATTGTCATCTTATCATCGAAAATAATTTGAGCCAGGGTGCTATGAACGACCCGTCTCGCAGCTGGTAGCTAGCAGCTAGAAGCTATTCCCTACCCTACTTCCACGATCAAAAACTTCAGATACTGCGTATTCTCCATGTTCCAGATAATGGGGTGATCCTGGCTTTGCGTCTGGAAAGTTACCTGCCGGATCTTCCTGCGGGCATCCCTGGCTGCCATGTCAATGATCTGCAGGAATAGTTCAGGATTCACAAGATTGGTGCAAGACGAAGTAACAAGGAAGCCGCCTGGTTTTACCAGTTTCATCCCGCGCAGGTTGATCTCTTTGTAGCCTGTGATGGCCTTCTGTATATTAGCCCTGCTCTTGGTAAAAGCAGGAGGATCCAGCATCACCACATCCCAGCGGCGGGACTCTTTGGTCCACTGTTTCAGTACATCAAAAGCATTGGCGGTTTCGAAGCGCACAATTTTCTCCAGCCCGTTCAACGCTGCATTACGGTTGGCCTGGTTCACTGCATTCTCTGAAATATCCAGTCCCAGTACTGATTTGGCACCATAGTGCGCCGCATGAATTTCAAAAGTACCTGTGTAAGTGAACGCACCCAGTACATCAGCCCCTTTTACGATATGCTGAATGGCGCGGCGGTTATCCTGCTGGTCCAAAAAGTAACCGGTCTTCTGACCATTCTCCACATCAACATGAAATTTCAACCCATTTTCATTGATGATAATGGAAGTATCAAAGGGTGCCGAAAGAAAACCTTTATGAAGAGGTAGTCCTTCCAGCTCCCGCACCGGCACATCATTCCTTTCGTAGATCCCTTTGGGTTTAAAGATGGTTTCGAGGGCCTTCACTACGGCCGGTTTCCAAAGATCTATACCCAGGGCAAGGGTCTGGATCACGAAATAGTCATTGAACTTGTCAATGATCATCTGTGGCAGGCCGTCGGCTTCGCCAAAAACGAGGCGGCAATTTTCCGTATAACCGATCTGCTGCCTGTAATTCCAGCACTGCCTAATCTTTTCCAGGAAAAAATCCTCGTTGATCTCAGCTTTTTTATCCTGGGTCAGCAACCTGACGATGATCTGTGATTTATCATTGAAATAGCCCTTGCCGGTGAATTTCCCATCAAAAAAATACACGTCCACAATGGCGCCCGGTTCCGGGTTTCCTTCCACTTTCTCCACTTCATTGGCAAAGATCCATGGGTGACCGCCTGCTATCCTGGCTGCTATTTTTCTCTTCAGGTGAACTTTTTTCATATCGGGGCAGCAAGCTACTTAAATTACCCCTGTATCCTTGGATTTGTGAATGTTAAATAGCCATTTAAAGGACATTTTGTCCCTTCCTCCGCGGTTGGCCGTATTCTTGTCAAGCCTACCTTTGCAAACAATTTTGACAGATCATGAATAAACAAGAGGAAAACGTACAACAGGCAGAAAATGAGTTGGATGGGTCTATCAATATCAATACCGACGAGAATATAGACGGCAACCAGCATCTCAATGAACCTGTGACCGAGGAACCGGAGATCGAAAAGCTGAACGGGCAACTGGCAGAATGTAATGACCGATACCTGCGGCAGGCCGCGGAATTTGAAAACTTCAAACGCCGTAATGCCCGCGAGCGGGTGGAACTTATCCAGACTGCTGGCAGGGACGTCATCACTGACCTGCTTGAAGTACTTGATGACAGTGAAAGGGCGCAAAAACAATTGGAAACTTCCGATGACATCAACCAGGTAAGAGAGGGTGTGCAACTGGTTTTTGCCAAACTAAGGAATATCCTGAACGGCAAAGGACTCAAACATATGGAAGTGGTAGGTGAAGAGTTCAACCCCGACCTGCATGAAGCCGTAACGGAGATCATCGCCGGTGATGAAATGAAGGGCCGGATTGTGGCTGAAGTACAGAAAGGTTATTCCCTTAATAATAAGATCATCCGCTTTTCAAAAGTGGTAGTAGGCAAATAAAAAAGGCCAAGTTTAAAAACCGTCAATGGCAAAAAGAGATTTTTACGAAATACTGGGTGTCAGCAAGACCGCTTCCGCGGATGAGATTAAAAAATCTTACCGTAAGGTGGCCATGCAGTACCACCCCGACAGGAATCCAGGTGATAAAGCTGCTGAAGAAAAGTTCAAGGAAGCCGCAGAAGCTTATGAAGTGCTGAGCGACCAGGATAAACGTGCCCAGTATGACCGCTATGGACATGCGGCGGTGAGTGGTAACGGACGTGGTGCTCATCCCGGCGGCATGAACATGGAAGACATCTTCAGCCAGTTCGGTGATATTTTCGGTGAAGATATTTTCGGAAGCTTTTTTGGTGGTGGCGGCGGACAAAGAACTCGTGGCGGTCAACGTTCCCGTGGCACCAGGGGTTCCAACCTCAGGATCAAACTCAAACTCAATTACGAAGAGATCGCAAGGGGTGTTACCAAGAACATCAAGGTAAAAA
>CAYWSQ010000335.1:0-3152 GCA_964460925.1 uncultured Flavisolibacter sp. | reverse complement strand
TAAATGAAAATGAGAACAGGTCCAAAATATCCATCAGCGCTGAAAGCAAAGAAGAAGCCGACAGGTTATTCAACGGGTTATCTGCAGGCGGTAACGTTGAAGTGCCTATCAGCGATAGTCCCTGGGGTTCCTACTTTGGTATGTTCAGGGATAAATATGGGATTGAATGGATGGTAGATTATGATCCGAAATACAAGGGGCAGATCTGATTACATCACTAAATTCCTTATTTCAAAGCCGGAAGCACTCATTCCGGCTTTTAGTATTTCCCTTTTCTTTATTAAATTGTAGTTAGCCTGGCAGCCGTGAAACAAGAAGGCAGGAAGACAAGGTAAACAAATTCATCAAATTCAGAAAAATTCTACTAATCACTCACAAGCAATATTTGAATCTGAAATGACTTTCTGAATCTTATTAACTACTTACCGCCTTAACGCCTTCCCGGCTATATATTTAATTATTAGAGGCTACTTTAATTGAAATTATGAGCATTGAATTCTATTCGCCCCGGCATCATAACCTTTCTTTTTTATTGAAACGCTGGACTGCCTACACCATCATTTTAATTATAGTCTCCTTCCTGTTGAAATTTCTGTTGCATGGTGAATACAGCCTGGCAGCACCCTTTTCTCTTTTTTTTATTTCTTTAATGCTATGGATAGACCTTGCCAGGGAAGACCGGGTTAATAAGTTTTCCATTGACAGATCCAAACTGCTCATTCATTTCAACTATTATGATATCAATCAAGGACAGGTAAAAAAATCATTTTCTTTTAAGGCAACCCGGATCAAAATCACCAGAAGCGAAATCTATTTTTATGCCGGCAAAAAAGAAACCTTCATCATCTCCCAAACAAAGGATGGTTTCGACAAAAAAACCATGAATGAGATCCGGGAAACACTGGAAAACCTGACCAGTCCTGTATAACTGGTTTCTGGCTATTATTTTTATTTTACCTCAATGCATAGTTGCCAAAATGCAGCAATAAAAACTATTTGGATAACTGAATCATAGCACCTCTAACAATCATCGCCTGGGCCAACACATAAGTAACCATTACCACGAGAGCCAGGATATCCATTTTTTCCACAAAAAGATTGATAGCAAGAACTGAGTCTGAAAGCACAAAGAACAAGGCGCCATACCTGAACCATGAGGCAAATTTCTTCCCCTGTTTATCGCTTACATGAAAGGCCATTACCAGCATCGTCCCGATAGTTAAACTATAAAACACTACAGGTATTTTCATTTCTCCCAGGTATGGAAACAGGTAAACAGTGAAGGCTGAAAGGTAAATTACAACAGGTAAGATCACCATCCATTTCCACCTTACTGATACCTGTTTCTTAAAATAAATGATATAAAAGATGTGCGCGAGCAGGAAGGAAACCAGGCCGGGAATAAAAAAACCATCTGCCTGCAGGAACACATCACCACACCAGGAAAAAAACAGCGCAAATACCACGAAATAGATAGCCTGTGGTAAGGGTTTGGGCAATTCATTTAAGAATGCCATCAATAACAAAGGCATCAATAAGGGTTTGGAGAACCAGCGGTACGCGGGCAGCTCGAGGTAAATAAAAACCAGGTCGGCAACAGCCACTAAAAAATAAACTGATAAAAGCAGGAGACCGGATCTTTTCATATCATGATTTAATGAAACCTGAGCAGGCTCAGTAACCCTGGATCCTTGAACCCGGGCATCCCACTCTCTTTTCCCTTGAACCACCGGGTAAACCAGCAACCTGTTTGTATTTATCAAACCAATAGCGGATGGTAAAACTCAGGGCTATGTAATAATAACCGTCTTTGTATTTTGGACCTCCTCTTACTGTACCCGGACCGGGATAAGGCTGGCCGGTTATTTCGTCGCCCCTCCATGCCAGGTCCACGGCCTGGTCGCCTCTTGCATTGCGCAATGCGGTTTCATCCACATATACATTGCTGACATCATCGAGATAATCAGTAAAAATCTTACGGTAGCCGAATTCAATTCCTACACGAGTGTCCTCTCCCGTTACATAGGTGGCACCGAAAGCAAGCGGTATGCTTAGTTGTGTGCGTTTATATGGTTTAACACCAGCAATAAAACCCTGTCCTTCGGTGCTGAGAGGCTGGAGAAAAACCCGGTCGCCATTGGCATTTTTCGTGTAAGGGTTATAGTGAAACAACCCGATACCGGCACTCACATAAGGCGTCCACCAGCGTTCATTCAGGTTGAAAATATTATACTGCCCTCCGAGTTCGAAATCAAGCAGCTTTGTCTGGAAGTTAAGATTCCGCTCCTGCATAATGGCCGTCCCTTTCTTATCATCAGCCCTGAGGCTTCCATAACTGATGTAAGATCTTGCGGCAAGATGCTGTGAAAGATCGTACATGGCCCCGATGGATCCCATCAGTTTCAACTGTGAAAAAACAGCGGAAGATTTCTTCAGGTCACCCTGGTAACCGGCCAGACCGGCCCTGGCTGAAAAATAAAAGTTCTGTGCTGTGGCCAGCAAGGGACTGAAACAAAGAGAAAGCAGCAGTTTTTTCATAGATGAAGGCAAGATAGCGAGAAATGCGGCAAGAGGCAAGCGGGGGGAAGTTATTGGCTATTGGCCTTTGGCCTTTGGTGGCTAATGGCCATCAGCCAATAGCCTTTCTTGGCGCCCTCCTTTTCTC
This sequence comes from uncultured Flavisolibacter sp., assembly GCA_964460925.1. Taxonomy (GTDB): domain Bacteria; phylum Bacteroidota; class Bacteroidia; order Chitinophagales; family Chitinophagaceae; genus Flavisolibacter. The sequence goes on along the minus strand of CAYWSQ010000335.1, from coordinate 487 downwards.
TGCGGTAAAAAAAACCTAAACTAAAAACTCCAGCAAACCTTCCTTCAGTTCTATCTCCACTTTATGGTTCTTTTCCAGCTTCAGCACTTCATCATCCACATGCACATGGGTGCCATCCCAGGAGATCTTCACATCCCGCGCATGTACACCGGAAAAATCATAATCCACTTCCTGGCCGTTGATCTTGCCCTTAACATATTCTGCAAATAAATCCTTATCTGCTTCGGGGATCATTACCACCTCCAGTTTGCCATCACCGGGATCGGCGTCGGGCGACAAAAAAAGATTGGGACCGATCGATTTGGTATTCATGATCTCCACCAACAGGTATTTGCCGGAATGATCCACCCCATCGATCTGCAGATCGCAATACCGAGGTTTATAAGAAAGCAGGATCTCGTGCAAAACTTTAAGTGAAGTGAACAGGGCCTCTTCAGGTGTTGCCGGCTCGGCTTCCTTGTTCCTTTTTTTCATTTCCTTCATCAGG
>CAYWSQ010000334.1:1630-3168 GCA_964460925.1 uncultured Flavisolibacter sp. | reverse complement strand
CTGCTCCTCTACATAAATACGCATAGGTGCATTATAATAAGGGCCGGTTGGACTCAGTATCGTTAAGAATTTATAGTTTTCGGAAGGACGAACACCAATCAGTTCGTCAGAAGAAAACATGAAAGGACGGATATAAAGAGAATGATCTTCTTTCTGAGGGATCCAGTTTTTATCAAGCGCCACCAGTTGCTTCATGCCTTCCATGAAGATCTCTTCAGGCACTGAGGGCATGGCCATTCTTTCAGCAGAAATGTTGAATCTTCTGAAATTATCCATGGGACGAAATATATAAGCATTTCCGGAAGCGTCGCGGTAAGCCTTGATGCCTTCGAAAATGGCCTGACCATAATGAAGCGCTGCCAGGGATGGGCTCATCAGGAGTGGCTGGTAGGGTTTGATTTCCACATTCTTCCATTCTCCATTCTCATAATCAGCTTCCAGCATATGATCGGTGAAAAATTTTCCAAAGGGAAGATTATCAAGGCTGAAGCCCTGTAATTTGCTCTGTTCCACTTTATTAACCGTTATATCCATAGCAGCAATCATAATAATCTAATTTAGCGGCAAAGAAACAAAAAAAAGAGCAGACCATTTGTTAACCAAGTCCTTCAAAATGACACTGAATACCATTCAACTCAACCCATCCATGCTTGCCGAATTTTATGCCGATGTGCTGGTTGAAACAGCTTCCGGGGCCGCGCCGGCCACAAAGGACATCCGCTTTCTTGGAAATAATAAAAAGCACATTCTCGTGATGGTGAATCATGAAGAAATACCATTCCTTCCTGATACTGAACTCAACTTTCTTTCCCAGGTGCTGGGTGCCTGCAAACTGAGCCTGGCCGATATAGCCGTGGTCAATTTTCACCCCGACGGATCTTCACATATCCAGGAGGTTTTTGAAAAGCTGGAACCCAAAAAGGTTTTACTTTTTAATGTAGACCCGCTTAGCCTCGGACTTCCCATCAACTTCCCCTGGTTCCAGGTGCAGGATTTTGATAAAAGGAAATATCTCTACAGCCCCTCACTCAGCGAGATCGAACAGGATAAATCACTGAAGCAAAAACTATGGGCCAGCCTGAAAAACATGTTTGACATCTGAAACTATGAAAATTATTTTCGCTACCAATAACCAGAACAAGGTGAACGAGATCAGGTCTGCCCTGCCTTCTTCACTACAGGTCATCAGCCTGAAAGAGGCAGGTATTGACATTGATATACCGGAACCGCACGATACACTTCATGAAAATGCAGCGGAGAAAGCACGCACCATTTACAGGCTCACTGGCTTATCCTGTTTCAGCGAGGATACCGGGCTGGAAGTGCCTGTGCTGAACAATGAACCTGGCGTGCACAGCGCCCGCTATGCCGGTGAGGAAAAATCCTTCCAGAAAAATATTGGAAAGCTGTTGTCAAAATTGGAAGACGTGGTTGACAGAACCGCCCGGTTCCGTACGGTTATTTGCCTGGTACTGGAAGGAAAGGAATATTTTTTTGAAGGAATATGTGAAGGCATGATCGTGAGTGAACAGCGCGGA
>CAYWSQ010000334.1:0-1609 GCA_964460925.1 uncultured Flavisolibacter sp. | reverse complement strand
CCAAATGGTTCGGACCTTAGTTTCGCGGAAATGGATATGCAGGCCAAAAACGAATTCAGCCACAGGCGGAAAGCGGCTGACCTGCTGGTCGCATTTTTGAATCAGATCACATTAAAACAATAATTTGAATAACGCAGGCAACCAAATATTTTCAGATTCCGACTTAATTGAGGGATGCATGAAGGGTGACCGCAGGATGCAGCAGGAGCTGTACGAACGGTACGCCCCGAAAATGTACGCGGTCTGTTTGCGTTATGCAGGCAATGCAGAGGAAGCGGAAGATGTGTTGCAGGAAGGATTTATCAAGATCTTTAACAAGATGGGCAGCTTCCGGGGTGAAGGGTCCTTTGAGGGCTGGATCAGGCGGATTTTTGTGAATACGGCCATTGAGCAGTTCAGGAAAAAGACTTACCTCAAACCCATTACGGAAGTTGAAGAAGACACTTTGGAAGGCAAATACCTTTCGGTGCTGGATTCACTGGCCGAGAAGGATATCATCCAGCTTGTACAACAACTATCACCCGGCTACCGCACCGTGTTTAACATGTACGTGATCGAGGGTTATACTCATAAACAGATCGCGGAACTGCTTGGCATCAGTGAGGGCACCAGTAAATCGCAATTATCAAGGGCCAAGCTGATCCTGCAGGACCTTGTGAAATCATTTATTGAAAAAAGAAAACAGGCACCATAATGGACAAAGATTTTAAAAGCAGGTTGCGGCAGTTTGAACTGCCCCCGCCCCCGGGAAGCTGGGAGCGGCTTGCTGATGCTTTGGACCAGGATGCCCTTGAGTTTCCCCGGAGGCTACAGCAGTATGAGGCTGCTCCACCAGCCGGTGCCTGGAATAAAATCGCTTCAGCTATTACAAACAAACCCGTTGAAACGGAAGGCAAACCTTATCGTATCAACAGGAGAGTTATTGGATGGGTTGCAGCGGCGGCTGCCGTGATCTTCGCTATTGTGATGATTTTCCCTTTCAATGATCAACGCAATGAGGTAAACAGCAATCCAGGTATTGTTAATGCAAGTATAGCACCTGGGAACAGAATCGTTGACATACCAGGCGATACGGTAACACAACCATCCAATAAAGATGCCGTGCAGGAGCAGGATGTAGCAGTAAATAAACGCCCAATAAAAAAAACGCGCAGCAGGCAGTATGACGATGAAGATCCCGGGCCGGTAGCCATGCTTGAATATATACCTGCCCAAATGAACACTCCGCGCAAATTCGAGTTCACTGATGCTGATGAAAATTACATGACCTATACCGATGATGATGGTTATGTAGGCCGCCTTCCCAAAAAATTATATGAAGTGTTTGAATGTGCCACGCGGGAAATGGTATGCAGGGCTAAGATCCGTGACCTGCAAAGCCGTGTTGCGTCTTCTGCTGTAAGTTCCGATTTCACAGGTGTGCTGCAAATGCTCAGGAATTTGCAGGAAAATCAGTAATCTTGGCTATGAGCCGAGTTAAGATCGCCCTTCCTTCACAGTTTTCTTTTTCCACCCTCATTTCCATCCGCATTACCGACCTGAATTATGGCGGCCATGTGGGCAACGATACCGTGTTATCGCTTCTTCACGAAGCGAGAATGCAGTTTTT
>CAYWSQ010000333.1:0-3183 GCA_964460925.1 uncultured Flavisolibacter sp. | reverse complement strand
ACTTCACTTACCGTATTCCTTACCATCCTCATTCTCTTCCTGGTGGGCGGAGAAGTAACGAAAGGATTTGCTTTCGCGATGCTGATTGGGGTGGTTGTTGGTATCTACTCTTCCGTATTTGTTGCAGCTCCTGTACTGGTTGACCTGGGTGGCAAAAAAGCATTCAATGATGCTGCTGCCGCACCGGAGAAAAAACCTGTATCAAAGCCGGAGACAGTGAAACATTAATTTTTCAGATTCTAATAGAAAGTCCTGCAGAAATGCAGGGCTTTTTTTTTAATAAAAAATCTGTTGTTAATACGCTGGAGTTGCAGATTTTCTTCACAAGGTTCTTTTATCATTTTAAATTGAAAGGCAGGGCCGGGAAGGCGGTAAGGCGGTAAGTAAAAACATTAAAGTATTAAGATGTTTACTGAAGTCATTATGAATTTGAAATGACTAACAGGATTAAGTTCTCTACTTACCGCCTTCCCGCCTTACCGGCTATGTCTTTTAAAAAACTAAAACATTGGTGTTATCCGGCCAGGCTTTTGGCATAGCCCTACGCTGTTATCCTTTCACGTCTAACGATTCACGCCCCCTTGACCTATATTTGCAAACAACATTTTACCAATGGATCAATCAACGATCGCTCTTGTCATTTCCATCATTGCCCTGCTAGTTTCCATCTTCGTTTATTACAGTTCCAGGCTATGGAAAGACGAAGAAGAAAAAGCCCCTGAAACTAATTTCACCACCCGCCCACTTCAACTGCAGGCTTATGAAAGACTGGTGATTTTATGTGAAAGAATTTCGCTTCCCAGCCTCATCAGCCGCGTGAGCCAGCCGGGTCTCAGTGCAAGAGAAATGCAGGTCTACCTGATTGAAACCATTAAGCAGGAATTCGAATACAATATCTCCCAGCAGGTTTATGTAAGCACCATCGCCTGGGATGCGGTCCGCAACCTGCGCGACCAGAATATGCTCATCATTAACCAGATCTCCAACGTAATGCCTCCAGATGCCAGGTCCAGTGATCTCAACAAACAATTACTGGAAGTGGTGATGAGCCAGCAGGAAAAAGCCATGCACTCCATTGTACTGGAAACACTCAACCATGAAGCCAAGCAACTCATGAAATAAAACCGCAGGCAGCACGATCTATGGAAGAAAAGAAAATCTTTACAGACAGCGGCATCGAGATCAGGAAATTGTATACCGATGCAGTGCCCATGAATGAAAAGCCGGGGCAATTTCCTTTCACCCGCGGTGTGCAGGAAGACATGTACCGGGGGCGTCTCTGGACCATGAGGCAGTATGCCGGTTTTTCAACAGCAGCAGAAAGCAATAAACGATATCATTACCTGCTTTCGCAGGGAGTGAGCGGACTCAGTGTGGCCTTTGACCTGCCTACCCAGATCGGTTATGACAGTGACCACCCTCTTTCTGAAGGTGAAGTAGGCAAGGTTGGTGTTGCCATAGATTCTTTGGATGATATTGAAACACTTTTTCACAATATCAAACTGGAATCCGTTTCCACCTCCATGACCATCAATGCAACTTCTTTCATCCTCCTCTCCTTTTATGTGGCCCAGGCAAAAAAGCAGGGCGCTGACCTTTCAAAGATTTCCGGCACCATTCAGAATGATATATTGAAAGAATACGCAGCCAGGGGAACCTATATCTATCCTCCCCAACCTTCCATGCGCATCATCACTGATATTTTTGAATGGTGCAGTAGGGAACTTCCCAAATGGAATACAATATCCATATCCGGTTATCATATCCGTGAAGCAGGAAGCACTGCGGTTCAGGAAATCGCCTTTACACTGAGTAACGGTAAGGCCTATGTGCAGGCGGCTCTGGAAAAAGGACTGGACATAAATGTTTTTGGAAAAAGACTTTCTTTCTTTTTCAATGCACATAATCATTTGTTTGAAGAAGTGGCCAAGTTCCGCGCGGCGCGCCGCATGTGGGCAGCCATCATGAAAGAACTTGGTGCAACAGATCCCAAAGCCATGATGTTGCGGTTTCATACCCAGACCGGGGGTAGCACGCTTACTGCGCAGCAACCACTTAATAATATTTCCCGCGTTACTATCCAGACGCTGGCAGCAGTCCTGGGAGGCACACAATCCCTTCATACCAACGGTTATGATGAGGCGCTGAGCCTGCCTACCGAAGAAGCAGCCCGCATAGCTTTGCGCACACAGCAGGTGGTTGCTTTTGAAAGCGGCGCGGCTGACACGGTAGATCCACTGGCAGGTTCTTTTTTTGTAGAGCAGCTTACTTCAGAAATGGAAAGCAGTGCCTGGGAACTGATTCATAAGATCGATGCGATGGGCGGTAGTGTTAATGCCATTGAACAGGGTTTCATCCAGGAAGAGATCGCGAGAAGCGCCTACGATTACCAGCGCAAGATTGAATCAAAAGAAAAGATCATTGTGGGAATGAACCAGTTCACTGTTAAAGAAGAAGCGCCGATCAATATCTTAAAAGTAGATGACAGCATACGCGATGAACAGGTGAAACGCCTGCAGGCATTGAAACAAAACCGCAATGCTGCTAAAGCCGCTCAAAGCCTTGAGCTGATCAGGGAAAAAGCTGTGATGAATGAAAACCTCATGCCTGCGGTGATCGGTGGCGTGGAAAATCATTGCACACTCGGAGAAATCGCGGGAGAACTAAGAGGGGTATTTGGAGAATACAAATCCTAAAAAAAAAGCCGGGTAGCTGGCAATATCAAATCACCAGCCTCCCGGCTAATCCAGGCGTAGTTTATTTAATCACAGACCGGATTGCTTTTACCGAGTCCATATGTTTTTTCAATACAGGTAGTGTAGCAGCCGCCCATGACTTCAACTGGGCATCACCCCCACTATTGGCCTGCTTTTCAAATTTGTCGATCGTCTTCTGGTGATCATCTTCCATCATACCCACATAATGATTGTCAAAAGAACGTCCTTTCATTTTTTTCATTTCATCCATATGTTTTTGCAGGTTCTCGGGCAAGGCAGACGGCAGGTTCATGCCGCGGCTTGATGCAAAACTTCTGAGCTCATCATTCGCTTTATTATGATCCGCAATCATCATGGCACCATAATTCTTCACCCTTGCATGGGCTGCATTCTGCTGGGCCAGGTTACCTGATTCCACCTCCATCAAACCACCCAGGCTTGGCGCGGCAGCGGGGGCGAACCCCGC
>CAYWSQ010000332.1:0-3194 GCA_964460925.1 uncultured Flavisolibacter sp. | reverse complement strand
TCCTGAGCGCCAGCCTGCCCGGCGAAATGGTGGAGGAATACACGGATCCTGAGACCATTCATGACCGCTTTGAAAACCAGGTGGATGTGGTGATTGATGGTGGTGTGGGCAATATGAATCCTTCCACCGTAATCGATCTCACCGGTGATGAGGCTGCCGTAATCAGGCAGGGAGCCGGGGAATTTTCCAACCTCCGAGGTTGACCTCGGAGGTCAACCTCGGAGGTTAAAACAAAAGCCCCGCGAGGGGGCCCTGTTAACCTTCAACCATTCTTTTGCTTGCCAAAAAAAGCAGCAGTGCCATCGGCACTATTTATTAATGAAAAGCCGGATTAAATAACGGCAACGCCGTTGTAATCAAGACAAGTATAAGACGGTAAAGTGCTGCACAGGTTTAAAGGGCCAGTTCGGCTTCCTGTAATTCGGTTTCAGTATAACTTAAACGGAAGGAGCGGCGGTGGTAGCGGCAAGGGCCGTGTTTATCAAGGGCGGACTGGTGTTCTTTGGTGGCATACCCCTTATTCTGACCCCAGTTGTAACGGGGATATTTGATGTGCAGCTCTTTCATGTAATCATCACGGTAGGTCTTGGCGAGAATGCTGGCCGCGGCAATGGATGCATAGATTCCATCGCCCTGTACCACACAGTGGTGGGGAATTTTTTTATAAGGTTTGAAACGGTTGCCGTCGATCAGTAACAACTGCGGTGTTATGGAAAGTCCCTTGATGGCCAAATGCATGCTTTTCATGGAAGCCCAGTAAATATTAAGCTTGTCGATCTGTTTGTTGCAACAACTCGCCACCGCGAAACTGATAGCAGCAGATTCTATAACAGGCCTTAGTTCATAACGGGCTTCTTCGGTCAGTTGTTTGGAATCGTTGAGCAGGGGATGATAAAAATCTATAGGAAGGATCACTGCAGCGGCAAACACTGGTCCGGCAAGGCATCCACGTCCCGCTTCATCACATCCCGCCTCCAGCAACTGGTCCTGGTAATAAGCCTGCAGCATGCGACGAAAATAATACTTCCAGCCATGGACTGCAGTGAGAATTTTTTCCCTGTTGAAATTTTGTTTAAAATCATCTTCCGCCCCGGTGGCTTGGCCTAACTTTGCCACGCAATGGAAAACAGGAGCCATCAAAACAGGAACAGGGCAGTAGTGAACTGGCTGCTCATAGGGGTAGCCATGATCATCATCCAGATCATTCTTGGAGGTATCACCAGGCTCACAGGATCGGGATTATCCATCACTGAATGGGATCTCGGGAAAGGAACGCTGCCACCATTAAATCACGAAGCCTGGCTGGTGGCCTTTGATAAATACAAACAAACGGAGCAGTTCAAACAACTCAACTCCGGCTTCACGCTTCCTGATTTCAAATTCATTTTTTTCTGGGAATGGTTTCACCGGCTCTGGGGCCGCCTTATTGGCGTGGTCTTCGCCATTCCCTTCATCATTTTCCTTGTTCAGAAAAGATTCAGCAGGGAGATGGTGCTGCCCCTGGTCATTCTATTCCTGCTGGGTGCCCTGCAGGGTGCTGTAGGCTGGATTATGGTGGCAAGCGGACTTACAGGTGATGCCGTGTATGTAAGGCCTACCAAGCTGGCCATGCATTTTGTGCTGGCACTGATACTGCTTGCTTATACCTACTGGTTCACGCTTAAGTTCCTGGTGAAGCGGGAAAGTTTTGTTTTCAGCAGCAGGCTGAAAAATTTCACCTGGATCATACTTGCTCTCTTATTCGTGCAATTATTCTATGGAGGCATAATGGCTGGTTATAAATCAGCCGTGTATGCTCCCACCTGGCCTGATATCAACGGACAGGTAATACCATCGGTGATGACAGAAGATATACCTTCTGAACTGGCTGCCACCGATGCACGTTATTTTACCGAGAGAAAAGCGGTGATCACCACACATTTCATTCACCGCGGACTTGCCTACCTGCTCGTGATATTAGTGATAGCCTGGACGGTGATGAGCACAAAAATCAAAACCACAAAAAGTTTTGGCAGGGTAAGATGGTGGCCGCTGGCAATGGTATTGCTGCAAACGATTCTTGGCATCCTGACTGTATTAAGCAGTACAGGCATCAGGGCTTATAAATGGAACCAGTTTGAGTGGATGGCACAATTGCACCAGCTCGTAGCTATTTTCCTGATGATGTCATTGCTGCACGCTGTTTTTTTGTTAACACCCGGACAAAAACTGAATTCCTGACAACTAAACTTCCGCTTCCACTTATTTCATAGTATTTTGGGAGGGCATGAAAACACCCCTGACAGAATACCTGAGAGGCATTTGGTATTCACTTCCCCTGCAACTGATCTTCCTTCACTTCAGGAAGTACCAGGTGTTGCTTGCATTCTGGATCATCATGTTCAGCGTCACCAACAGCAGCTTCATGAAAAGCTTTGGCGCCGATGCTTTGTTCCTGGCACCGGAGTACCTGGGTAATGTGAACTCCATCAGCGCAGCCATTATGGGCATGGCCATCGGTGTGTTTATCATGTGCTGGAACATCACCACCTTTATTCTTTTCAGCCGCCACTTCACTTTCCTGGCCGCAACACAGTATCCTTTTCTGAAATACTGCATTAATAACAGTGTGATACCGGTATCCTTCCTGGTGTTCTACCTGATTAAGGCTTACCAGTTCGCGCATTACAAGGAGTTGATCAGTAATGTGGAGATCATATTCCTGACCGTGGGTTTCATGGCCGGCCTCCTGCTGATCATTTCCATCTCTTTCTTTTATTTTTTCAGGGCCGACAAGGCCATACTGAAAAAGATCCAGCCTGCTTTTGAAAGTGCCAAGCATATGATCACTTCTTTCCAGCCTGAGCCTCACCCTGCATCCATCCGTTCGCTGATCTATTCTGAATGGTTTCTTGATTCTTTTTTTAAAGTGAAACGCTGCAGGGATGTATCGCATTATAGCCGCGACCTGATGGAAAAGATCTTCAAGCGCCACCATTTTGCAGCGGTTGTAAGTTTACTGGTTGCCTATCTTTTCCTGATCCTGATCGGGTTTTTCCTTGATCATAAGTTTTTCCAGTTGCCTGCAGGCGCCAGCATCACCCTGCTATTTGCCATACTCATAGGTGTTAGCGGAGCAGTGGTATATTTTTTCGGGAGCTGGAGTGTTCCTGCTTTTCTCATTTTTATTCTCGCCCTGAATTTTTTATACAAGA
>CAYWSQ010000331.1:0-3213 GCA_964460925.1 uncultured Flavisolibacter sp. | reverse complement strand
TTCCGACTTGAAAGGTAGATTTACGATTGCCAAACAACCCCATTTTCATTAACTTAGAAATACGGTAAAAATCCTCCCCAAAATCCTACCCGTAAAGCCCTTCCACTTCCTTTGAACCATTGGCAAAGTATTTGTCTTTTTATTAAAAAAATAAGGATATGTGGTTTTCTGAAATTCTGATGCACAATGCCAATGAACTCTGTTTTTCCCTGGCCATGGCTGTTTCCTTTCTTTTTTACTACCAGTACAAAAAATACGAAGCGGAAGCAGAAAAAGAGGAGATGATCGAAAACTTCCTGAATTCCTGATCAGTCGAAATTTTTCTTTAAAAAATTCACCGCGTTGCTGTAAAAAATTTTCTCCAGCAGGTCAGCGGGTTGTATGAAACTACTGATCCTCACCGGCAGCGCATACATGGCTTCCAGTTCCCAGGCTTCGAAATTCTTCAGCAAATATTTTTTGAAAGCTTCCAGTTGTGTCACATTCCGGCAGCCATCAAGCGGGTTGATCACCCCATCAAAATCAGACCCGATACAGATCCTTTCCGCCATCATGGCCGCGTTGATCCGGTACTTATCCGCAATAATAAAAAAGTGAAAGACCTGGTTCAGGAAATGACGGGCATGGTACCTTGGATAATTCTGCCTGTCCTCCAGCAAAATATCATACACGTCCAGGTAATCGCTTTCAACCGGCTGTGACCTTGGGGCCTGCAGGAAAAAATCCTTCTCCTGGGGACTGATCACTTCTGTATCAAAAAAATCATCCGTGTAATCATCTCCCAGCATCAGGTCATCCGGCAGACCAAGGATCCGCTGGTCCATGGACAGACCAATGATGCCTCCGGAGAAAACAATATCCCTCACATCTTCATCATATAAATTAATGCTGCTGGCATTAAATGCTGTTCCTGCCAGGTAACCCGCCGGCTTGTAATGCTTCACCCTAACGAAACCACCCGAAAGATTATCATGGTCATAATGAAACTTTCCTCTTTTTTCATATTCAATTCCTGTTAGTCCGGCGTGTGTGCAGATCATGGGTCTGTTCATGGTACCCGGACGGTAATCCCTCAACTGCCGCCTTGCATACAGACTCATATGTTTGATATCGAGCAGGATGCCTTTTTGTTCCATCCTTTGCAGCAGGCGGAAGCCGTGCTGGGTGATGCCATTACCTGTGGGATAGAAGGGTTCCTGTTTAAAGATCTGGATGCCAAATGCATGATTGCAGAAATCATTCTGCTGCAGGTGAGCGATGTTGATGGAGAGAATACGGTTGTCGGTGGTGAATAATTCAAAATTCTCCCAGAACGCCCCCCAGCGGTCATCATCTTCCTGGCCTTGTTGCAGCCCCCAGAATGCATGCGGACCTTCCAGTATCAATACTGCATGAATAGTATGGAGATCTGAAGCGTTGTACTCAGAAAATTTAGAGATGATCTTCAGTTTCTTTCCTGCCTGCTTTGTATGTGTTTTCAGGTTATCAAGTTCTTCGTTCAGCATCTGGAAATAAATATCTCCTGATGCGATATCGCGGATGCGGTTCAGATCTATGTATTGGGTTTGTTCCTGTTTTGCCAAAGTGTTGATCAGTGCATCACGCATCATGGCGGTTTCGGGCGGGTGCAGCGCGAGCCCTATGAGGTTCACTTTGCCCTTGACCAGTTGCGCGAGCGAAGCCTGTGAATCGATCACTTCATTAATTCCCTGGCAATTGAGCAGGCGTGTAAGCAGCGTGGGGTTTTTAAATTTAATGGTGATGGTATCCCAGGGAGAGGGGCGGGTGGCCGGGGCGCTCATCTGCGCTTTCAATGCGGGATGAACATGAAAGTCGAAAACAGGCATGGGAAAAAGTTGTCATATAAATATTGGAAAAAATAAAGACTTCTACAAAAAGCTTTCTATCCTATCTTTTTTTAAACCGCCAAGGGAAGAAGGGCGCCAAGGTAAATCCTTGTGCCCTTTCTTCCCTTGGCGGTAAAAACTTTTATATTCTCTTCGGTGCCGGCTTCAACTTGCCCGTCCACACTTTCTTACCCTGAAACCTTCTCACCAAATACATAAACCCTACGAAGAGGAAGAATAGTGGTCCGAGGAATCCAAAGAGCGCCACGAACTTGGTTCCATAAAATTTCTCCATGGGTCTTCTCAGTCTTTCAGAGATGATGTACATGCTGGGCACCATCAGCAGGGTAAGGAAGAATGAGAAGATGAGACCAAAGATGATGGTCCAGCTCAGCGGCCCCCAGAATACCACGCTGTCACCCCCGAAGAAAATATCCGGGTCGAGGTGTTCAAACATGGAAACGAAATCGATGTTGAAACCAACCGCAAGCGGGAACAAACCAAGCATGGTGGCAATTGCCGTCAGCATCACGGGAATGATCCTGATCTTACCTGCCTGGATGGCTGCTTCCCTCGTGCGGTACCCGCGTCCTCTTAATTCATCTGTAAATTCTATGAGCAGGATACCGTTCTTAATCACGATACCGGCCAGTCCCACAATACCCACTCCCACCATGATGGTTGGCATGGTCATGCCTGTGATGGCAAAGCCAAGGAATACTCCGATTACCGAGAAGAAGATCTCTGTAAGTACAATGAAGGGTTTACTGAGACTGTTGAATTGCAATACCAGTATCAGGAAGATCATGAGCAGGGCAATAATCAGCGATGTTCCCAGGAAGGTCATGGTCTCCTGCTGCTGTTCGCTTTCGCCACTCTGCCTGATGGTAACATCCGGGGGCATTTTTGTGCGGGCTTTGAAATCCTCAATCTTCGCAGCCAGTTGCGCATTGATCACCGGTGTCATATTCATATCCGTAACATTTGACTGCAACTGGATGGTGCGTTTCACATTCTTCCTGTTGATGGCACCCGGTGTGCTGGTATAATCTATTGAAGCAACTGCATTCAGCGGCACCTGCTTGATCTGCATGGTGGCCATGTCACGGAAAGTGATCCGCATATTCATCAGGGAACTGATATCGTTGCGGGTCATTTCTTTCAAACGCAACTGGATCTTGTATTCATCCTCACCTTCTTTCAGTTTGCTGACTTCTTTTCCGAATACTGCTGTGCGGATGGCCATTCCAATCTGACCCGTACTCAGTCCTTCAGCCATCGCCCTCGTTCTGTCAACATTGATGGTGATCTCGGGGTTGAGCAGGTCAACATCCATCTGGAGATTTTCAATGCCTTCCACACGGTT
>CAYWSQ010000330.1:0-3227 GCA_964460925.1 uncultured Flavisolibacter sp. | reverse complement strand
CCGCTAGCGTTCATCCTGAGCCAGGATCAAACTCTCCATTGTAAATGATGTTTGACCACTGACTATTAAATTCTCAATGAAGAAAAATTAACGAGTCAATTAATCGAATTTTATTCGCTTGACTTACCTTTTATAATTCCCGATAAATAATTATCAGGAGTGCTGTTGCTTCCAAACTTTCAAAGAACTTAATTGCAGATGATAAGATTTCGAATCTCCAGGCTCCCGGTAGTTACCAGGACCTCACCTATTTTTTCGTCGCAAAGAACTCTTTTTTTACTTCCCTCTTTTCGATTGGGAGTGCAAATGTACGAGCCTTTTTGAATCTGCAAAATTTATTTTTCTGATTGTCAATTTTTTAACAGCCAGCCATCTAAAAATTGCTGCGGCGAAAACATTAAGAAAAGAACTTGTTGCGTGATTTTTTTTGCGGACTGCAAAGATACGTTGACTTCGCATTTCAATCCAAATTTTTGTTGCAGGTATTTCACAAAAAACTGTGAAGAACATTCTCAAAAACCAAGGTCCGTTGTTTCAATCAAAAAGCGGTTGCAAAGATAGGATAAGTAAATGATACTCAGCAAATTATTTGAAATTTTATTTCTTAAAAAATTGCCAAACCCTTGTTCTTTATAACCCCGTTCCGATTGATTTCAAAAAGCGGCTGCAAAGATACGGGGCATCACTCATTCCTTCCAAAAGAATTCGCATTTTAATTCCTGAAAAACGCTGAAACGCAAGCCCATCAAAGGAAATAATTTTCAGGGTAACTAACCGAAGCCAGGTATAAGCCCTCAGCAGGCACCGAAAAACCGGCTTTTTCCTGCCCGCTGCCTAACAAACCACGGAACTTTTCGGGGCTGATCTTTTCCCTGCCCAACTGAAGCATGCTGCCAGTAAGGAGCCGTACCATGCCCCTCAAAAAACGGTTGGCACTTATATAATACACCATCCCCTCCCCCGTTTCCTGCCACTCACTCCTGGAAACCACGCACCTGAAGTTCCTGGCCTGCGTATTGGTTTTGGTAAATGCAAAAAAATCAGTGGACTCTTGTATAATGGCTGCTCCCTGGTGCAGCAACTCCCTGTTTAACTGGTATGGATAATAATAAGCCAGGCCCTGAAGAAATGGATCCTTCCTCCGGTATATATGGTATTCGTAAGACCGGGCTGTGGCATCGAACCTGCAGTGGGCGCCTGGTGCAACCGGGTGAATATTCCTGATCACTATTGCGGGCGGTAATACAGCGTTCATTTTATAGAGGAACTTCTCGTGCACTCCTTCATCATCAAAATGAAAATAATTCTGCAATGCATGTACACCCGCATCTGTACGCGATGAGCCGGTGAGTGCAACCGGCCTGCGGTGAATCACTAAGAATGCTTTTGCTATTTCTGCCTGGATGGTATTGGCATTTTCCTGGACCTGGAAACCGCTGAACTGTGTTCCCCTGTAGGCCACCTCTATAAAATAACGTGGCATTATTCTCCTATTAAGGCTTTGAATCTTTTGAGATAATAATCATCCCTGATCTCGGAAGCAAGTGAAGGAAAGTTCTCCCTGTCCGTCACGTGAAAATAAGCAGCATCATAAAAAAGATACTTACCCGCCGAACTTAAAAAAAGCGCTCCCAGGTTCTTTACCTGCTCTGTAGTAAAACATTTTGTCCTGAAAAATTTTTTGGCTTCATCTACCATGGCTTCATCCGTACTCTCTGCTGCCATATACCTGCGCAGCTTCATAAAATCACTATTGCCTGCTACTTCTTTACAGGTGGAAGTGGCAACAGGTTTTTTTTCTTCTTTCTTATCCGCTTCTTCTGTTTTCTTACCTGTCTGTTCTGTTTTTTTACCGGCATTCACCTCGCCAATGTCAAGGAAACGCTGATCCTGCTGTGCGGTATCATCCTGCCGGAGTATAACAGGTGGATTGGGGATCAGGAGACGGATGGTATCAATGCCCGACTGCGATTCATCAAAAAACACGAGACCGAATCCTTCCGAAGTGGAGCTCTCCGAATACTTCCTCACTATAGATTTCTGGTAGGGAATGACCTGTTCTTCCTTTTTATCCTCCACCGGTGCTGTGATGATTTTTATGTCTTCAGTTTTTTTATCCTCAACAGGTAGCTCTTCTTTTTTATCCTGAACAATGGCCAGGCTGTCGGTATGTAGTGGAAGGGGTGAGCCTGTAAGCGTATCTTTTACAGGTTCCTGCCTGGAAGCAATGAGCGTGTCGGGTTCAGGATCGTGTATAACAACCGTTTCCAAGGTAACCGTATCCCTTACAGGCTCCTGGTTTTTTTCTTCAACCAACACTACTGGTTTTTTTGCCGGTGTTGGTTCCTTTACAGCTACATCCTCCCTGGCAGCTACAGGAACGATCAACAGGCTGCTGTCTCTTGCCGCTCTTGAAAGTAAAATACTGAAATCATCATTTCTCACCCTGTAAGATCCTCCCATGCGTCCTTCCGCGGCAAGGGGTTTTATGATGGTTTCCTGCTGGAGGTCATATAACCCCCATCCAAAATCAAAATTTTTGATAAGAAATCCTTTGTCCTTTCCATTGAGTGGTATCCTGAATTTCAATTCAGACGAAGTGGATGGAAAACCCAATGACAGGTGATGGGTACTGTCAGCAAGTGAGGGAATGACCAGGTAACCCTGGGCAGAAGAACTCATGATCTTCTCTCCCATTTTTACATAAAAAGCAGAACCATTTTCGCTCTGGAGATAAATAAAATAGGCACGTTGCGCTGAAGCTACATGCCAGGAACAAGTGAACAGGAAGAACCAGAACAGGTTTCTCATCCTTTCAAAATTAATGTAATTCCCTGTTCACCAAAGACTCCCGGGAATGTATGCCGACATTTTGGGATGAATTAACAAAAGTGAATGAAGGGAGATCGTGACAGGTTAGCTGGTTCTTTCCCGGTTACCAAAGTATCTCCCAAGAGCCTTCTTTGTTTTTGGTATAGGAAAGTCCGTTGCTCATTTCATGCACTGTTTGCCCGGCCGGGGAAATAAAACTTCTTTTTTCATAAACACGGATACCATTGTTCTCAGAAGTCAGGAAAACAATCAGTGCATGCAGCGTAGGCTGCACATCGTGCAGCCACTGTGCGTCTCCTTCTTTTACAAAAGCCTGGCTCATTGTTTATTCTTTTATCCCATGCTGTACATCATATTCCTTTCAAAACCGTTGACCTGCGGCACTTCCTTCCTGC
>CAYWSQ010000329.1:0-3270 GCA_964460925.1 uncultured Flavisolibacter sp. | reverse complement strand
AATTATATTTGAAAACCCTAACTAACAACTGGCACTAAAAAAGGGGGAGCCTACAAAGGCAGGTGAGAAAAAACAAAAAACCGCAAAGAACGCGAAGGAGGTCGAATATATCTAGCTTAAGTGGTCTACGCAAAGAACGCGAAGAAAACCTTTTCTCAGCCCTCTTCTCCCTTGCCGGTAAAAATTGCCAGCAAGCATCGCGAAGGGATCCCTCCTTTCTCTTTCTCACCTATCCAGAAAAGGCACTAAATAAAAACAGATTTTACCTTCTCCTTTCTCTGCGCTAAAAAAAACCATTCCTTAGCGCCCTTCTTCCCTTGGCGGTAAATATCGCCCGCAACCATCGCGAAGCGATCCCTCCCTTCTCCTCCTCACCTATCCAGGAAAAGCTCAAAACAAAAAAACACCTTTCTCCTTTCTTCCTTCTCTGCGCTAAAAAAAACCCTTCCTTAGCGCCCTTCTTCCCTTGGCGGTAAATATCGCCCGCAACCATCGCGAAGCGATCCCTCCCTTCTCCTCCTCACCTATCCAGGAAAAGCTCAAAACAAAAAAACACCTTTCTCCTTTCTTCCTTCTCTGCGCTAAAAAAAACCCTTCCTTAGCGCCCTTCTTCCCTTGGCGGTAAAAAAAAACTCACTCTTCCTCCACCTGGTTGCGCAGCAGATCCTCAAACGTATCCCGCCGGCGAATGAGGAATGCCTGATCATTCTTCACCAGCACTTCCGCAGGTTTATACCTCGAATTATAACTCGAAGACATCTCAAACCCATACGCCCCCGCATTATAAAACACCAGCAGATCACCTTCCCTGATCTCATGCAGCAGCCTGTCACTGGCAAACGTATCGGTTTCACAGATATAGCCGGTGACGGTATATACTTTCTCCTGACCTTCCGGATTGGAGATGTTCACGATATGATGGTAGGCATCATACATCATCGGGCGGATGAGATGATTCAGCCCCGTGTTCACCCCTGCAAAGATCTGCGCCCCATTATCCTTGATCACATTCACCTCCGCAACGAGGTAACCACATTCACTCACTAAATATTTTCCCGGCTCAAACCATAACTGGAAGGTTTTCCCGTTTTTGAATAAATGCGAATCCAGGAATTTTTTCAGCTTACCTGCTATCCATGCAATATCCGTTTCCTCATCATCCGGTTCATAAGGCACTTTAAATCCACCTCCCAAATCAATCACTTCGAGGTGAGGGAAATGTGGCACCAGGTCGTGCAGCACTTTGATGCCATGCACAAAAACATCAGCATCCTTGATATCACTGCCAGTATGGATATGCAGGGCAATCACCCTGATCTGATGTTCTTCAACAATTGATCTCAGAAGATCCACCTGATCTACGGGAATGCCGAACTTACTTTTCTCATGTCCTGTTGAAATTTTAAGGTTGCCGCCTGCGAGAATATTGGGACGGATCCTTACACCAACAGGATAGCTATCACCAAAACGTTTCCCGAATTTTTCAAGGTTGGAAAGGCTGTCAATATTTACATGAACACCATAACCCACAGCCTCCGCTATTTCATCAAAGGCAATCCCGTTGGATGTATAGAGAATCTTATCAGCTTTCACACCGGCATGCAGGGCCAGTTTCACTTCGTTGATGCTGCTGCAGTCAATACCACAACCCAGGCTGTCAACATACTTAAGGATGTTGATATTGGTCAGCGCCTTGCAGGCATAAAAAAAGCGGGCATCAAGAACAGAAAAACCTTTCACCAGTTTTTCATACTGTTCTTTGATCTTTTCTGCATGATAAACGTACAGGGGCGTTCCAAACTGCGCTGCGAGTTGTTTCAGGCGGTCGTTCGATAAATGCTGTGACATGTATTGGGGATTGGAAAACTAGGCAGGGGGATTATTTTCATCTTCATCACCGGGTTCTTCACCAGTGTTCTCATCAATATCTTCGGCTCCGGCTTCTCCACCCATGATCTCATCACTGGCTTCTTCCTCTGCAATGATATCATTCACTTCTTCTTCGGCTTCCACTTCATCGCCTTCAATGAAACCTTCATCAGCTATAAATTCTTCCACGACTTCCTCAGTTCCCGGGTCTTCCGCCGGCTCACCTTCACCACCTTCCGCGCTGATATTAAAACTGTGACCATTGAGATGGGTTTCTTCCCCTTCTCCTGGTTCTGAGGTTATAAGTTCTCCGTCACCGGTTACCGCCAGGGCATCGCCGGGTTCGAAATCGGTATGATGAACCACGGTGGGCTCCACAAGCTGGTCGGCCAACACTTCTTTGATCTTTGGAAGATCTTCAGGAGTATTGATGCCGAAATAATCCATGAATGATTTGGAAGTGGCATATACCAGCGGGTGGCCGGGAAGTTTTTCATTGCGACCCGTGATCACAATGAGTTCTTTTTCCAGGAGTTTCTGAACGGCATAATCACTGCTCACACCCCTGATGGCTTCGATCTCACCTTTGGTCACCGGCTGCTTGTAGGCAACAATGGCCAGTGTTTCGAGCGCTGCGGCTGAAAGACGCTTCAGGAATTTTTCTCCATTGAGCTGGGCAACAGTTTTATGAAATTCTTTTTTGGTGAGGAATTGCCATCCACCACCACTCTGCCTTACTTCGAAAGGATAAAATTCAGACTGGTATTTTTCAACGATTCCTTCCAGTGCCGAATCCACCTGGTCTGCCACGATCTTGTCTTCCATAAAACCAAAGGCCTGGTTCACCAGGTCGGTGATCTCGATAGTGGTAAGCGGTTTATCGCTGGCAAAGATCAGCGCTTCGATATGCGGTATGAGACTGGATATCTCCATGTATGAATTTGTGATTGCCCTGAAATTAACCCTGTAATGCCGCCGCTCCACTCACGATCTCTGTAAGTTCGGTAGTGATGGCTGCCTGCCTTGCCCTGTTGTAAGAGATCTTGAGGCTGCGCAGCAATTCATTGGCATTTTCGCTGGCCTTATCCATGGCCGTCATCCTGGCTCCATGCTCGGAAGCATTGGCATCAAGTACGGCTTTGAATAATTGTGTATTGAGGATCTTGGGCATGAGCTCCGCGATCAGTTCTTCCTTGTTGGGATCAAAAATAAAATCAGCTTTGACACCTGTTCCTGCATTTTCCGATTTGGGAATAGGCAGGAATTGTTCGGTCACAAAACGCTGCGTGGCTGCATTCCTGAATTCGCTGTACACGATCTCCACCGCGTCAAATTCCTTATCACGGAAAGCTTTCACTGCAGCCTGTGAAGCTGACTGCACATTTTCAAAGGTGAGGTTGA
>CAYWSQ010000328.1:0-3288 GCA_964460925.1 uncultured Flavisolibacter sp. | reverse complement strand
ACTACTGTTAGTTTATCTGAACCAAGTACTTCTGTTTGAAAATTTGAATCTGTGAATGCTTGTGCCATAATTGTATTTATTTAATGAGACAACGATAATGAATGACTGCAAATTTAGCTCCAACCGGATCTTTATGCTGATTTGTCACCTGGTTGGACAACAGTGTAAAATTACTCCGCCCCTTCTGCCTTCCCTCATCTTTCTTTCTATCAGGCCATAGATAAAACTAATATCACACCGGTACTACCTGCACATCAATTTCAGGTTTCAGGTCAAGAAACTGCACCAGTTCATCATTCATTTCCACGCCGCTGTCCATCGTAATCAGGTTAGCCTTTAGCTGGTTCTTCGGCTCAGAAACTATGATGCGCAGACTGGTCTTCCCCGGGAATTTTTTAACATTCTCTGAAAGGAAGGTTACGGTTTCCATTTCAATATTTCTCACGTCCAACTCCAGTTGTAACTGTTTGGTCAACTGCTTTTTGATGTTCTCCGCAAGCGCCAGGCTGGTCAGTTTGTATTCAAATTCTGATTTGTTGAACCTTTGCTTGAATGAGCCTGTAAGGAAAACTGCCTGTCCCTGTTGCAGGTAGGCATTATACCTGACATAGTCATCACCAAACAATACCAGTTCTGTTTTTCCCGTATAATCTTCCAGTATAAAGGAACCGAACTTGTTTCCCTGCCTCGAGATCCTGTGATTGGCTACCGACACCAGGGCCAGCAGTTTATAAGTTTTGCCCGCTGATGCGAGGGTCTGTGATTCCTTGACCTCGTTAAAATCCTGGATGGTTGTAATACCGTAATGTCGGATCTCAAATTTATAATGGTCCAGCGGGTGGCCACTCAAATAGATCCCCGTAACTTCTTTTTCCCTGTCGAGCTGTTCGGTCAGGCTCCATGGCGGACAATTGGGAATATGAGGAGGCTTGATATCCATCACCGCGGGCAGGTCGCCAAAAAGTGTATTGGTGGTGTTGATGCTTTGTGCCTGCACCACGCTTCCGTATTTGGTGATCTTTTCCAGGCCGGTCTGGGTTTCGCCATCCGCAATACAGAAGTACTGGGCCCTGTGCAGTTGGCCGAATTCGTCAAATGCACCGGCATAGATCAGACTTTCGAGCGTTCTTTTATTCACTGACCTCTGGTTCACCCGCTTGATGAAGTCGAAAGGATCTTTGTACCTGCCATCCTTTTTTCTTTCAGAAATAATATTTTCAATGGCATTTTCGCCTACCCCCTTGAGTCCCCCAAGGCCGAAACGGATTTCACCGGCCTCATTCACCGCGAAACCTTTGAGCGATTCATTAATACTGGGCCCCAGTACTTTCAGCCCCATCCTTTTACATTCCTCCATAAAGAAGGTCAGCTTTTCTATGGCGCCAGCATGGTTCAGTACTGCCGACATATATTCAGCAGGGTAGTGGGCCTTGAGATAGGCTGTCTGGTAAGCTACAAAAGCATAACAGGTAGAGTGTGATTTATTGAAGGCGTACTGGGCAAAGGCTTCCCAGTCGCTCCAGACTTTTTCCAAAACCTTGGCCGGGTGACCTTTGGAGGAAGCCCCCTCTATGAACTTACCTTTCATCTTATCCAGGGTCTTCCTGTCCTTTTTCCCCATGGCCTTACGAAGAACATCGGCGTCACCCTTACTGAATCCCCCGATCTTCTGGGCCAACAGCATCACCTGTTCCTGGTACACCGTGATGCCATAAGTTTCTTCCAGGTATTCCTTCATCTCGGGGATGTCATAGCTCACTTCTTCCAGCCCGTGCTTCCGGTCCACATACCGTGGAATGTAGGCCATTGGACCCGGACGATATAGCGCATTCATCGCAATCAGGTCTGCGAACTGGTCAGGTTTGAGTTCTTTGAGATACTTCTGCATGCCCGGACTTTCGAACTGGAAAGTTGCGATCGTATCACCCCTCTGGTAAAGCTCGTATGTCGTTATGTCATCCAAAGGAATATTATCGATATCAATTTCAACTCCGTGATTTTCACGTATCAATTGAAGGGCATCTTTAATTATTGATAAGGTCTTCAGTCCCAGGAAGTCCATCTTGATCACCCCGGAATCTTCAATGATCGATCCCTCGATCTGGGTGATGCAGAGATCGGTATCCTTGGAAGTGAACACCGGAATGAGTTCGGTCAAATCCTTTGGAGCGATGATGATGCCGGCCGCGTGTATGCCGGTATTTCTTACTGACCCTTCGAGTCTTTCGGCGATGTGAAGCACATCAGTAGGCAGTCCTTTGCCATGATAGATCTCCCTCAGTTTTTTGGCGTTCTCCACATCCTCGCTGCTGTAATCCGCGTCAAGAGGTGATTCACCATCTTTGGAAGTGAGGGGGGCATGCAGCATCCGGTGCAGTTTGGTGCCCGGGCGGTCGGAGACCAGTTTGGCCAGTGCATTGGATTCGGGCAGCGGAAGGTCCATCACCCTGGCCACATCCTTAATACTCATTTTGGCGGCCATGGTACCATAGGTCACGATCTGTGCCACCTGGTTCCTGCCATATTTTTCAACCACGTAATCGATCACCTTCTGCCGGCCCACATCATCAAAATCCGTATCGATATCCGGCATGCTCTTCCGGTCCGGGTTCAGGAACCTTTCAAAAAGCAGCTTGTACTTGATGGGGTCAATATTGGTGATGCCGATGCAGTAAGCTACCACGCTGCCTGCTGCGGATCCGCGACCTGGACCTACAAAAACACCAAGCTGCCTGCCGGCTTTGATAAAATCCGATACGATGAGAAAGTAACCCGCGAATCCCATGTTCTTAATGGTGAACAGCTCAAAATCGATCCTTTCCCGGATCTCTTCCGTGATCTCCGAATAACGGTTGCGGGCTCCTTCGTAGGAAATATGTTTGAGGTATTCCCACTGGTTCAGGTTGGCATCGCTGTGCACCTGGAATTCTTTGGGAATGGGAAAGGCAGGCAGGAGGATGTCGCGTTTCAGGTTCAGCAGTTCCACCTTGTCAACGATCTCGTTGGTATTATCAAGGGCTTCAGGAAGGTCTTTGAAAGCCTTCGCCATCTCTTCTGTCTTCTTGAAATAGAACTGGTCGTTTGGAAAGGCAAAACGTTTATCCCTGACCAGGATATCATCATCACTGAATTCACGCAAGGCAGGGGTGGCCACTTTTTCACCCGTGTTGATACAAAGGAGAATGTCGTGGGCCGTAAAATCATCCTGGTTCACATAATGTGAGTCGTTGGAGGCAATGATCTTCACCTGGTGCTTCCTCGCAAATTTGATGAGCACTTCGTTTACCC
>CAYWSQ010000327.1:0-3293 GCA_964460925.1 uncultured Flavisolibacter sp. | reverse complement strand
TTTATCTTACCAATAACGAGATTCCTGTTAAGTCAACCGAACTGACCGCGCCAAGACTGGTACTGGGTGTGGCACGTGATTTCCGTTTGGGTAAAAAAGCAAGCCTCCTCGCTGAAGCTAATTTCGACCTAACATTCGACGGGCAGAGAAATACTCTTGTGAGTGCTGACCCGGTCAGTATTGATCCCAAACTGGGTGTCGAGGTAAATGTGAATGATGTGTTCTTTCTGCGCGGAGGTATCAATAATTTCCAGCGCGCCCTGGCTGATGGCGATACCCTGAACCTGAAAAAGGTCTGGATCTATCAACCCAGCGCAGGTGCCGGTTTCAGGATTCAGAATGTGCGGATCGATTACGCCTTTACCAACCTGGCCAACCAGTCCAATCCATTATTCACTCACGTGTTCTCACTCCAGTTTGACATGGTGAATGATAAAAACAAAAAGAAAAAATAATCCATACCTATAAACTCCAGTTTCATGAAAAATTTTCTGTTTGGCTTATTGCTCACATTTGGACTGGCCGCCCAGGCCCAGGTGTACAATAACGAATGGATTGACTATTCAAAAACCTATTACAAATTCAAAGTAGGGAAGAATGGCCTGTTCCGTATTCCTCAAAATGTTCTTGCCAATGCCGGACTTGGTGCTACCCCCGCTGAACATTTCCAGTTATGGCGCAACGGTCACCAGGTTCCTATCTACACTTCTATACCATCGGGCACACTAGGTGCATCGGATTTCATTGAATTCTGGGGAAAGCTTAACGATGGCAAGCCTGATAAGGAATTATACCGACAGCCGGATTACCAGCTTAATGATAAATGGAGTCTTGAAACGGATACTTCCGTTTATTATCTCACTGTTCATACTAATGTTTCAGAGAATCTCCGCCTGCAGGCAACCGGCAACGATGTTGTTTCCAATACCCTGCCTGCTGAACCTTATTTCATGCACAAGGCCGGCAACTATTTCAGGCACCGCGTGATCAGGGATACGCTCATCAACGGGGTACTGGTAAATGATACACTGCTTAACCAGCCGCAGTCCGCCGCGCCCCGTCCCAATAAGGATGTTTATCTCGCAAATCTCAATCCCGGTTATGCCATCAACGTGGGCACTTACCTGTATTCCTCATCTTATGATAAAGGTGAAGGATGGAGTTCCTATGATATCACTTCGGTGGCGCAAACCAGCGGCCTGGTTTCCTACGGTAAAAATGCCAGCACCATCAAGAATCTATATGTGTACAATGGCGGTCCCGATCCTTATTTCACCATCAGCCTTTCAGGTAATGCTGTCGCCACCAGGCGGTACAAGGTTACCATCAATGAAGATTCTGTGATCGGCAACCAAATGGATTTTTTCAATTACCGTGTAGATACGGCCACCTTCTCACTGAGCACTTTGAGTTCTGGAAAAGCAATCGTTACCATCACCAATCTATCCAATATTGCCTGTTATCCCGCACCGGTAGGTTGCCAGACAGACAGGATCGTGGTACATAAATACGAGATTGTTTATCCCCGCCAGTTCAATTTCGGCGGACAGAAAGAATTTGAATTTTCGCTTCCTGCTTCTTCCGCGGGAAATTATCTCGAGATCAGCAATTTCAACTATGGAGCAACAGCCCCGGTATTGTATGACCTTACCAATGGGAAAAGATATGTTGCCGATCTTTCGGCAGCGCCGCTTATCAAATTTGCCCTGCTGCCTTCAGCCACCGCTCGTGAGCTGGTGCTGCTGAGCAGCGATGCGCCGCAGGTTCAGAACGTTGGTACAATGCAGACAAGAAATTTTACTGATTACTCAATTGCTGCCAACCAGGGTGATTTCCTCATCATCACCCATCCTGTATTGTATAATGGCACCAATGGAGCCAATCCTGTAAATGATTATAAAACTTACCGTCGTTCAGCCCCGGGAGGCAGCTACAATGCACAGGTTTATCCTGCAGATGAACTGGTAGAGCAATTTGGTTTCGGCATCAAGAAGAATCCTGCCGCCTTGCGCAACTTCATCCAGTTTGCCCTGAATACCTTCAACATAGTGCCAAAACATGTATTTATTATTGGCAAGGGTGTTAACTATGTGCACCAGCGTTCTTATGAGTTGAACAGCGACATGGACCAGCTCAACCTGGTACCAACCTATGGCTGGCCTGCATCAGATGTACTGCTGGCTTCACCGAAAGGAAGTTCACAGCCCTCGATACCCATTGGAAGGCTGTCGGCCATCACAGGTCTGGAAGTTGAGACCTATCTCAAGAAAATAAAAGAATATGAGCAGGCGCAGGTAACCATGTCAGGCGCCATATCAGACAGGGGATGGATGAAGAATATCGTTCATATTGTAGGAGCAAGTGAAGCGGGCCTCGAAACCCAGCTCACCACCATGCTTGACAATTATGGCAATATTATTTCAGATACCCTGTTCGGGGCCAATGTTACCAAGTTTTCCAAAAGCTCAAGCGATGCCATTACGCAAGTCAACAGTGCGAAGCTTACCAACCTTTTCAGCGAGGGTATTTCCTTTATGACCTATTTTGGTCACTCATCATCAACCACTCTTGAGTTCAACCTCGATAACCCGGAGAATTATGATAATCACGGCAAGTATCCCATCTTCCTGGGTCTTGGCTGTAACGTGGGTGATTTCTTCAAATACAGTCCTGTGCGTTTACAGGTTAAGGAAACACTTTCGGAAAAATATGTGCTGGCACCAGACCGTGGCATGATTGCCATGATTGCGAGTACACACTTTGGTATTGTGCATTACCTCGATGTATGGTCACAGAGGGCCTATAGAAATATGGCCAGCAAGCATTATGGGAAGACCATCGGTGAAATGATGCAGCATACGGCAGAAGATGTATTTGCCTTTACCACGCAGGAAGATTTTTATGCCCGCTGTAATACTGAGCAGTCAGAGCTTCACGGTGACCCTGCTATTCATATGAATCCGCATGCAAAGCCGGATTATGTGATCGAAGATCATATGGCTAGGGTAACGCCGGGTTTTGTTTCCGTTGCAGATCATTCTTTCAGGCTTGACGCGAGCTTCAAAAATATTGGCAAGGCCATTTCCGATTCCATCGTGGTTGAGGTGAAAAGGCAGATCCAGAACCAGGCGCCGGTTGTGATCCTGAGAGATACCATTCCCGGTATCCGCTACGTGGACTCCATTGCGCTTAACATTCCTATCAACCCAAATACCGACAAGGGTTTGAACAAACTTACTATCACTGTTGATATTGACAATGATGTGGATGAGTCCTATGAGAACAATAATATG
>CAYWSQ010000326.1:0-3319 GCA_964460925.1 uncultured Flavisolibacter sp. | reverse complement strand
TTCACGGGATGACCTGAGAATCTTATTGAGATCGCTGTACTGGTTGGTAAGCCGCTGGTTATTGTTCTGGATCAGCGCATGGGCATAATCGAGAATAGGCTGCACACTTCGGTAGTTATCTGTTAGCACTACGCGCAGCAGGTCGGAATATTTTTTAGAAAGCAAAAGCATGTTTTCCATGTTGGCGCCCTGGAAGCGGTAGATACTCTGGTCATCATCTCCCACAACAAAAAGGTTGGGACTTTCATCCTGCCAGAAACTAACCAGCAGTTCAACCAGTTTGTTCTGCGCTCCGCTGGTATCCTGGTATTCATCCACCAGTATGTACTGGTATTGTTCCTGGTAGCCTGCCAGCACATCGGCATTGGTTTCAAAAACACGGAGTACCCAGTTGATCATGTCGTCAAAATCGTAACGCTGGCGGGCTTTGAGAATTTCCTGGTATTTTGGAAAGGCACGCACGGCAGCTTTGAGCTTTTCCATTTTCTCCAGTTCTTCTTTTCCTTTTGCCGTGAGCTCGAAGATCCCCTTCTTTGCCTTGGTTTTATTCTGGAATTCTTCCGGGATATGGTCCTTTACATATTCATCAATTTTACTGAGCAGGCCATCCACATCAAAACTTTCACGTTTGATAACCCCGAAAAGTTCTTTGAGGTTACGGGCTTCATAATAGGCATCAGCCTTATATCTTTTGAGCGGATTGTCATTACTGAAACTGTCGATCAGTTCCATGAGGCATTCGGTCTGCTCCAGTTCATTGAGCGGCTGCAATTCTTTTTTATGAAAGAGATGCATGTTCTGCTGGATCACCATATTGCAGAAAGAATGGAAGGAATGGATATGAACACTGTAAGCTTCAGCGCCTATCATATCCATGAGCCGCCTGCGCATGGCCAGCACGCCGGCATCGGTGTAGGTAAGACAAAGGATGTTGGAAGGAAGGGCATCTGTCTCCAGTAAGATCTTGCCGATGCGTACACTAAGGATCTGGGTTTTACCTGTACCCGGACCAGCTATCACCATCACCGGGCCTTCGATTTGGTCCACTGCTTTTTTCTGGAATTCATTCAGCTTCGCGTAGGATTGATTGAAATTTTGAAGAAGTTTTTCTCTCTGGATTGCCATGAATCAAAGGTAATGTTTTGCTAGAAAATTTAGCATCGTGAGTGTGAATGGTGAATACTGGCTCACCCTTCCCTGACAAGGAAGGGTTTAAGTTCAAAGTCAGTTTACCAGAGAACGATGTTCACTTACTGTTCTTTTGGAGGAGATAGCCGGGAAGGCGGGCTTTGTCCGCCGTAGCTTTAGCGAAGGCGGGAAGGCGGTAAGTAGTTTCATCATGTAATTTATTGTATTTAAGAAACGAAAAATATTACACTACTATCCTTGGTTGTTTATGAATTTGACGCGCTACTTATCGTCTTCCCGCCTTCCCGGCAAAAAATCTAATTAAGAATTACAATACAAAAAAAGGTGCATAAAAAAACCGGATCTCACGACCCGGTTTGATTTTTTTCAGCAAGCAAAAAATTAACTCTTCACGTGCTTGTTCACAACTTTCGCAAGTTCGAACATGGAGATCTGGTCTTTACCAAACACCGGTTTCAACTTGGCGTCAGCATTGATCATTCTCCTGTTCTTTTTGTCTTGCAGGTTGTTCTTCTTAATATAGTCCCAGATCTTTTTAACGATCTCGGTTCTTGGCATTCCTTTATTACCGATCACTTCTGCGAGTGTTGCGCTTGGAGTGAGGGGAGCCATAAAGGCTGCATTAGGTTTTCTTTTTGCACCGGATTTTTTAGCTGCTTTCTTAGCTGCTTTTTTCGGTGCGGCTTTTTTCGCTGCTTTTTTAGGAGCTGCTTTCTTAGCTGCTTTTGCAGGCGCTTTCTTTGCTGCCTTCTTAGGAGCTGATTTTTTTGCTGCTTTCTTTGAAGCTTTTGCCATGATAAATAGAATTTAGAGTTAGTAAGAATTCTTTACTGCTCACTAAATTAGTGTTATCTGTTTAATTCTTCCAAGAGAGTTTTCCATAATGTCAATATCTTTTTTTTACCGGTGCCTTCATTGGGGCTTCCCGGGAGAACGCATTCGCTATTTCATTGACGATCCGGGCATCGTTCCCTCCAATCTTTTGATGTAAAAAACCATTCAGGGAAAAGGTCTAATTTCCGGTTTCATGGATGTTTTGAGAACTGTTGAAATCAGCCGCTACATCACTCCCCTGAGAGAAGGAGGGTCATTGCCTGCCATTGTGGAAGCGGATGATGGTTTCCTCTATGTATTGAAATTCCGCGGTGCCGGCCAGGGTATCAAGGCCCTTGTTGCCGAGATCATAGGTGGAGGAATTGCCAGGGCACTGGGATTTCGTGTGCCAGAAATTGTACTGGCCCGGGTGGATCCCGCCTTCGGCAGAACGGAGCCGGATGAAGAAATACAGGACCTCCTGAAAGCCAGCGAGGGTTTGAACCTGGCGCTGCATTACCTCTCAGGCGCCATCAGTTTTGACCCCGTGGTGAATAAAACAGATGCAACAACAGCCTCCCGTATCGTGTGGATGGACGCCCTGCTTACCAATGTAGACCGCACTGCGAGAAATACCAATATGCTGATGTGGCGAAAGGAATTATGGCTGATCGATCATGGCGCTGCCCTTTATTTTCATCATGGCGGCAATAACTGGGAGCCGGCTTCGAAGTCTGTTTTCCCCCAGGTGAAAGACCATGTATTATTGCCATGGGCTGGCAACATAATGGAAGCAGATGCCTTCGGCCGTGAAGTGCTTACTGCTAAAATGATCAGCGAAATCGTGGGGCAGGTGCCGGCGGCATGGCTGCCAAATGATCTTAACGAAAAGGAAGGACGGGCCGTGTATGAAAATTTTTTGAACACAAGGATCAGCCAGTCAGCTATTTTTATAAACCAGATAGAGGATGCCAGGAAAGCACTTATTTGAATATGCCGTTCTGAGGGTAGTGCCCCGCGTGGAGCGGGAAGAATTCCTCAATGTGGGTGTGGTGCTGTATTGCCGCGACCTCAAATTCCTCGATACCCTTTTTATCATCAACCAGCAAAAACTTTCGGTATTATGCGGCGATCTTGATTGCGCTGAAGTGGAAGAACACCTGCGGTCATTTGAGAAGATCTGCAGGGGGGACAAGGGGGGCGGGCCAATATCGCTGCTGGATATCGCTTCCAGGTTCCGCTGGCTAACCGCTACGCGGAGTACGGTGGTGCAGGCTTCCAAAGTGCACCCGGGGTTTTGCGATGACCCCCGGGAAACACTTCAGCAGCTATTTGAAAAACAGGTATTATAATCAGA
>CAYWSQ010000325.1:0-3331 GCA_964460925.1 uncultured Flavisolibacter sp. | reverse complement strand
GACTTTTGACTTTTGACTTTTGACTTTTGACTTTTGACTTTTGACTTTTGACTTTCATGCGCCTTGAAAACTCCAAAGGATATAAAACCATCAACACCTGGCTCAGGTCAAAAGGGCTGAAACCTTTCGAATACCAGAAAGAAACCTGGCAGCATATCATCAATGGTAAAAGCGGACTTGTAAATGCACCTACCGGCACCGGTAAAACCTTTTCTGTTTTCCTGGGCAGCCTCATACAATTCATCAATACCCACCCGGATCATTACGAAAGCAAATCAAAAAACGGGCTGCAGCTAATCTGGATCACTCCACTCCGTGCCCTGGCCAAGGACATTGGAAGGGCCATGGAAGAAGTGATCTCAGAGCTGGGCATGCAATGGAAAGTGGGCATCCGCAATGGTGACACCTCCATGAGCGAAAGGCAAAAACAAAAACGCCTTATGCCCGAAGTGCTCATCATCACACCGGAAAGCATGCACCTTTTGCTGGCGCAAAAACATTACCCCGAGGTTTTTAAAACACTTCAGCTCATCGCAGTTGATGAATGGCATGAATTGATTGGTGGTAAAAGAGGTGTACAGGTAGAACTCGCCATTAGCCGCATCATTGGCTTACTGGCATCACGTAATTCAAAAACCTCGCAGCTTGCAGCTCACCCACAGCCGCTGTCTATCTGGGGCATCAGCGCCACCATCGGCAATCTTGAGCAGGCAAGAGATGTATTGCTTTACCCTCTCCAACTTACTGGTCAAGCCATTGATGAAGGTGTGATTGTAAGAGCGAAACTTCATAAAAAAATTGAAGTTGAATCCATCCTTCCCGATGAGATCGAGAAATATCCCTGGGCAGGGCATCTTGGTATCAAACTCGCTGAAAAGATTTTGCCTATCCTCGAACAAAGCAGGACCACCCTCATTTTCATCAACACAAGAGGCATGAGTGAAATGTGGTACCAGACCCTCCTGCGCATAGCGCCTGAATTATCCGGCGCCATAGCCCTTCACCATGGGAGCATTGAAATGGAATTGCGCACCTGGGTGGAAGAAGCCCTGCATGAAGGAAAACTAAAAGCTGTGGTTTGCACTGCCAGCCTGGACCTGGGTGTAGATTTTCGTCCTGTTGAAACAGTAATACAGGTGGGGTCACCCAAAGGTGTTGCCCGCTTCCTGCAGCGTGCCGGCCGCAGCGGTCACAGTCCGGATGCGGTAAGCAAGATCTATTTCCTTCCCACCCATTCGCTTGAACTGGTAGAAGCCGCTGCACTCAAATCAGCAGTTGGTGAACAGTTCATCGAAAGCCGTGAGCCCATGATGCTTTGTTATGATGTGCTCATCCAGTATCTCGGTACTCTTGCGGTTTCAGATGGCTTTCTTCCTGAAGCAATCTGGAATGAAGTGAAAGCCACGCATTGCTTCGCAGAAATTACAGAGCAGGAATGGAACGATATGCTGTTCTTTCTCACCTCCGGTGGCACTGCTTTGCAGCAATATGATGATTATAAAAAAGTGGAAATCGAAGAAGGCATTTACAAAATCAAGAGCAGGAGAATGGCCATGCGCCACCGCCTGCATATTGGAACGATTGTAAGTGATGCCATGCTGAAAGTAAAATACATGGGCGGTGGTTATATCGGGATCATTGAAGAGTATTTTATTTCAAGGCTGGAACCCGGTGATGCATTTACACTGGCAGGCAAACAGCTTGAGCTGGTTATGATCAGGGATATGACCGTGATCGTCAAAAATAGCAAGGTCAAAAAATCGGTGGTGCCAAGCTGGCTTGGCGGAAGGCTGCCCCTTTCAGCTTCACTTGGTAAAGTATTGAGGCAGTCATTCGACCTGGCTTCGGCTATGGTAAACAGTGAAACAAAAACAAAAGATTTTCCTGTTGAACTGGGTGCATTGCGCCCCCTGTTTGAACTACAATCAAAATTATCACATGTACCCAAGGCGAACGAATTGCTGGTAGAGCAAATAGAAACCCGGGATGGCTTTCATCTTTTTGTTTATCCTTTTGAAGGAAGACTGGTACATGAAGCCATGGCTGCCGTTCTTGGTTACAGGATCAGCCGCATCACTCCCATCACCTTCTCCATTGCCATGAATGATTATGGATTTGAGTTGCTGAGCGATCAGCCTATTCCTGTGGATGACAGCAATGTGTATGAACTGTTTTCTGCCGACAACCTTATAGAAGATATTCAACGAAGCGTGAACGCTACCGAAATGGCTAAACGCAAGTTCAGGGATATCGCGGTGATCGGCGGTTTGATCTTCCAGGGCTACCCTGGTGAACATAAAAAAGCAAGACATCTCCAGGCATCTGCCGGCTTATTGTTCAACGTCTTCAACGAATATGATCCGGGCAATGTTTTGATCCGACAGGCTTTCCAGGAAGTATTTGACCAGCAGATGGAAGAGGTCAGGTTAAGGGAAATGCTGCAGCGTATCCAGCATTCCAGGATTGTACTTACCTACCCTCAACGGTTTACGCCTTTTTGTTTTCCCATTAAGGTGGATAGCATGAGGGAAAACCTCACTTCCGAAAAACTGGAGGACCGTGTCAGGCGCATGCAGCAGCAGTTGAACAACCTGGGACAATGATCCCTCTCAAATATTTAGTTAAGATCATTAGTTCTTCTTCCTGCAAAAAACGATCAGCTTAGATTTGCTGAAATTTTTTCAAAGCTTTCCATTTCATCATGCAGCCTCCCATTTCTCATCATATTTACGGTCAGCAGGTCTGGCTCAGCGCACAGCGGGCCATTTACTGGGAGGCTGAAAAAGCACTGATCGTTTCTGACGTGCATTTTGGCAAAACCGGTCATTTCCGTAAATCCGGTATTGCAGTGCCACAGGCGGTTTACCGCGAAGACCTGCAAAGACTGGTGGACCTGCTTCACTATTTTAAAGCAGAACAACTGATCGTGGTAGGTGATTTTTTTCACAGCCATGCCAATGTGGAACTGGATCTTTTCAAAAAATGGAGAGCAGATTTCAGTGGTTTAAAAATCATACTGGTGCGCGGCAATCATGATATCCTTTCAGCAGCATGGTACAAGGCAGCATCGATTGACCTGGTGGAAAATGATTACCGTGTAAGTCCCTTTCTTTTCACACATGATAAATGTGAAAATTATCCCGGCCATTATACTTTTTGCGGGCACATTCACCCGGGTGTAATGGTACACGGACTCGGGAAACAATCACTCCGATTCCCCTGCTTCTATTTTACCGATGACCATTGCATTCTGCCCGCCTTCAGCAAATTCACAGGCCAGGCACTCATTGAACCTTCAGGGCCGGATAAGGTTTTTGCCATCGTTGACAAA
>CAYWSQ010000324.1:0-3344 GCA_964460925.1 uncultured Flavisolibacter sp. | reverse complement strand
ATCATGCTTGACGGGGATGTAAAGACAGGCACTTCGTACAGTTACGGCGCTGGTGGAATGACCAAGATCACCAAGAATAAAAAATGGAAAATGGATGCCTCGGTAGGGGCCAATGTAAAAGTGGCGGCTAATTCCGGCATGTCCATGTTCTATAATCAAAAGAACCAGACCGAATCCATGGGCATCACCCGTGATGTATCCTCGGATATTCAGTTCTCTTCTTCCGTTGTAGAAGACCCCAACAAGGAAAAACTTCGTGCAAAGGATAACATTTTCGCAAAGGATTTTAATATGAATCCCGTTGTGATCAGCACTACAATAGCCCAATACAAGTCGGCAGCGATGAAAGCGCTGTACAACTATGCAGATATTTTCGTAGCCAAGATCCGCTACAGCAGGAAGGTTTGACAGTTTGTTTCTATGGTACCCTGTCAGAGACCGCGGCGAAAGCTGCGGTTTTTTGCATATGGGTGTTTCAGAAATGAGAGAGATTGCAACTGTTGAAAGTAGAAATAAACTAATTTACCCCCCGATATGCTGAGCAGGTTATCCATAAAGAATTACGCGATCATTGAACAGCTTGATGTTGATTTCAGCAAGGGACTCAATATTATTACAGGTGAAACAGGTGCAGGTAAATCCATACTTCTCGGGGCGCTGGGGCTGATCCTCGGCCAGAGGGCGGAAAGCAATGTGTTGTTGAACAGGGACAAAAAATGTATCGTGGAAGGAAATTTCAGGGGGGCAGGAGAGCAGGCCATTCTTGATTTTTTGCATGCGCATGAACTGGATGTGCTGGAGGAACTGGTAGTGCGCCGTGAGATCGCCGTCAATGGAAAATCCAGGGCTTTTATTAATGATACTCCAGTCAATCTTTCCCAACTGAACCAGTTAAGCGGCATCCTCGTTGACCTGCACCAGCAGTTCGATACTCTCGAACTGGGAGAATCAGGCTTCCAAAGAGAAGTGGTGGATGCGCTGGCGTCCAACGCAAAAAAACTTAAGGACTATAAAATTATTTTCCAGAAAGCGAAGGAAGCAAAATCAAAACTTGAATTGCTGACTGCTGAAAAAACTTCCTTCAATAAAGAATTCGATTATCACCAGTTCCAGTTCAATGAACTGGAGGATGCAGGCTTCAAGGAAAATGAACTGGAGCAGCTTGACCAGGAATTGAAGATGCAGTCCAATGCGGAGGGAATCAAAACCGCGCTTACAAAATTGTATTTCCAGCTTGAAGAATCTGAAGAGCCAGTGGTGAGGCAATTAAAAACAATGGCCAGCCAGTTGCAGGCATACAGGGATCTGCATCCTGATCTTCCTGCCCTGCTTGACAGGTTGCATTCGGCTTATATTGAATTGCAGGACATAGCCGAAGAAACCGAAAGAATCAATGCGCATATAAATTCCGATGCTGCGGAAATGGAAAGGATCAGTGAAAGATTATCCACCGGGTATAAATTATTAAAGAAGCACGGTGTTAAAACAACAGCCGAACTTTTGGAGATCAGGAATACACTGAGGGAAAAACTGGAAGCTGTTTTGAATATTGATGAATCCATTGCACAGGCAGAAAAAGAATACAAGCAGTTTTTAGAAAAAGCGAGACAGCAGGCAGAGAATTTATCTGCTGCACGCAAAGCACAGGTAAAACCCCTGGAAACCCAGGTCAATAAAATGCTGGTGCAGGTGGGCATGCCCAATGCGCGGATCAGGGTCGACATACGGGAGGTGGAACTAGGTGCTGATGGAGCTGACCAGGTAGAGTTTTTATTCGATGCCAACAAAAGCAACCAGTTCCAGCCCATTCGCAAGGTGGCCAGCGGTGGTGAACTAAGCAGGTTGATGTTATGCATCAAATCCCTGGTGGCCCGCTCCATGGATCTGCCTACACTCATCTTTGACGAAATTGATACAGGCATATCAGGAGAGGCAGCAAGGCAGGTGGGCATCATCATGAAAGAACTCGCTGCCGCACGCCAGGTAATCTGCATTACTCACCAGCCACAGATCGCAGGAAAAGCCGATGCGCATTACCTCGTTTACAAATCGGTGCAGGGTAAAAGTATTACCACTGGTGTGCGCCTGCTTCCAAAGGAAGAACGCATCATTACCATCGCCAAGATGCTTAGTGGTGAGAAACCCACAGCGGCGGCACTGGAAAACGCAAAGGAAATGGTGATGAATTAAGCTTCAGAGGGTAAGCCTCTAAGTCCTTTTTCTCTATTTTTACCAACCCAAAATCAATAGATATGTCAAATCAGCTATTAGCAGGAAAGAAAGGAATCATCTTTGGTGCACTTGATGAAAAATCGATCGCATGGAAAACAGCCATGGCCTGTCATGAACAGGGCGCGCAGATCGTTCTTACCAATGCACCGGTAGCATTGCGAATGGGAGAGATCAATAAACTGGCTGAAGCTGTACAGGCACCAGTGATCGGCGCTGATGTGACGAATATGGATGACCTGAAAAAATTATTTGAAGAATCCCAGAAACATTTTAATGGCGGTGTTGATTTTGTGTTGCATTCCATTGGCATGAGCCTGAATGTACGCAAAGGCAAACATTATACTGAAATGAATTACGAATGGAACCAGAAGACGCTTGATATTTCCGCCATGAGCCTGCACCGGGTGCTAAGGACCGCCTGGGATATGGATGCCATCAACGAATGGGGCAGCGTGGTAGCGCTTACCTATATCGCTGCTCAAAGAGTGTTTCCTGATTACAATGAAATGGCTGATGCCAAAGCGCTGCTGGAAAGTGTAACCAGGAGTTTTGGTTACCATTATGGCGTGCGCAAAAAAGTAAGGGTCAATACGGTTTCACAATCACCAACGGTTACCACTGCGGGAAGCGGGGTGAAAGGATTTGATTCATTTGTTGATTACGCTGAAAAAATGAGTCCCCTTGGAAATGCGAAAGCACAGGATTGCGCCAACTATTGTGTCACGCTTTTCAGCGATCTTTCCCGTTATGTAACCATGCAGAATCTTTTCCACGATGGAGGATTCAGCTATACAGGGGTATCAGAAGCAGTGGTAAAACAAATGGGATAAATTAACCGCAGTAAATAGGTAGGAAAAGAAAAAAGAATACTTTGAATAGAAATCACTACTTACCGCCTTACCGTCTTCCCGGCCTAATATTTATATTATAAGAATAGCCGAGAAGACGAGAAGGCGGTAAGTAAGTTTTTTATAGCACTAAAAGTATGAAAGGGTCAGACTATTTACAAGCGATTCAAACTAACCATCATTCTCAAAGTTGCAGCTTGAACCTTGTAGTTTGAACCTTCCCACAAAAATAAAAATGCTCCCTCTCAGGAGCATTTTCAATTA
>CAYWSQ010000323.1:0-3381 GCA_964460925.1 uncultured Flavisolibacter sp. | reverse complement strand
AATCAGAAATATCGCCATCATCGCGCACGTAGACCATGGTAAAACCACCCTGGTAGATAAGATCCTGCATGCCACTAAAACCTTCCGGGAAAACCAGGAAACCGGCGAACTCATCATGGACAGCAATGACCTTGAAAGAGAGAGAGGCATTACCATTTTCAGTAAAAACGCGGCAGTAACCTATAAAGGTGTCAAGATTAATGTGATCGATACACCTGGTCACGCCGATTTTGGCGGTGAAGTGGAACGTGTATTGAAAATGGCTGATGGTGTATGTCTCCTGGTGGATGCTTTTGAAGGCCCCATGCCCCAAACCCGTTTTGTTTTACAAAAGGCTCTTCAGCTCAACCTGAAGCCAATTGTGATCATCAATAAAGTGGATAAACCCAACTGCCGTCCTGATGAAGTTCATGATGCGGTTTTCGAATTATTTTTCAACCTCGACGCAACAGAAGAGCAGCTTGATTTCCCAACTTATTATGGTTCGGGCAAGAATGGCTGGTTCAACGACAGCCTTACCCCAAGTGAAGACATTACGCCTTTACTGGATGGCATCCTGAAACATGTGCCACCTCCAAAAGTAAGCGGAGGACCCCTGCAAATGCAGATCACTTCTCTTGATTATTCATCCTTCCTTGGAAGGATCGCCATTGGCAGTGTTGCCCGTGGAGTGATCAAGGAAAACCAGCAGATCGCTTTGATGCAGGCTGATGGTGTGATCAAAAAACAAAAAGTCAGAGAGCTCTATGTTTTTGAAGGCATGGGCAAAAGAAAAGTAACCGAAGTTGTTGCCGGTGATCTTTGCGCTGTAGTTGGACTTGAAAATTTCAATATCGGTGATACCATTGCTGATGTTGACAATCCTGAAGCACTGGAAGTGATCAGCGTGGATGAACCCACAATGAACATGCAGTTCGGCATCAACAACTCTCCTTTCTTTGGTAAGGATGGTAAATTCGTGACCTCCCGCCACCTGCGCGACAGGCTGATGAAAGAAACAGAAAAAAACCTGGCCCTCAGGGTTTATGATACAGACAGCGCCGACAGCTTTATGGTGTATGGCCGTGGCATTCTTCACCTGGGTGTACTGATCGAGACCATGCGCCGCGAAGGGTATGAGTTAACAATTGGACAACCACAGGTGATTGTTAAGGAAATTGACGGTAAAAAATGTGAGCCCTTCGAAACCCTGGTGGTTGACGTGCCGCAGGAATATGCCTCAAAAGTGATTGACCTGGTTACACGCCGCAAAGGTGAAATGCATGTAATGGAAACCAAGGGTGATATGCAGCACCTGGAATTTGATATTCCTTCACGCGGACTTTTGGGCTTGCGTACACAAATGCTCACCAATACAGCAGGTGAGGCTGTGATGAACCATCGCTTCAGCGAATACAAACCCTGGAAAGGACCAATCCCAGGCCGTAACAATGGCGTGCTGATCGCGAAAGATAATGGTACCACCACCGGTTATTCACTTGATAAATTGCAGGACCGCGGTTATTTCTTTGTTGACCCGGGAGAAGAAGTGTATAAAGGAATGATCATTGGTGAGAACAACAAACCCGGTGATATCGTGGTAAATTCCAATGAAGGTAAAAAGCTCACCAACCACCGCGCCAGCGGAAGTGATGCGGCTACCAACATCCAGCCAAAAAGGGAAATGACCCTCGAGGAATGTATGGAATACATCCAGCAAGATGAATGTATCGAGGTTACACCCAACAACATCCGCATGCGTAAAGTAATACTGGATGAAGAAGAAAGAAAAAAACAGCAGAAGCGCCTGAGCGCAGAAGCTGTGTAAATGATAGAGCCTCCGTTTAAGGGGGCTTTTTTTAGCTGCAAGCCGAAAGCTGCAAGCTGCAAGGTGTAAGGGGCAAGGGCCAAGGTACAAGACGCAATGCCAATGGTCGTTACTGGTTATCTTCATTATCCAGGTTGAATGGCAGATTGTTCTCGAAGCTCGCAGCTCAATGCTCGCAGCTTCCTCATGGCAAACTGTTTGCAATTACTCAATTATGCTTAGAATCTATACTGTTCTCGCAGTTCTTGTTTTCCTTTCTGCCTGCAATGACCAGAAGGCTGGAAAGGATATGAACTATTCCTATGCCTGCCTCGACAGTGCTGTTGGTGGCAGCCAGGTGAACCGTACGCTGGAAAAAGCGGGTGATTTTATCCGCGATGTAACGGTTGATGCCGACAAGATCACAGATGACGTGCAGTCGCAGTACGGTGCCGCATTTCATAAAGATGCTATTGAATCGGGCACTTTCAAACTATTGAACGATGCTGCCATCAATACAGACCTGAAAGCAGTGTTGACGGAATTGCTCAGGGCGCGCAAGGAACCCTCCGCGATCCAATACGAGATCTATGCGCTGGATGATACCAATATCAATGCCTTTACTTTCGGCGGGCGCATTTATGTGACCAAGGCCATGTATGAAAAATGCAAAGGCAAGACGGCCTTACTTTACGCCATTGTTGGTCATGAGATCGGGCATTCAGAAAAAGGACATATTAAAAAGACGATACAGGATATGATGGTGGCCAACAAGATCTTTGGCGAGGCGAACGGCACCACGGCTTTCCAGGTGATCCGCACCCTCACGGGTTCATTCAACCAGAAAAATGAACTGGAAGCTGATTATTACGGCACTGATCTTACTTATGCACTGGACCAGGATATCTGCGCCGCGGTTTCTTTCTGGAATGAAATGTCGCAGCAGGAAAACCAGTACAGCAGGCTGGAAGATTTTTTCCGCAGCCATCCTTTTTCCAAACTCAGGGCGGAATGTTTGAAAAATCATATTACCAGTAATTTCAAAACGAATTGTGCTACAAGTTGGTGATATCCTTGATTATTTTATTGAATGGTTATTTTATAAGCAACTACTTACCGGCCTATAAAAAATAAAAGGCATAGCCGGGGAGGCGGGAAGGCGGTAAGTAGCGGTTGCAGATCGGCTTACATTTTCTCTATCAAAAATTGTGATTTAACAATTCACTGACAGCAATCACAGGCTTCTGGTTACCTTTGCGGCATGAAAACCAGGGCTGCCCGGTGGATATTCTTTCTTCTTTTTGCATTGGTGATTGCAGGCCTCACCCCGGCGGAGGCGCAGTGTTCTATTTGTACCCGCACCGCGGAACAGATGGGTGAAAAACCTGCCAAAGGATTGAACGCGGGAATCATGTACCTGGCCTTTACACCATTACTTCTTATTGGCTTCATTGGCTACCGCTGGTGGAAGCATAATAAAAAGGATTAAGTCTTTATGTTCTTCACGGTTACTGTATTCAAACGAATCAGAAAAAGGTTGGGCCGGGAAGGCGGGAAGTAGCCTTCGCTGAAGCTACAGCTACCAGAGAACGGTA
>CAYWSQ010000322.1:0-3400 GCA_964460925.1 uncultured Flavisolibacter sp. | reverse complement strand
AATTGACCAGATGCGCTGGGATTATCTCCACCGTTTCAATGACCGTTACAGCCAGCATGGCTTCAAAAGATTATTGAAGGAAGGATTCAGTTGTGATAATACAATCATTCCTTATACGCCGACGCAGACTGCCGCCGGGCATGCCAGCATTTATACCGGCAGCGTTCCTGCATTCAACGGTATCATGGGCAATTCCTGGTATGACCGTTTGCTGGACCGTGATGTTTATTGTACGGAAGATGCCAGTGTACAATCAGTAGGTAGTAATTCTTCGGCTGGTAAGATGTCGCCAAGGAACTTATGGAGTACCACCATTACCGATGAATTGCGGCTTGCTAGTAATTTCAGGAATAAAACCATCTCCATAGCCATTAAAGACAGGAGTTCTATCCTGCCCGGCGGACATTCAGCCAATGCGGCTTACTGGTTCGACAATGCAACAGGTGGCTGGATCAGCAGCTCTTATTATATGAAGGAACTGCCGGCATGGGTTCAGAAATTCAATGACCGCCGGCTGCCGGATGCCTATCTGAAAAAAAACTGGAATACTCTTTATCCCATTCATACCTATATACAAAGTACGTCGGACAGTAACAGGTATGAAGTGAGAGTGCCTGGCGAAGACACATGGTTTCCACATCGTCTCGATTCGCTTACCACTAACCGTTATGATGCCTTTAAATATTCACCTCACGGGGATTCTTATACTTTTGATATGGCCCGCGCGGCCATTGAAGGAGAAAAGCTGGGACAAAACAAATCAGTTACTGATTTTCTCGCGCTTAGTTTTTCCTCTCCTGATTATATCGGCCATAACTTCGGTCCTAATTCCGTTGAGGTAGAAGATACTTACCTGCGTCTTGATCTTGGTCTCGCTGATTTTCTGAAATATCTTGATGCCCGCCTGGGCAAAGGAAATTACCTGGTATTTCTTACCTCTGACCATGCTGTTGCACACAATCCCTATTTCATGCAGGACAATAAACTTCCGGCAGGTTCACTTGAATATAACAATGTACGCCGGAGGATGAATGACACACTTGCAAAAAAATACCAGGTAGGCGGACTCCTCTCCAAATGGAGCAACTACATGCTGTTCCTCAACGACAGCATCATCGCGAAGAATGGTCTAAATAAAGCAGAGATCAAAAATTTCCTGAAATCATTTTTGCTAAGGGAGCCTTCCGTTTCCCATATTGTTGACCTTGAAAATATTGCCGGTACCAGTTTGCCGGACAGGGTCAAGACCATGCTTACTAATGGTTACAACCAAAAGCTGAGCGGAGACCTGCAGATCCTTTTGAAGCCCGGTCATTTCCAGAATTTTCATCTTGGCGCCACACATGGACAATG
Organism: uncultured Flavisolibacter sp.; assembly: GCA_964460925.1. Lineage (GTDB taxonomy): Bacteria > Bacteroidota > Bacteroidia > Chitinophagales > Chitinophagaceae > Flavisolibacter. The sequence continues at coordinate 2,047 of CAYWSQ010000322.1, read as the reverse complement.
GCATTTGTATGATTCACATATTCCATTGCTATGGTTTGGCTGGAAGGTAAAACCCGGAAGAACCCACAGGGAAATTCATATGACAGATATTGCGCCAACACTTTCCAGCCTGCTCAATATCCAAATGCCAAACGCCGCGATCGGGCAACCGGTTGGGGAGATAGTAGGAGGAAGTCGGTAGTCGGTAGCCAGGAAGCTGTGTGCGCTGACATTGCCAGCAAAAGATTTAGCGAAGGGTGAAGGTCAAGTAGTGTCGCAAGTTATCAAAGGAGAAATCTGCTATTTCAGTTTTTTTTCGAAGAGGAGAATAGTGAGAGCCCCGAGTGTATAGGCAAGAATATCAAACCATTCAAATCCATATCCAATTACAGTTTTAGCGAGAGTGTTGTTCTGTAATCCGAGTATTTCAATGATTTTGAAATATTGCAGTGTTTCAATGAGGTAAGCAAACAGCAATACTCCTGTTACAATTATGAAAGGAGAAAGATTCAATACTGAACGGACAGCGTAGTATAAAAGCATTACCACCAAAAAATCACCAACGTAAGGTCTTACCAGGCGATCCCTGACAAATAATGCGATCAGCACTTCTACTACAAACAATACCAGGGCAAGTATGAAATATTTTTTCTGAAAACGGATCATTTCATGATTTGATAAAAATCAATCAGCTTGCCGGCAAAATGATGGTAAACACTGCTCCCTGGCCCTGGATACTGGAGGCGGTGATCATGCCGCCATGGTGCTCCACGATTTTTTTACAGATGGCCAGGCCAATTCCTGAACCTTCGTATTCACTGCGGCCATGAAGTCTTTGGAAGATCGCAAAGATCTTGTTGGCGAATTCATTGTCGAACCCAATGCCATTGTCGGAAAATTCAATTTTGTGATATTGTTCCGCTTCTGCGAGTTGGAAATGGGTGATCTCGTTTGTACCGAGCACGGTATGTTTAACCGTTATGACCGGCTGTACACCTTCTCTGACGAATTTTAATGAATTACTCAGGAGGTTTTGAAACAACTGCCTGAACTGCGAAGGGATGATGCTGGCTTCCGGAAGTTTGTCGGTATGGATCACTGCATTCTGCTGCTCGATCTTGAATTCCAGCGTCTGTATGGTTTCCTCCATGATCTTCTGCAAACTATATCTTTCAAATGCCGTATTTCCTGTGATCATCGATATGGAAAGCAGGTCATTGATCATGGTTTGCATGCGCTGCGATGCATCTACGATTTTATTTAAATAGATCTTCCCTTCGGGGGAAAGCTGGTCACCCTGGCTGGCTACAAGCCGGTCGCCAAAAGTGGAGATCTTTCTCAGGGGTTCTTTGAGGTCATGGCTGGCCACATAGGCAAATTCCTCGAGGCTGGCATTGGATTGTTCCAGGAGCAGGGTGTTCTGCAGAATGGTTTTTTCCATTTCCTTCCTCCGGTTGATGTCAAGCGCTGCACCGAGTACCTGTTTGATCTTTCCATTCTCTCCAGTAGTAAATACAATCTCTCTCACCAGCAGCCACCTCCATTCATTTTCCTTGTTCTTCATCCTGCATTCGTACTGGATCATGGAATCCACCTGTGAAAAGGTTTTACCGCTTTGTTTCCTGCCGGGAAGAAGTGAATAATCTTCAGGGTGGTATAATAAATCCGTAACACCACTGCCGGCACTCATGATCTCTTCCGGCATATAACCCAGCACAAAAAAGATCTCGCGGTTTACATACACAATGCTTTGCGCATCTACATCGTAGAGGTAAAGGATAGTAGGGGAGGCATCTGCTATCTGCTTAATGAAGTGTTCCTGTTCCTTGATCTTCTGTGAGGCTTCCACCTGTTCGGTTACATCCAGTGAAATATTCAGAATATGCTCAACTTTTTGTTCGTTGTTGCGATCGAAAATAGTACCGTAAGTGTGGAGCCAGCGGTAATGCCCCTGCCTGTGCTTGAGACGATAGGTAAATTCAACCACCATATCATTTTTTTCAGGGTCTGCATTGGCTTCCGATACGGCTTCCTGGTTCTTTTGCGTGATCATCTGCACATCTTCAGG
>CAYWSQ010000321.1:0-3445 GCA_964460925.1 uncultured Flavisolibacter sp. | reverse complement strand
TGAAAGATACCGATTTGCCACCCTGGCTACAACAGACGTCATTTGGGATATTAATGTTAAGGAAGGCACCGTATTGTTTTCAGACAATTTTCAAAAATTGCTAGGATGGCCCATGCCGGAAAACAATACATTTTCAATCAGTTTTCTTGTGGAACATATACTGCCGGCAGAAAACAAATTTGTGATTGAAAGGCTTTATGAAACCCTCAACAATCCTGAAAAAACTTTCTGGTCGGAAGAGTTCACAGTAAAAAAAGCTGATGGAAGTAATTGCTATGTCAGCGACAGGGGCTACATCATCCGCAACGAAAAGAAAGAAGCTGTTCGCATAATCGGTGCTTTCCAGGATATAACGGAGCGGAATTATTATCAACAACTGCTCTCCCTCGAGCGCAGTGTTTTTGAACTGGCAAATGATATCAACGTTTCACTTTTTGATATCGCCAGCAACCTGCTCAATGGTATTGAAAGTATTATACCCGAAGCTTTCACATCGGTTATGATCCTGAAAGAAAACGGAACCATTGAAGGCCTTGCAGCTCCCAGGCTGCCAGAAGCCTTTCTCCAATCTCTCAACAACCTTGAAATTGGCCCGGCAGCCGGATCCTGCGGCACCTCAATGTACCGTGCAGAAACAGTGATCACTGAAAATATCCAATATGATCCGCTATGGGTGAACTACAGGAAGTACGTAGAGCCCTATGGATTAAAAGCCTGCTGGTCGCTTCCTATTATCAACGGTGCAGGGAAGGTGCTGGGTGCATTCGCTATTTATTATAAGGAAGCCAAATCTCCTTCAGCTATTGAACTTGACACCATTGAAAGAATCAGGAATATCCTGAGGGTGCTGATGGAACATTTTTCCGCCGTGGAAGATATCAAGCAGGCCAATGAACGTTTTGATATCATGATGATGGCCACCCATGACCTGGTGTGGGACTGGAACCTGGAAACAAATGAAGTGTACCGCGATCCCGTGGGTTTGAAGAATGTGTATGGAATGGAATTCAATGGCCCGATCCATAACATTCATAACTGGCTGGAAAGAATCCACCCCGATGACCATGACAGGGTGGAAAAAGTGATGTACGAGATCATGTCAGCAGAAGAACATTCAACATTCGATGTGGAATACCGTTTTCTCAGGGATGACGGCCATTATTCGCATGTATATGACCGTGGTAAGATCATCCGCAACCAGCAGGGCAAACCGGTGAGAATGATCGGTGCTGCACAGGATATCACACTGAGGAAAAAACTGGAACACGAGTTATTACAAAATGAACTGGGCCGCCAGAAAGCCATCAACCAGGCAACCGTTGATACGCAGGAACAGGAAAGAGGTGAGATCGGCAAGGAATTGCATGACAATGTGAACCAGGTGCTCACCACCACCAAACTTTACCTGGACCTCGCTTTAAGCAAGAGTGAACTAAAGGATGAACTGATCAGCAAATCGATTCAGAATGTGATTATGGTCATCAACGAGATCCGCCAGTTGTCACGCTCACTCATGGACCCAAGCATCGGGGATCTCGGACTTGTGGATTCCATTCATGACCTGGTTGAAAATATTAATTTAACCCGCAAGCTCAAAGCCCAACTGGAAGCCGACCGGAAGATTGAGGATTACCTTGATAAAAACCATAAGCTTACGGTTTTCCGCATCATCCAGGAAGCGATGAACAATGCCATTAAACATGCAAAAGCAAAAACGGTTCACATAAGCCTGAAAAAACAAAAAAATACCGCTAAGCTGGTGGTATCGGATGACGGGCTTGGTTTTAATCCTCAATCGGTAAAAAAAGGAGCCGGCCTTAAAAATATCCAGAACAGGGTTTACCTGATCAATGGAAAGCAGCAAATCATCAGTGCACCTGGTGCAGGATGTCAAATCATAATCGAATTCCCTATCAACAAAAAACAAATTTAAAAATGGAAAAGATCACGATCCTTATCGCAGACGACCACACCCTTGTGAGGGAAACCTGGAGTTTTATCCTTAATACCGATCCCCGGTTCAAGGTAATTGCAGAAAGCGGCAGCGGTGAAGATGCTGTTGAGCTTTCGAAGCAGTTACGTCCACAGATCGTTATTATGGACATCAACCTGCCAGGCATGAATGGCATTGAAGCAACGCAACTCATCCGGAAATATTCACCTGGTTCCAAAATTCTGGGGGTATCGCTCCACACTCAGCCCACTTATGCCCGGAAGATGATCCAGAAAGGTGCCATGGGCTATGTAACCAAAAATTCTTCCCGTGAAGAGATGTTCAAAGCCATTATGGAAATTCAGAATGGCAGGAAATACATCTGCGATGAGATCAAAAATATCCTATCCGAACAGGTGATCAGCGGTGATGACCAGCAAGGTGGATTGAATTCACTTTCCCAGAGGGAAATTGAGATCATTGCCTTCATCAAAAAAGGGAATTCCTCCAAGGAGATCGCTGACGCGCTGAACATTTCCGTAAAAACGGTAGAGGTTCACCGTTATAACATCCTGAAAAAACTGAATCTTAAGAACGCTGCTGCTTTGGTGAACTTTATCAATAACAGCCAGCTTGATTTCGAAAACTGATATGGCATAATATTTTTGTCTGCAGGGGTACTTTGCTTGCCTGTGAATTAGCATGGAGCTCTTCAATAGAGTCCATGTGATCTATCATCATTCCCCTGCAATAAAATTGCAGTTGAATTAAATTCACCTGCGGATGAAACATGATAAGATACGTGTCATCATAGTGGATGACCACAGGATGGTGAGGGAAACCTGGAAGATGTTGCTGGAAGGCTATAACGATCTCCAGGTGATCAAGGAATATGGCTCAGGTGCCGAAGCCATACACGCGGCCTCATCTCTTGATCCGCACGTGATCCTAATGGATGTGAATATGGACCCGGTAAATGGTTTCCAGGCCACGCAGGCCATCCTGGAAAAATCTCCCCACATCCACATCATAGGTATGTCGGTAAACAACCAGCCGGGTTATGCAAAGAACATGATGCAACTGGGTGCTAAAGGCTATGTTACCAAAAATTCCTCCCGCGAAGAAATGTTCCAGGCTATCTCCCAGGTGATGCAGGGAAAGACCTATATCTGCAGGGAAGTGCTGGACCAGATGGGAGGTCAGTAGTCGGTAGTTGAAAGTTCAAAGTTCAAAGTCAGTGAACTAAAGAACTGAAATGTTACTACTTTCTCGGACATGAAAATGCAATAGCCGCCAATTCAATTGGAATCCCATCAGCAGCATCGAATTCACAGCCGCCGACTTTGAACTTTGAACTGGATTTCTGACTACCGGTTTCCGACTACCAACCTTGGACTCTTTCACCCACATCACCCCCACCGCCGCCGCCGTTGAACTTTGAACTGACGACCGGCGGCGGGGGGGGGGGGGGGCGGCGGGGGGGGGGGGGGGGGGGGGGGGGGGGGGGGGGGG
>CAYWSQ010000320.1:0-3449 GCA_964460925.1 uncultured Flavisolibacter sp. | reverse complement strand
CAACCTGGTGAATTATAATGTGGCTTCGAATGATATCCGTCTTGATTTCCGTTTCAATAATCATGGACAGTTCCCTCATGCTACCAATAAGGTATGGATCAGGGGAAATGACCTGCAGCCCTGGATTGAAGTTTATGATCTTGATGATGAACAGGATGATCCAGGTGCTTATATAAGATCAGCCAGTATTGAGATCGCTGATGTGCTGGCCGCCAACGGGCAGGCATTCGGCACCAGTTTCCAGGTAAGATGGGGGCAGTGGGGACAGATCGCTGCAACCGAACCAGCTTATGCAGGCGGCTATAGTTTCGATGATATCAGGTTGTATGAAGTGTTCAACGACCTGCAGATGATCAGTATTGACACACCGGTTACTGCCAGTTGCGGGCTCACCAATGTACAACCGGTGCGCATTTCAGTCAGGAACAGTTCCAATGCCGCGGTGAATAATGTTCCGGTAAGATACAGGGTCAATAATGGTGCATGGACAACGGAAAATATCCCCGTAATCGCTGCCAATACAACCATCCAGTATGATTTTACTGCGACCGCGGATTTTTCTGCCACCGGAAATTATTTGATTGAAGCCGAAGTAAATTTCCCAGGCGACAGCTTCAATGAGAACGACACCATCAGCACCCGGATCGTGAATAGTCCCGTGATCTCCTCTTTCCCTTACCTGGAAGGTTTCGAAACCGGGGCGGGTTCCTGGCATACCGGCGGACGTAATTCAAGCTGGGAATACGGAACACCATCTTCCAATAAAATCAACTCCGCGGCAAATGGTGCCAAGGCATGGAAGACACGACTGGCTGGTCATTATAACGATAATGAATACTCGTTTCTTTATTCACCCTGCTTCGATGTTACCGGCATGACCGTGCCAACACTTAGCTTCAGTATGGCACATGACCTGGAAGACTGCGGTAACGATTTATGCGATGGCGCCTGGGTGGAGTATTCAACGGATGGTGTAAACTGGATCAAACTTGGCGCACAGGGCCAGGGTACCAATTGGTATAATAAAGCGGGTTACCAGTTGTGGAGCCAGCAGAATTTTACAAGATGGCATGTTGCTACCATTCCGCTTCCTACCGGTGCCAGCAGGCTGCGCCTGAGATTCGTGATGTTCTCAGATGCAGCAGTGAACCGGGAAGGTGTGGCGGTTGACGACATCCATGTGTATGATAATGTAAATGGAATCTATGATGGTGTGACCATGGGTGCACCGGTTTCGCAAACCGTATCCGGTAATAACTGGATCGATTTTACCAGCGGGGGTAAACTCGTTGCCTCCATACATCCGAACAACCAGGTGATGGGAGCTACCGATGTGCAGGCCTATATCAATACGGCGGCAGTAAGGCATACTACTTCACAATATTATCATGACCGCAACATCACCATCAAACCAACCAATACTTTGTTAGGTGATTCGGTACTGGTGAGGTTTTATTTTCTTGAATCCGAAACCGACACACTGGTGAAAGCTACAGGCTGCAATACCTGCGATAAACCATCTTCAGCCTACAAACTGGGAGTTTCCAAATACAGCGACCCGGTTGATGATTTTGAGAATGGCACTATCGGGGATGATATACAGGGCACCTGGGATTTTATCATCCCGGCCAATGTAAGAAAGGTTCCTTTTGACAAGGGTTATTATGCTGAATTCAAAGTATTGCAGTTCTCGGAATTCTGGCTCAACAACGGCTGGTTCACCGGTACATCGCCCCTGCCTTTAAAACTGCTTGATTTTACCACGCAGCGGAACGGTGAAGCAGTTGATGTAAGATGGAAGACCGGCAGCGAGGAAGATGTCAGCCGTTTCGAAATAGAGGTGTCGAGGGAGAATCCCGGGGGACCATTTAATAAGATTGGCGAAGTGGCCAGCCATGGAAACAATCCAGGTATCCAGCAATACCTGTTCACAGATTTGGAGCCGGGTAAATCAGGCACCAGGTATTACCGCCTCAAAGTGATCAACCTGGATGGAAGTTTCTTTTATTCACCGGTTAAATCTGTTTTGTTTGATGATGTCAGGCTCTGGCAGGTTTTCCCTAACCCTTCACAAGGCAGGTTCTCACTTGCCTTCAGGCTAAACCAGTCTGAGATATTAAAGGCAAGAGTGCTTGATGCCAAAGGCAGCCTGGTGAAAGAGTATCACAAAACGGGGGATGGGATACTGCAGAAACTGGAAATAGATTTAGGGATGTCGGCCAATGGTGTGTACCTGTTGCAGGTGGAAGCCGGCAGCAGAACTTACCAATTCAAATTATTCAAGCACTGATGATATTGATCCACTAAAAAAGCTGCCGGGTTACGGCAGCTTTTTTTATTTCAGAAAGTTGAATTGTTACCAGCCTTGTTTTGCTACACCAGCCTGGATCGCGGCTAATGCTTTCGCTTCATTGCAAAGAGTGGTGAGCTTATTACCCTTTCCATCATGTCCCTGAACCATATAGGCTCCTTTGGCTGTCTTGGTAACCACAGCATCCTGGATAGGAACATTTTTTTCTTTTGTTTTTACATTATACGCGGTGAGCTGAACGTCTGACATATGATTAAGATTTGGGGTTGAGTAATGAATAAATCTACACTATTTCGGCAAAACAAAGGCCAAATACGTTTAAAATTAATAATGGAGCCTGATTCAGTTCAAAGTTGAAAGTTCAAAGTCGGGGTCGCTCAATAAATAAATCATAAAGCAAACTTCACAATATTAGAACCCTCCAGACAAGCCCAGCAATATATTCCAGGAATCGATGCCACTGTTGGGTTTTTTGAAGCCGGCATTGGAAAGATGCCTCCACCTGAACTGCACATTCAGGAAATGGTTCTTATCATTTATTTTTTTGAAAAAACCGAGCGCGGCATTATCAGAAAAAATAAATCCTTTTGCCTGCCGCTTTACATCTGCAGTAATGAAATGGGGACCCGATCCCAGCATCTGGTAACAATACAATCCTTCATTGATCTTCCAGTAGCCTCTTATTCCGGCATTCACACCCAGCTCTATATCCCAGGGTCTTTTGGTTCTTACAGGGTTTACCTGGGGCTCCACATAATAAGCCATGAAATATTTTTTCTTTGGCTGCCTGGTAAATGACCAGGAAAAATCTCCCGCCAGGTAAATGATCTTGTAATCCGTTTCTTTATTGATAGCTTTTCCATAACCTGCCAGCGCTCCGCTGGTTTTAAACCGCCATGCTGGTGAGGTTTCATTGGGCTGTGCATGAAGCGTTGCAGCTTCAATTAAAAATGCAAATAATAAAACCAGTCTCATCTTTCCTGTCATAGGGTTCATTTCAATATTTCATCAATGGTTTGTAGTTCATCAACCGAGAAACTATAATTGTTCAGGCATTGAAGCAGCTCGCGGATTTGTTGAGCCCTGCTTGCGCCGATAGCTACAGAAGTGATGCGGAGGTCTTTAAACACCCAGGCTA
>CAYWSQ010000319.1:0-3475 GCA_964460925.1 uncultured Flavisolibacter sp. | reverse complement strand
ACTCCCAAAAAAAGCGCGCCCAAGAAAGCGGCAGCTAAAAAGACAACAAAAAAATAATTAAACGCACAACCAATAAACATGGGTCAAAAAGCAAATCCAATTGGTAACAGGTTAGGTATCATCCGCGGATGGGAATCTAACTGGTATGGTAATAAAAAAGACTTCGCTCAGAAACTGATCGAGGATAACAAGATCAGAACCTACCTCAATGCCCGTATCAACAAAGGAGGCATTGCCAAGATCGTTATTGAGAGAACCTTAGGTAAGCTGATCGTAACCATCCATACTTCCAAGCCTGGGATCATCATTGGTAAGGGTGGTAACGAAGTAGACCGCATCAAGGAAGAGTTGAAGAAACTGACCGGTAAGGAAGATGTGCAGATCAACATTCTCGAGATCCGCCGTCCCGAGCTGGATGCGATGATCGTTGCTGATACGATCGCCCGCCAGATCGAGAACCGTATCAATTATAAAAGAGCCATCAAGATGGCGATAGCTTCCGCGCTCCGTATGGGTGCAGAAGGAATCAAGGTGAAGGTTTCCGGACGTTTGGGTGGTGCTGAAATCGCCCGTACAGAGGAGATCAAGCAGGGCCGTACGCCTTTGCACACCTTCCGTATGGATATTGACTATGCCAACGTATTCGCGCTTACTGTTTACGGTAAGATCGGTATCAAGGTATGGATCTGTAAAGGTGAAGTACTGCAGAAGAGAGATCTCAACCCGAATTTCGTAGGTGGTAAAGAAGCCGGCGGAATGGGTGACAGAAGAGAAAGAAGAGATGACAGGGGTGGAGACTTCGGAGGCCGTGGCGACCGCAGGGGCGGACAGGGCGGAGGCAACTTCAACCGTGGTGGCGGCGGTGGCCGTCAGGGCGGCCAGGGTGGCGGAAGAAGATAAAGCGTGCTGGCCTGGTGAAACTGCCGGGTGCCGCTTCAGAACAATCGATGGTGTTGAAAAGCACACTGTCTAATTATCAAAATATCAAATTGTAATAAATGTTACAGCCGAAAAGAACGAAGCACAGGAAAATGCAGAAAGGCCGCATGAAGGGCGACGCGAAAAGAGGTACAACCATCTCTTTTGGTTCCTATGCATTGAAAGCTTTGGAAGATCATTGGATCACAGACCGCCAGATTGAAGCGGCCCGCCAGGCGCTTACCCGTCACATGAAACGTGAGGGTAATGTATGGATCCGCATTTTCCCTGACAAGCCCATCACCAACAAACCTGCAGAGGTACGTATGGGTAAGGGTAAGGGTAACCTGGAATACTGGGCTGCCGTTGTGAAACCCGGCCGCATCATCTTCGAAATCGATGGTGTATCGGAACAGGTAGCACAGGGTGCACTGAAACTGGCTGCCGGCAAACTGCCCATCGCAACCAAGTTTGTAAAGAGGTACGACCTCGCCGAAGCATAAACCATGGTAATGCGGTGCCGGAAATGAAAAGTCATTTTTTGTTTGCGGACCCAGTATTATCGAATCATCAAATTATATATCATGTCAAAGACAGTAGATTTTAAAAAAAGCATACAGGGATTGAACGAGCAGGACCTGCAGGCGCGCATCAAGGAAGATGAACTGCGTTTGAAGAAGCTTGAATTCGCCCATGCCATTTCTCCATTGGAGAACCCGGTAAGCATCCGCGGTTTACGCAGGGAGCTTGCCCGTTTGAAAACCGAATTAAAAAAGAAACAATTAGGATAGAACAGCCGCGAGCTATAAGCTGCGAGCCCGAGACCCACTCGAAGCTCATAGCCCGGAGCTCAAAGCCTAAAGCTTAAGATATGTCTGAAACAACAAATACAGCAGCAGAAACCAGGAACCTGAGAAAGACCAGGATCGGTGTGGTTACCAGCAATAAAATGACCAAGACCATTACTGTTGCGGTTGAAAGAAAAGTGAAGCACCCGATCTACGGTAAGTTCGTTAAAAAAACCACCAGCTTCCATGCACATGATGAAAAGAACGAAGCAAGCATCGGCGATGTGGTTCGCATCATGGAAACCCGTCCCCTGAGCAAAACAAAACGCTGGAGACTGGTGGAGATTGTAGAGAAAGTGAAGTAAGGCTGTTGGCTGATAGCCTTTGGCTGTTGGCTGGTGGTTAAAAGAATGAATTTTCAAAATATTGTAAACGGGCTAATAGCCAAAAGCTAATAGCCAAAAGCTAAATAAAATGATCCAGCAAGAATCCCGTTTGAATGTAGCGGACAACAGTGGTGCCAAAGAAGTGCTTTGTATCCGTGTGTTGGGTAACAGTGGTCAGCGTTATGCAAAAGTCGGAGACAAGATCGTGGTAACCGTAAAGGACGCGATCCCTGCCGGCGGTATCAAAAAAGGTACGGTTGCCAAAGCGGTAATCGTTCGTACCAAGAACAAACTGCGTCGGAAGGACGGATCTTATATCCGTTTTGATGACAACGCCGTGGTGATCCTCAACGCTTCTGATGAGCCAAGGGGTACCCGCATCTTCGGCCCGGTGGCCCGCGAACTGCGCGACAAGGGGTATATGAAGATTATTTCTCTGGCGCCGGAAGTATTATAAGCTATTAGCCATTAGCCATTGGCCAATGGCCATTAGCCAGACAAGCATAAAAAGTTTCAAATAATTCCTGGCAGTATCAGGAAATAAAATAAGAGCAAAATGAAAACAAGATTCAAAGCAAAGTACAATATCAGGAAGGGCGACCAGGTGGTTGTCATTGCTGGTGACGACAAGGATGTCAAGAAGCCACGCCTGGTAAAGGAAGTGCTTGTTGATGAAGGCAAGGTACTGGTGGAAGGTGTAAACGTGATCACCAAGCATACCAAACCTTCAGCCCAGAACACCAAAGGCGGCATTGTGAAAAAAGAAGCCCCCATCAACATTTCCAATGTAATGCTGTGGGATGGCAAACAGGCTACCAAAGTGAAAAGGGATGTGCAGGGTGATAAAAAAGTTCGTGTATCTAAAAAATCTGGAGGGGTTATATAATCATGGCAAACTTAAAAGCAAAATATACTCCGAGATTAAAGAATAAGTACGCTGAAGAAGTGGTGCCTTCCCTGATGAAGCGCTTCAGCTATACTTCAGTAATGCAGGTTCCCAAACTGGAAAAGATCGCTATCAACCGCGGTGTGAACGGTGCTGTGAACGATAAGAAACTGATTGATATCGCGCTGGATGAACTGACTACTATCAGTGGACAAAAAGCCATCGCTACCATGTCAAAGAAAGACATCTCCAACTTCAAACTGCGTAAGAACATGCCAATCGGCGCCCGTGTTACGCTGCGTGGAGAAAAGATGTATGAATTCCTTGATCGTTTGATCTCCGTGGCACTTCCGCGTGTACGTGACTTCAAAGGGATCAATGAAAAATCCTTTGACGGCCGTGGTAACTATACCATGGGTGTAACGGAGCAGATCATTTTCCCGGAGATTGATATCGACAAAGTGAACAGGATCACCGGTATGGACATCACCTTCGTA
>CAYWSQ010000318.1:0-3498 GCA_964460925.1 uncultured Flavisolibacter sp. | reverse complement strand
AAATTGACAAGGATTATAAAGGCTTTTTCCGCTTCCAGAATGATTACCGCGCGGGCCTCTCAGAAATGGCCGAAGGTTTAAAAGATCTTCAGGTAGAAACTACTATCCTTTCGGGGGACAATTCAAGGGAAAGAAGTAATCTCAGATCATATTTTGGCAATATTAATATGATCTTTAATGCATCTCCTACTGATAAACTTGAATATATAAAACACCTCCAGGAAAATGGCAGGTCGGTACTTATGGTAGGAGACGGGCTCAATGACGCAGGTGCGTTGATGCAGGCAAATGCCGGAATAGCAGTAAGTGACCAGGCGGCCCGGTTTACCCCTGCATGTGATGCAATTATTGACGGCGAATCCATAAGTAAACTCAGTAGATTAATTCGATTTGCGAAAGCCGGCAAAAATATAGTTGTAGCCAGCTTCATTCTTTCAATCCTTTACAATATTGTTGGAATATCCTTTGCGGTTTCCGGCCATCTCTCTCCACTGGTGGCCGCTATTCTTATGCCCTCCAGCAGCATAAGCATCATTCTACTAGTTACCTTACTCTCCAACAGGGTTGCCCGTAAGTACGGATTGTGATTTAAATCATTTGCCTGTTTGACTGGCATCATTCACCGGGCAATCCCCTCCGGATAATTTTGGTGCCCAAATCAAAGCATTGAGCGCACTTATAATTCTGATAGCCATTTCGATATTAATAGCGGGAGGTTTCCTGGCTGCTTTCCTCTGGAGTGTAAAATCCGGTCAATATGAAGATGATTATACCCCCTCCATAAGGATGCTTTTTGAAAATGAGCCAGGCAAAAATGATAAACAACCAAAACAACAATAATGCAGGTAGAACAATTCCATTACGATAATCGTATCGTAAAAAATTTCGCTTATGCCACCATGTTCTGGGGAGCGGTGGGTATGATAGCAGGGCTTTGGGTAGCATTACAGCTCGTGTTTCCCGCCCTGAATATTACACAGTATTTCAGTTTCGGACGTACACGACCCCTGCACACCAATGCAGTGATCTTCGCATTTGTGGGGAACGGAATTTTCATGGGAGTTTATTACTCCCTTCAAAGACTTTGCAAAGCCAGGATGTTCAGCGACCTGCTGAGCAAGATCCACTTTTGGGGATGGCAACTGGTTATTGTTGCCGCTGCTATCAGTTTGCCACTGGGCATGACTTCCGGAAAGGAATATGCTGAGCTTGAATGGCCGATCGATATCGCCATAACACTTATTTGGGTTGTTTTTGGATGGAACATGTTTGGAACGATTCTGAAAAGAAGAGAAAAGCATTTGTATGTTGCGATCTGGTTCTATATAGCAACACTGGTAACGGTAGCAGTGCTCCATATTGTGAATTCCTTTGAAATGCCCGTAACCCTATTCAAAAGTTACAGCTGGTATGCAGGGGTTCAGGATGCCCTGATACAATGGTGGTATGGCCACAACGCTGTTGCTTTCTTTCTTACCACACCTTACCTGGGGTTGATGTATTACTTCCTGCCAAAAGCAGCGAACCGCCCGGTGTATTCTTACCGTCTTTCAATAATTCATTTCTGGTCGCTGATCTTCCTGTATATCTGGGCAGGACCGCACCACTTGCTCTATACTGCTCTTCCAAACTGGGCGCAGTCACTAGGTGTGGTGTTCTCAGTTATGCTTCTGTTTCCAAGCTGGGGTGGAATGATCAATGGTCTGCTTACTCTACGTGGTGCATGGGACAGGGTCAGGGATGATGTTATCCTGAAATTCATGGTAGTAGCCGTTACTGCATATGGAATGGCAACATTCGAAGGACCTATGCTGTCGCTGAAGAGTGTGAGTGCAATCAGCCATTACACAGACTGGATCGTGGCCCATGTGCACGTTGGCGCACTCGGCTGGAATGGAATGCTGACATTTGGTATCCTCTATTGGATCATCCCGAAAATATTCAACACAAATCTTTACTCTAAAAAGCTTGCTAATCAGCATTTCTGGCTGGGAACACTTGGTCTTATATTTTACGCTGTTCCTATGTACTGGGCAGGTTTCACTCAAAGCAGTATGTGGAAGCAATTCACTGAAAGTGGCCAGTTAAAATATACTTTCCTTGAAACTGTGACTTACATGAAGCCCTTTTATGCCATGAGGTCATTAGGAGGATTACTGTACGTAGCGGGAGTATTGTTCATGGTTTACAATATTTATAAGACAGTTAAAGCAGGAAAGCTTGTAGCGAACGAAGCTGCAGAAGCTGCTCCAATGATCAAAACAACAATTAAACATAAGGGGGAACACTGGCACAGGTGGATTGAAAGAAAACCGACTTATCTCATGGTGCTAAGCCTTATCGTGATCCTGATCGGGGGTATCATCGAAATCGTTCCCACTTTCATGATCAAATCTAATGTGCCAACCATAGCCAGTGTAAAGCCCTATACGCCACTTGAACTGCAGGGGAGGGATCTATACGTGAGGGAAGGCTGTTATACCTGCCACAGCCAGATGATTCGGCCTTTCAGGAGTGAAACCGAACGTTATGGAGAATATTCCAAGGCGGGTGAATTTGTTTACGATCATCCGTTCCAGTGGGGCAGTAAGAGAATTGGTCCGGACCTGGCGCGTGAAGGAACCGGCAACCTGAAAAAATCCAACGGCTGGCATTTCAGGCATTTTCGTGAACCAGGGTCTATGAGTGAAGGATCAATCATGCCATCCTATGCTTTTATGATAACCCAGGAACTTGATACGAGCACAACTGCTGCCAAGATTCGTGCTATGCAAAAATTAGGAGTGCCCTATGAGGAAGGTTTTGACAGGATGGCAAACGCCCATTTGCTGGAGCAGGCAAAAGGAATAACTGCATCACTCGCCTCAGACAGCATCCAGATATCGCCCAACAAGGAAGTGATTGCATTGATCGCTTATATGCAGAGGTTGGGTAAAGACATTGATAAAAGTAAAAATTAAAAAGATGTTCAAATTCATAAAACAATATGCCGAAACAATGGAAAACGCACAGATCTATCCTGTTCTGTCGTTGCTGATATTCTTCATCTTCTTTGTGGTACTGCTGGTGTATGTTAAAAAACTGGACAGATCCAGCGTAGACACCATTTCAAGAATACCTCTTGATTCAACTCCGGAAAATAAAAATAATGCTATATGAGACTCACTAAAATAGCCTCAGCCCTGGTCCTGGCAATCACACCGGGAATACTGTTCGCGCAGGAAACGCCTGTTGCCAAACCTGCGGAAGGAACTTCCACACTGGAAATAGTATTTATCATGATCGCGATCGTATTAGCCTTTGCCATTTTTGCATTAGGCCACGTACTTGTTGGATTAGGCAGGGAGAATTTGGACAGGCAGAAAAGAATTAAAGCATCTCCATTACTCATTATCATTGGCATGCTTGCTCCCTTTGCATCAGTAGCACAAAACAAGGCTGGCACAGAAATACCGGTAGTTGCTGCCTCACCATATTACGGCGCATTAGGAGCCACAG